>BOJX01000025.1 GCA_016860685.1 Planctomycetota bacterium
ATCGCCGCTCCGGCGGGCGCCAGCAGCAAGTCCGACCTCAGAGGAAGCATCGCCACCGCCCAGAGCAGGTCGCCGCCCGGAGGGTAGTACGCATAATACCCCCACGCATCGGGGGCGATTTCGTGTGCCCAGTGCCCGGTTTGAACCCAGCGCCCGGCCTTGAACAGATGATACGTGAGGGCGTCCCACGCCAGCGGCGGCGCGACGAGTCCACGCAGAACGCGGACCGCGACGATCGCCAGCGAGGCGATCGCAACTCCCGCCAGCGGCCCGCGCATGCCGCGCGTGATTCCCCTGAAAGCGGCGGCGACGTCCGTCGAGAGGGAAACGTCCGGAGGCCGGGGCGAGCGAGAAAGCAGAAATCCGGCCCGGATCAGAACGAGAACCAGCAGGACGACCTCGATCCGGAACGCGCCGAGGCTGAGCAACGCCGAACCCAGCGTCATCATCAGCCAGCAGGAGACGATCGCGGCCGCAGCAAGACGCAAGACTGGTCCGCTGCGCGGAGCAAGCCGCAACGCGGCGCGGTGGGCGAGGCTCACCGTCAGCACGATGATCCCGGCTGCGGCCAGCCCCCCGAGAAAGATCCTGTAATCAGCGGACAAACCTTCGCTCCGCACTGCAGCCGGCGGCAGGACGACCGCACCCGCACCTCAATTGAAGAAACGGAAGCGCACGATGGCGATCATCGCTGTGACCGCGTCACGCCAGCCGATCTTCTTCCCCTCGGCGTAGGTCCGTCCGGAGTAGCTGATGCCGACCTCGTAAATGCGCCAGCGGCCGCGAGCGATCTTCGCCGTCAGTTCCGGTTCGATCGTGAACCGGTTGCTGCGCAGGGACAACCCCGCGACGACTTCCTTCCGGAAAACCTTGTAACAGGTCTCCATGTCGGTGAGGTTGAGGTTCGTCATCATGTTCGAGAAGAGCGTCAGGAACCGGTTGCCGATGTAGTGCCAGAAATACAGAACCCGGTGCGCCTTGCTGCCGACGAAGCGCGAGCCGAAAACGACGTCGGCCTTGCCCTCGAGGATCGGCTCGAGCAGCGCCGGGTAATCCGCCGGATCGTACTCGAGGTCGGCGTCCTGGATGAGCACAATGTCGCCTTGGGCGAGGCGGAACCCCTCGCGCAGGGCGGCGCCCTTGCCCTGGTTGCGCTCCTGAAGGCGGATGTCGAACCGCTGACCGGGCCAGCGGGCCTGAATTTTCGGATAAAGCTCCCGTGTTCCGTCTGTGCTGCCGTCGTCCACGAGAATAATCTGGCGGTCCAGTCCGACGTTGATCGAAAGCACACGCTCGAGGATCGCTTCGAGCGTCTTCACCTCATTGAACACGGGGATGACAATCGACAGGAGCATGAGGTTCAGGTGACGAATCCGCGGGCGATGAGATCCTGAATGTCGATCAAACCGGTTGCGCCGTCGGCGGCATCGACGACGGGCAGGTCGTCGATCGCATATTGCTGCATGATCCGCAGGGCCTCAACCGCCGGTTCATCTTCTCCTACGCGCTTCGGGTTTCGCGTCATGACGTCCGCCACCTTCAGCGCCGACAGTGGTTCCGCGCGGGAGAAGAGGCGGAAAAAGTCGCCGTGGGTGACGATGCCGACGAGGCGGCCGGCGGGATCGACGACGCAGGCCGCCCCGGCCCGCTTCGGCGCCGCGAGGATCGCCCGGTAACAGTCCTCCAGGGTCGCCGCCTCCGAGACGATCGGACAGTTCGGACCGGTGCGCATGACCTCCCGGGCCCGCATCAACAGGCGCCCGAGCGCGCCGCCGGGATGATTCCGCGCGTACTGCTCCGGCGTGAACCGGCGGACTTCCATCACCGTCAGCGCCAAGGCGTCGCCCAGCGCCAGCATCGCCGCGCCGGATGAGCTGGGCGCCAGTCCGAGCGGACACGCCTCCGGTGTCTGCCCGATGTCGAGCACCACGTCCGCATGCCTGGCGCACATCGAGTCCAGCCGGGCGGTCAGCAGGATGATCCGGCAGCCCTGCCCGCGTAACACGGGCAAAAGACCCGAAAGCTCGGACCCGCCGCTTTTCGACAGCGCCAGGATCACATCGTCGCCGTGGATCATGCCCAAGTCGCCGTGGAGCGCCTCGACGGGGTGAATCCGGTAGGAAAGCGTCCCCGTGCTCGCCAGCGTCGCCTGAATCTTGTTGCCGATCAGACCGGCCTTGCCCATCCCGGTCACGCCGACGCGCCCGGTTGCGTCAAGAATCATCTCGACCGCTTTGACGAACGCGTTGTCAAGCCGGGCGTCGGCGTCGAGGATCGCCTCGGCCTCACGCCGCAGGACCGAGTGCCCGCGCTGAAGGATATTCTCGGTCCGATCCGTGTCGCCCACCTGCCCCACCGTGATAGTCTCCGTCACGCCCACGGAGGGATTGTGCAGGAAGGCGGGCCGGACATCAACGTGGCGCAGCGCCGGGGTGGCGGCAGAGGTCGCGTTGCTCCGAGGGCGCGGATTCCGGACAATACCGGACATGTTGCGCCACCTGCGACTGATCCCGATCTTCGTGCGCGTCAGCTTCCAGAATGACGCCGCGTACCGCGCGGATTTCATTCTGCACTCGGTCCTGGCGCTCCTCCAGCTTGCGGCGGAGTTGATCGGAGTCTGGATCATCTTTTCGAACACGACCTCAATCGCAGGTTGGACGGCGTGGCAGGTTCTGACGTTGATGGGGGTATTCCGGATGATGAGCGGGATCATCGGCCTGGTCATTGCCCCGAACATGCGGCTTATCATGGAGGACATCCGATCCGGGTCGCTGGATTTCGTCCTGCTCAAGCCGGTCAACGCGCAGTTCTACGCCAGCATCCGGCAGGTGGTTCTGTGGCGCGGGGCGGATGTCGTCGCCGGTCTGATCCTGATCGGAGTCGCCGGGTTCAAGCTGGGAACCGGGGTGGCGGCGGGGGCGGCGGCGGGGTTCGTCCTGATGCTCGCGGCCGGGGCGACGATCATTTACTCGATCTGGCTGATTCTGGCGACGCTGGCGTTCTGGCTGACCCGGATCGCCAACATCGAGATGGTGTTCTGGAACGTCTTCGAGGCGGGGCGCTACCCGGTGGACATCTACCATCCGCGGTTGCGCTGGGCATTGACCTACGTTATCCCGCTGGCGTTCCTGACAACTTATCCGGCGGCGACCCTGCTGGGCAAGTCCGCACCTTCGATTCTGCTGGTGGCGTGGGGGGCGGCGACGGCGGCGCTGGTCGCGGCGACGTGGTTCTTCCGGTTCGGGTTGCGTCGTTACAGCGGCGCGTCGGCGTAGGCGGCGCAGCCCCGACGGCTTGCCGGGGCTTGTGACCTCGTCCGTCTGCGTCATACTGCGAGTTCGATGGCGTCCGTCACGCTTGAAAACGTGTCCAAGTCATATCCATCGCGCAAGGGCGCGGTCTGCGCGGTGCGCGGGTTCAATCTCGATATCCGCGACGGCGAATTCGTCGTGCTCGTCGGCCCGTCGGGCTGCGGCAAGACGACGACGCTGCGGATGATCGCGGGGCTGGAAGACGTCAGCGGCGGGGTGATCCGCATCGGCGATCGCGTCGTGAACGACGTGCAGCCGAAGGACCGGGACGTGGCGATGGTGTTTCAGAACTACGCCCTGTATCCGCACATGACCGTGTACGACAATCTGGCTTTCGCCCTGAAGATCCGCCGGATGCCGAAAGCGGACATCCGCGCGAGGGTTCATGAAGTCGCCGAAATGCTGCACATCGCGGGTTTGCTGGACCGCCGGCCGAAGGATCTGTCGGGGGGCGAGCGGCAGCGCGTCGCCGTCGGACGAGCGATCGTGCGCCGACCGAGCGTCTTCCTCTTTGACGAGCCGCTCAGCAACCTCGACGCGCGTCTGCGTCTGCACACGCGGACCGAGCTGAAGGCGCTGCACCAGCGCCTCGGGACGACGTGCATCTACGTCACGCACGATCAGGAGGAGGCGATGACGCTCGGGGAGCGCCTCGTGCTCATGCGCGACGGCGTGATCCAGCAGTCCGGACCTCCGATGGAGCTTTACACGCGGCCGGTCAACCGCTTCGCGGCGAGTTTCATCGGCTCACCGGGAATGAACTTTCTTCAGGCGACGCGCGAGGACGGACGGTGGCGTCTGACCGCGGGCGGATACTGGCGGCGCGACCGCGAACCGTCGTCCGAAGCGGCGCGGGTCGCCGTGGAACTCGCTTTCCGTCCGGAGCATGTGCGGCTTCCAGGCGACGGCGGAACACCGGCTCGCGTAAACGACGGCGCGCTGTGCTTCAGCGGAAGCGTGAGCGTGGTGGAGCCGCTGGGCGAGACGATGAACGTTCACATCGCGCTGTCATCGGGCGAGTCCGTCATCGCGCGCGTGCCGCCGGTCACGCCAGTTTCGCCGGGGAACGCCGTCACGGCGATCGTCGACGGGGAGCGTGTTCACGTCTTCGACGACGGCGAGAACGGCGCGCGAGTCTGATCCGACCGCTCAGATCCGCCTCAGCCCGAGCATCTTCGCCGCCACGGTCGGCAGTTCGAGCAATTTCGGCGGGCGCGGACCGGCGGCCGTGTGATGCAGGAGGATGAGCGTCTGATCGTCCTCAGCGGGCGTTGCGCCGCGGAACCGGTTGATCCACTCCAGGAGGTTGGCGCTTAGGGTCGCCGGGCGGTGAGGATCCGACTGCTCCAGCATGCGGCGCAATCCTTCAGGACCGAGCATCTCCCCCTCGGGAGACTCCGCCTCCACGACGCCGTCGGTGTAGATGAGCACGAGATCGTCGGGATCCAGCGTCACGGAGAACTGCTCGTACTCGGTGGGGGCAACAATGCCCAGCGGCAGGTTGGCGAGGCGCCTTGCACCAGCAGAAACCGGCGCAGTGGAAGGCGACGGCTCGCTTCCCGAAGCCGGTTCAAGCGGCTGCCAGCGATCAAGCCGCGAGCGGTACCACCACGGCGCCGGATGCCCTGCGAGACAGACGATCAACTCACGGGTGGGCGCGTAATACGTCGCCAGGGCGGCAGTGGCGAAGACGCCCTGAGACGAACGACGTGAGAACTCGTCGTTCAACGCGCGTACGAACCGGGATTGATCGACAGTGTCGATGTGCTTGCGCATCAGGCGTCGTAGTTCGACGGCGACGCCCGCGACCGCCTGTCCGTGTCCGGCCACATCGGCGACGGCGAACCTGGCGATCTTCCCGCCGCCGCAGGTGGAGACGTAGTGAATGTCGCCCCCGAGGGACTCGCCGTGGTAGGTTTCGCCGGTGACCCAGGCGTCAATGCCCGGCACACGGACCCCCGAGCGCGCCGCATGATTTCCGCCCCAGATCTCGAGGCAGTGCATCGCGTGAAGCGGGTTGGCCTGCGTTTCCGGACCCTCGGTCGGCTCTATCACGGACGCCCACCCTTCCGTGGTTTCGATGATACTCTGGTATGTCGTGGATAATGCGGTCACACTGCCTCAGATGCGCCGCGGGCGGTTGACGTTACACCGCGCGACCGGCGGCGGAGGTGCGGAGCAGGATGCGGGAGGGGCAGGCAAAATCGACCGACGAGGGTATGCCGCCCGGGGCAAAGCAGGGTTCGATCCGTCGGGCTGCGGCGGCGGTGTTCCTGGTCGCGCTCGGGTTGCGGCTGGCGTTTGCTTTCGTGTTCGGCGGAAACGAGATCGTGGCGCGGTTCGGAGGGAACCGGGAGGATCCGCAGGTATACGACTGGGCGGCGAGGAACCTGCTGGAGGACGGCGTGCTCGGGTTCCGAGGCAAGCCCAGCGCTCGTCGAGGTCCGGCGTACCCGCTGTTTCTTTCCGGGGTTTACGCCACCGTGGGAGATGCGCCGCTTCGCGTGCGGATCGTCCAGTCCGGTGTGGACGCGACCGCGGCGGTGTTGATTCTTCTGGCCGTCGCCGGCGTCGCGGGATCCCGCGCCGGGGTGCTCTCGGGAATCATGTACGCCGGCTACCCGATCTTTGTCTTCAACGCATCGGAGATCATGACCGAGGTACTCGCGCTGGTGTTTCTCGCCGGCGGGATGCTGGCGTTGTTCCGCGCGGCCAGCGTTCAAGGGGAGCGGAAGTCCCGCCTGATCTGGTCCGCGGTCTGCGGTGTTTGTTCCGGGCTGGCGGCGCTGACGCGGGAGAATCTGGCGCTGGCGGGGGTTTTGTGGGCCGCAGCGCTGCTTGTCGCGGGGAAGGCGACGGGGGTGCGGGAGCGAGTCTGCCGTGCGGGAGCCGTGGCGCTGGGGTTTGCGGTCACGTATGCGCCGTGGGTTGTGCGCAACACGATCGTGTTCGGCACGTTCATGCCTGCCGGAAGCAGCGGGGGAGAGAACCTTCTCCGCGGCGCGGGCCTGGCGCGGGAAGGATCGGCGTTCAACTGGCGGGAGTGTCTCAGCGACAACGGCTTGCTGGATTACTGGGCCTATCACAATCCGATCAACCGGGGTGCGGCGTTCCCGGATGAGATTGAGAGCGACCGGCGAGCGGCGGCACTTGCGGCGGCGTGGATCCGGGAGGATCCGGCGCGGCACGTCGTTTACGGCGTGGAGAAAGTTCTGCGCTTGCTGGTTCAGATCGAGGAGCGGACCGGGAGTTCCGGGGGCGTCCTGCGGGCGGGGCAGGCGTGGGCGTACCGGTTGGTTGCGGCGCTGGGCGTGATCGGCGCGATCGTGCTGTGGCGACGGGGCGGGCGCTTCGCGGTCGGGGCGCTGGCGCTGCTGTCGCTTTCGGGGTGGGCGGTGATCTTCGTCGTGGTGGCGTGGAAGCGCTACCGGTACGTGACGTTCGACTTGGCGTGCGTGGCGCTGGCGGGCGTCGCCCTCGACGCGCTGATCGCGCGGGTTCGGGCGCGCCGCGCAGCGGATCAATCCTGATCGGGCATGCCGTCGATCTCGTCGCGGAGACGGGCGGCTTCCTCGAAGCGTTCGTCCTCGATCGCGCGGCGCAGTTTCTCGCGCAGATTGGATCGAGGCGGCGCCGGAAGGTCCGACGCGAGCTTGGCGCGCATGTTGCAGAGGATGCGCACTTCCTCGCTGCGTTCGTAAGCTTCAGGCTCTCCGCGTTCGTCATAAATTTCGCGGATCGTGATGAGTCCGCGGTTGACGTGGGCGAGCGCGCTGTTGGCGTGCCCCTCGCGCAGCGCGAGGTGGGCCTGAGCGCGGGCGTTCATCATGACGACGTAAGGGCGGAACACTTCGAGGCGCCGCGCGTCCTCCGGATCGAGGGCGTGATCGCGTACGAAGTCGAGAAGGTTCAGATTGTGCTGGGTGTCCTCGATGACGCGGTCATAATCCTCGAGGACGAAGTAGGCGACGTAGCGTCGGTAATACTGCGAGGCCTCCTCGCGGAGCTGGCGGCATTCCTCGGCCGAAAGTCCGAAGCCGACGACGGTTCCGTTGCGGTTCTCATACTCGGCGAGGCGCGCCCGGTGGTGATCGAGCAGAGTGTCGTGCCCGAAGGGTCGTCCGCCGTCGGGGCGTCCCTCCGCGAACATCTGAACGATCCCGAGTTCGACGCGCTGCTGGATCTTGATCAGCCCGTCGGCGCCGCGGATCTTGCGCACGGAAATCTTATCGGAATCATAAGGCCAGTCGAGCAACGCTTCTTTGAGGTCTACGAAGGACATCGTTCACCCTCCCGTCCGCGCCCGGCGAGCCGCTCGTTCGACCCCGGCGCGATTACGCTCAGCTTACGATTCCGTCGCCTGACTGAACGAGCGAGAGAGTGCGCGAATGCATCGCTACCGAGAATCCGACGGACCGCCGGTCGTGGCGCGCCCGATCGGCAGAATTTGCCGTCACTACCGGGGATTAACCCGACGTGAGAAACCCGCCGGTCGCATGATTCCGCCGGACCGCGAGCCGGGTTATCCTTTGTATATGCTGGCGGATGACAGACCCGCGACCTGGAGCAACGAGCTGCTCCGATCTCCGCACACGACGGCGGACAAGGCCGGTCGCGTCCGGGCGATGTTCAACGCGATTGCGCCGACGTACGAGCGCGTCAACCGCGTGTTCAGCTTCGGTCGCGACGCGGCGTGGCGTCGGGACGCGGTGAGGTTGGCGCGTCTGGCCGGAACGGAGCGCGTGCTGGACGTTGCGTGCGGAACCGGGGATCTTGCGCGGGCGTTTCTGACGGGGGGCGCGGCGCGCGTCACCGGGCTGGATTTCGCGCATGAGATGCTGGTCCGCGCCGCGACGGGCGGGGGCGGCGCGACGTGGTGCGAGGGCGACGCGCTGGAGCTGCCTTTTGCGAGCGGGTCGTTCGACGTGGTGAGCTGCGCTTTCGGGATCCGCAACTTTCAGGATCTGCGCGCCGGGCTGGGTGAGTGCTTCCGCGTGCTGGCACCGGGGGGGCGGCTTGTCATCCTCGAATTCTCCCGTCCCGCCGGGAGATTCGCACGATGGTTCACCGAGTTATACACGGCGCGGGTGATGCCGCGGCTGGCGACGTGGATGTCGGGCGATCGGACGGGCGCCTATCGCTATCTGCCCAGTTCGGTGGTAACGTTTCCGGGGGCTGATGCGGTGGCGCGGGACTTGCGCGCCGTGGGGTTTACGCGGGTTGAGCTTCACCCGCGCACGTTGGGAGTCGTCACGATTTACGTCGCGTGGAACAGCCCGTGACAAGCGTTATCACCGCGCCAACGTTGAGCGCTGATTCCTCCCGCCCGGCCGAGGATGTCTGGTCGCTGTGGGGCGGGCAGTACCGGCTGCGCGCCTTCGTGCTGCTGGGGGTGAACCTCGCCTTATTCCTCGGCGTGGGATGCTTCACGTACTGGTTGCGGACGGGGGTCTTCTTCGCCCCGGCGCAGGAGGGATACTGGAACATCCTGAGGCTGACGTTCCGGTTCACGGGCGACACGGGAGTGACGCTCGCCTCGTTCCTCCTGGGTCCGATCAAGGTGACCGACGTTCCGGCGATGATTCCGGTGGTCGGACTGCTCGTATCCTGCCTGGTGTCGATCCCGGTGCTGGTGGCGATTCTGTACCGGATCTGGGCGAGCCTGCCTTTCATCCTGGCGGTGGCGTTCCTGGCGGTGATGCCGTGGCTGGCGATCACGCTGCTGGGCTGCTGCATGTTGGCGTCGTGCCGGCCTTTCCGCCAGCGGTCGCAGTTCATGTCCGCCCTGATCGGGCAGGCGCCGGTGGTGTTGTATTTTCTGCTGGCGTGGCGCGGGTCGCCGGGATCGGAGTTGGACGCGGCGGATCCGCTGGATCCGATCAAGTTTCTGGCGCCGTGGGTGATGGCGATCGTCGCGGGGGCCGTGGTGACGGCGGTGGTGCTGGGGATCGCGCGGATCGTGCGTTTTCGCCCGGGAGCGATCGCGCCGGTGCTGGCGCTGATGTTCTCCCTGCCGGTGCTGCTTTTTGAGTATCTGGTGGGGCGCGACGAACTGCACTACCGGCGCCTGGTCGAGACGCGGCGCAGTTTTTTCAGCGATCGGGGCGATCCGTCCGGCGGATACGACGCGACGGATGACCTCCTTCGCGCCGCGGAGCGGGAGTGGTTCGGTTATCCCGAGCCGCGACCGCGTTTCAGCGACATCCTGGATCGTGTCAAGCTCCAGTGGACGCTGAGGATGTCCGGTCCCGAGCATCACGACGTTGAGGGTTTTCTCCAGGTCGAGGGCTCGGTGCTCGCCGAACATCAGTGGACGCATGCGTTTCAATGCGATGCGTTTCTGAAATACTACCCGGACAGTCGTTATGCGCCCGACGCTCTTTTCCTGAAGGCGTCGGCGCTGGACATGCGCGTCGATCTCGGGGCGTTCCGTCGGAAGAACCTGATCCGGTTTTACGACGACTTTCCCAGCCCCTGGTCGGCGTTCGAGTGGCGCCGTTTGCTGGAGAACTTTCCGGATTCGACGTATGCCGCGGCGGCGCGATTGCGGCTGGCGCAGATCGAGTTGCGGCGCGGGCGGATCGAGGCGGCGCGGTCGCTCCTTTCGGATCTGGTGACGCACGCCGGCGTCGGCGCGGACGAACCCGCAACCTCCCCGCCGCCTTCGACGTGGAGCGCCTTCTTTCAGCGCCGGGCGCCGCGCGATGAGCATCCGCTGAGCTTCAGCCGGATGCGGGTCGAGGCGCGTCGCCTGCTGGAGTGGATCGAAGCGAATGAGGATCCCGTCGTGGGCTGGGAGCCGCTGTGCGGAACGGACCGCCCGGCAAGGCCGGTGGCGTTCGGACTAGCGCATCTGGATCCGCGTGCGGAAGGCTACGCCGCCAACGTCGAGAGGCTGCTCAAAGCTTACGAGGCCAGCATCTGGGCGGACAATCTGAAGCTGGAGATCATCAAGTCGCAGCGCGATGCGAAGGCGCGAGCGGAGGCGCTGAGCGCCTTTCTGGCGAGTTACGACGGGCGCGGCGCCGACGCCGAGCCCGAGGCGCGATTCCTGCTGTGCCTGGCCTACAATGAAATTGACCGACCGCGGGACGCGGGGAAAGAGCTTGAGACCCTGGTGCGGCGGTTTCCGTCAAGTTTGTGGGCGGAGCAGGCCGGCGCCGTCGCCTTGCGGACGCTGCGGACGATGGAGGGGACGGGCGGATGAGCGGTGGCGGGGAGCTGAAGCGGATCATCGTCGGCGTAACCGGCGCCAGCGGCGCGCGTTACGCGACGGGTCTGGTTCGCGCGCTGCTGGACGGCGGCGCGGAAGTTCACCTGGTCGTGTCCACGTTCGGGCGCCGCCTGCTTCGGGATGAATTGGGGCTGGAGCGGGTTGACGACGTCTCGCTGATCGGGCGGCGTGACGAGCGGCTGGTCATCCACGGATACAAGGACGTCGGCAGCGTGCTGGGCAGCGGGTCGTTCCGCACAGCGGGGATGATCGTCTGCCCGTGCAGCACGAACACGTTCGCCTCGATCGCCGCCGGATTGGGCGACAATCTGATCGACCGCGCCGCCGCTGTGACGCTCAAGGAGCGGCGCAGACTCGTCCTCGTTCTGCGCGAGATGCCCCTGACGCACATCGACCTGCTCAATGCGGTGCGTCTGAGCGAGGCCGGGGCGATCATCTGCCCGGCGTCGCCCGGGTTTTACATGCTCCCGGAGAAGATCGACGATCTCGTGAATTTCGTCGTGGGGAAGCTCGCGGACCTTTTTGACGTGCCGCACGCACTGCACACCCGATGGCAGGACAGCGAGGTGATGCGGCGCTCGCAACCATGACGCAGGCAGGGACGGAAATCAAAAGGGCTTCGCGGGTGGCGTGGCTGGCGCCGATCCGGGTCTGGGCGGACATGGTCAAGTTCGCGCATACCGTGTTCGCATTGCCTTTTGCATTGATGGCGGCGTTCCTGGCGGCACGGAATCTCCCGAGCCGGACCGCGCCTTACGCCGGACAGGCGGCGCTGATCCTCCTTTGCATGATCGGGGCGCGGAGTGCGGCGATGACGTTCAACCGGATCGCGGACGCCCGGATCGACGCCCGCAATCCGCGCACACAGGGCCGGCCGCTGCCCGCCGGACGACTTTCCTTCACGGCCGCGTGGGCGATGTTCGCGGCGGCGGTGCTGGTTTTTCTGGTCGGATGCGCCCTGTTCAAGGCGGTGTACGAGAATCCCTGGCCGCTGCGGCTTTCGCTGCCGGTGCTGGCGGCGTTGCTGGGGTATTCGTATGCGAAGCGGTTTACGAAGTGGTCGCACCTCTGGCTGGGCGCGGGGATCGGGCTGGCGCCGGCGGCGGCGTGGATCGCGGTACATCCCGGCTCGCTGGGCTGGGGGGCAGGTCTGTTGTGGTTATGTGTGACCTGCTGGATCGGCGGGTTCGACATCCTCTACGCATGCCAGGACATCGATGTGGACCGCCGCGAGGGACTGCACAGTTTTCCGTCCCGAGTCGGGCCTGCGCGGGCGCTGGCGCTGGCGCGGGTGCTTCATGCCGCCGCGATCGTCGCGCTTGTCGTGCTGGGTGCGGTCGAAGACCTGGGGATCATCTACGGCGCGGGCGTCGCCGCCTCAGCCGTCCTGCTCGTCGTCGAAAACAACCTCGTGCGTCCCGGCGCTTATGAGAAGATCAACGTCGCCTTCTTCACGGTTAACGGCGTCGTAAGCTGCGTCCTCGCCGCCGCCGCAATCCTCGACGTGGTCCGATGAGGCTCGTTCGACCCGTCCCCGTCCGTCCGTCCGCGGGGGCGGTGCGAGTCAATCTTCCCCGGCTGAGTCCAGGTCCGCCGGAGGCAAGGCGACCGTCCAGTTCACGCGGGTCGTTTGTCCGGCGCGGACGTCGAATTCGCTGATGACCGGGTACTCGAGGGTGGGTTCGTTGAGGTCGGCGACGTAATGACCCGGGAAAAGCGCGGACTGGTGGAAGGCGCCGCGCTCGTCAGTCGTGGCGTACCTGAGAAAATTCCCTGGCATCTGAAGATACAGGCGCAAATCGACGGACCGGGGCGCCCCGGTATCCGCATCACGCACGACGCCTTCGACGGCTCCTCCCGGGATCAGCGTGAGGTCGAAGCGCGTCACCGCCCCGGGGGCCGATGACACGGTCAGATCCCACCACGAGCGCCCGTCGGCGCTGACCCACGTCGCATGTTCGATCTGTATTCCGACGTAGTAGTCCCAACGATCCGAGGCCTCATCACGAATCATTGAACCGTAACTCATCGGATTGAATTCGTAGCGCCCCTGTGCGTCCGTCTTCGTCTCGGCGACGCGCCATCGCGTGGCGAAGCCGGCAAAAAGGATAACGCGGACGTCGGGAACGGGGCGACCGCTTTCATCCTTCATGCAGCCTGTCAGCACCGCCGCCGTGCCGGGGGAGGCTGACGGCGCATCGACATCCGGCAAGGGTTCACCTGGCGAACCCGGGTTCGAGGGCGCGGTTCGGCAGCCGGCGCCCGATAACGTCAAGCAGGCGCCGGCGACAAGCGCCAACCTCAGTCCGGTCCTCTTCGTCATGACGATTCTCCACGTTTACACAAGCCGCGGCGCGGATGCGCGCTTCGTCCGCCGATATCCGGGGTTTCCGCCCAACGTCGTCTCGGCAAGGCCCGCGAATCGTAGGCTTGGATCGCACGACCTGTGAACCCGGAGAAGCCCGGCAACAGGGGAAGCCCTCGAGGACAGATTCGACGCCCGGGCGATCGAGAAGTTCCCGAGCGTCGTCCAGGGCCGCGCTGCGGCACAAATACCGAGAACCGGAGGGGAAAATGAGTTGCAAGGAGCAACCGCGCGGAAACCGTGCGCGGCGGCCGAGCGTACTGCCGCTGGCGGCAATCATCACGGTGCTGACGGCGTGCAGCGGCAGTGTCGAAGATCCGGATCGCGGCGGGGCGTCACTCGACGAACCGCTCGTCGGCGTGGACCCGCAGGCCGGCGACGGCGATGTGACCGGCGGAAGCGGAGAACCCCCCGGCGTTCGCTTCAGCGCGACGCGCGTCTTCTGCTGCAACCCCCTGTCCGTCGATTTCCGGCTGGAGCTGCCAGGGGACATCCCCCTTTCCGGGTTGCTCGCTACGTGGGACTTCGGCGATGACAAGGACGGAGCCGGACTGAGCGTCAGTCATACGTACTCGCGCGAGGGGCGATATCGCATCACGGTCGAGTTGGCCTGGCCGGACGGACGGGTCGAACGTATCTTCGGCGTCATCGACGTTGGGCGCGACGGCTCGAACGACGATCTGCTCGTGGATCCCTCCGCGGAGGAGGTTCAACTCATCGCGAACGCCGGACCCGACGTGGAAGCGATCCCCGGACAGACAGTGACGTTGGACGGTCGCGGAAGCGAACTCCCCGCGAACGCGGATACGCAGGTCACGTGGTCGCAGACGCTCGGACCGAATGTGTCGATCGACGGAGCGGGCTTCCTGGCGGCGTCGTTCGTCGCACCCGCAACGGATGCGAACGTGGTGCTCGTCTTCCGCCTGACGCTGCGCGCGGGCGATCAGGAGACGCACGACGATGTAGGCGTACTCGTGCTCGGAAGCGGTCCGGAAAACCAGCCGCCCGAGGGAATGCCGGCGCATGTATTCGTCGAAGCCGGGCAAACCGCGCGCCTTACACTTCGCGGACGCGATCCCGACGGGGATGATCTTACGTTCTCGATCGCCGACGCTCCCGGACACGGTCAACTCGGCCGCGTCGAGAACGACGGGCACGACACCGCGAGCGTCACGTACACCGCCCACGCCGACGCCGAGGGAGAGGACGCCTTCTCCTTCACGGTCACCGACGGGCTGGTTCGATCCGCGGAAACCCGGGTCACGGTCTCGTTCGACGTCGGCGGAGACAGCCTCCGCGCGGAGGACGGCAGCGCGTTCGTTCCGGTTGGCGCACGGGCGACGCTCACGCTGCACGGATCGGACGCCGAGAACGACGACCTGACGTTCGAGATTGTCGAGGCGCCCCGGCACGGGGACATCCTGGAGATCGACAACACAGAGCGGGACTTGGCCCGCGTCGTTTATCAGCCGCGCTCGGGGTTCCACGGACGCGACGAATTGACCTTCCGCGTAACCGACGGCGAGGGCGCCTCAAAGGAAGCGATTTTTTCGATCACCCTCAACAAGCTCCTGCTGCCGTGGAATGAGGTCAACCAACCCTGGGAGCCGGCGCTGAGTTTGTTCACCGAGGAGCAGGGCGCTCGCGAGGGTATGACGGTCTTCGACTTCGCGATGGTGGGGATCGAGAACTGGGCGAAAGTCACCAACACCGTCGTCATCACCACCACCGGGAGCAACGTTCGAGGGTTGTATGACGCCCTGCGCGAACACAAGCCCCGGGGGCTGACCGTCATCGGCGGGTTCAAGACCGCTTCGTACCTGCCGCCGGACAACTTCGCCTACGAGCCGGGGTGGGTCACGATCCTGGACCGGGCGAAGTTGACGGTTCAGCATTCGGGCGTGAACGTCGTGGTCCTCGAGAACGAAACCGCGCTCGAGATGTTCAACGGTCATCGGGCGACAATCGACCTGGACGAGCTTCGGACGAGCCTTCAGCCGCTGGCGGAGTCCGGTATCGAGTTCTGGTGGTGGATGCCCGCCGTGTTCCGCAACCGCGAATACTGGGAAAACCGCGAGGAAGGAACCGCCGAGTTGACCCGCACCGTCGTCGAGGCCGTCCCGAACAGCAAGTTCATCACCGGGTACACCGGCTGGCCTGACTGGGAGCGCGGCGTATTTCAGGAACCCCGTCTTCGGGAGTGGATGATCGATATTGTATCGGCCGAGCGATTCTTCGACCGCCACATGGTCACACGCAGCGGACGGCGCATGCGCGGAAATCAGGAGGCCGATTGTTACACCGCCGCCACGTCGCTGGAGGCGATGCAGACGCTCATCAATACCGAGTTCTTCCTCTACCCGGGCGCAAGTCAGTGGATCCTCACGTCGGAGGATTACGCCGCCGAACTCCCGGATATCGCCGAAGTCCGGTCCCCTTATGAGCGGTAACACGTAACGTCCCCCCAACCGCAGGCCAGGATGACATCGGGATCGGAGAACCCCACCGGGCCGGCGCCGTCTCCGCCAGACCTGCCGCTTGACGCCGACCGGACGGGGCACAACAATCCCATCCGGGTCGGCGCCCGTACCGCAGGACGATCGGGTGGTACGGGCCAACCTTGGCGGCGAAAAGACGTTGCCGTATCCCACGGAGAGGTGGGTGAGTGGCTGAAACCAACGGTTTGCTAAACCGTCGTGCGGGTATAAACCTGCACCGCGGGTTCGAATCCCGCCCTCTCCGTTTTGTCCCTGTCCCCCTGCCCCTCAAGCAGAACGCGGACTTCACGTATAATCACTCGACGACGTTCTTCGGCGCGGATCCTTGACACGGCGGGCCGCTACGCGGCGGTTGCTGCGCATTGGCGTGCTTCCCACGCATCGCCGCGTCAAGAGTCGGCTGGGCGTCAGTTCGTGAAACAGGGAAGATCCGAACGTGGAGGCCTTGAGTCGAATCCTGGCGGTGGCGGTCGGCGGGGCGGCGGGTAGCGCGCTTCGCTACCTGCTTTCCGGATGGGTTCAGGGGCGGGCGATCGGGTTTCCGTGGGGGACGCTGGCGGTGAACGTCTCCGGCTGCCTGCTGATCGGATTCCTGGCGACGAGGTTTGACGCGGCGGCGGTGGATCCGCGGCTTCGCGCGGCGGTGCTCATCGGCGTGCTCGGCGGGTACACGACGTTCAGCAGTTTCTCGTGGGAGACGCTGAAACTGGTTCAGTCCGGGCAGTTCGCCCGGGCGATGGGGAACGTGTTGGGGAGCGTCGGCCTGTGCATGATCGCCGTGTACGCCGGATGTTGGCTGGCGCGCCGGGGGGCGGGGTCGTGAAGCACGGCGAGGGGACGGCGCCGATGCGCGACGGAAACCCTCCCGTTGCGCCGGACGGCACTCCGTGATACATTTTCCCGGCGGGGTTCGGACCGCCGCGGATAGGAGGACGGACGGTCATGAGTCTTCCGGGAAAGGCGGCATTGTTACGGATCTTCGTCGGCGAGGCTGACCGTGCGGACGGTCGTCCGCTGCACGAGGCGATCGTCCTGAAGGCGCGCGAGCAGCATCTGGCGGGCGCGACGGTCCTCAAGGGCGTGATGGGGTTCGGGGCGAATTCACGCGTGCATTCGGCCGGCGTGCTGCGGCTCAGCGAGGATCTCCCGCTGATCATCGAGATCGTGGACGAGCGGGCGAAGATCGATGCCTTTCTGGCGCATCTGGACGGGCTGATCCGCGAAGGGCTGGCGACGATTGAGGAGGTCGAGGTGGTGTGGTACCGGTCGTCGAAGGGGCGGTAATCGAGGATGAGCGAGTTGACGCCACCGGCGATCGAACAAGCCTCTGCGTCCCGCGGGACGGGTTCAACCGCGTCCGCCGTGCGGGTCGCGCCGTCGGTTCCTGAGGCGCGGCCGGGCGTCCGCTGGGCGGTGGCGGTGGCGGTCGGATGCTCGCTGGCGGCGCCCTTCGGCGTGCTGCTGTCGTACGTTTCCTTTTTGATGGCGTATCTCGGGCTTTTCTTCTACGCTCTTTTCGGGTTGGTGATCGGCGCCTCGGTTTACCGCGTCGCGGCGCGCCGGCGCCCGATCCCGAAAGCGCAGGTGCTCGCCGGGACGACGCTGATCGTACTTGTCGGCTGGGGGCTTTCGATCCGCGGGGAGATCGTCGGGCTCCCGCGCGACATCGCCAACCTCGCGGTGGAGGCGCGGACGCGCCTGCCGGACGGCCTGAACAAGGCGGAATACCTGACGTCGATCGAAGACCAGGTCCGCCGGTATCTTTCCGACCGGTATCCGCCCGGCGGGGCGATCGGCTATGTTCGCTGGATCACCGACAGCGGACGCTTTCCCAAGGGAACGTTCGAGGGCGTCAACCGCGAACTGGCGAGGCCTCAGCGGCGGTGGGTCTGGGCGATCCGCGTGGTGTTGTCGATCGTGTTGTTCTCGTTCGGGATCGCGTCGATGACCTGGCCGCTCGCCTCTGCCTTGCCGCCGTCGCGCGTTCCGTCATCGGAACCTTCGACCTGACATGCCTGACCTCTGGGCGAACACGCGCGTTATCGGATTGATCCAGCGTTTTGACAACGCTTACCTCGTGTGCCGCGCGGCGAACGATCCGGCCGCGCCGTGGACGTTTCCGACGGGCGAAACGATGCCCGGAGAGTCGTGCGAAACCGCAATGCGCCGCTGCGGAGAGTCTTTGCTGGGCATGAGGCTGGAGATCGACGTCGGTCAGCCCCCGATCGCCGCCGTGCTGGAGGGCAGACCGGTGACGCTTCGGTACTTCTTCTGCGGGGTGCTCGGTGAGCGCCCACCGCAACCGCCGCGCGTCGAACACCGCTGGGTCCGCAAGGACGAGCTTCTCACGCTTCCGGTGGATCCGCTGCACGCCGACGTCATCCGCTGGCTCGCGCAGCAACCGCTGTAGCGAACCGTCCGAGGCCTTCTCGCCGGCATCAGGGCGGCAACCCGGCTGCCGAGCGCAGTTCGTTCCACGCCTCGCGCAGACGGATGCGCGACAGGATCAGCTCGGCGTCCGCGGTGATGTAATCGCGCTGCGTCTCATTCAACCGCGTCAGCGTCTCCTTGCCGGCGTCATACCCGGCGCGGACGGCGTCGCGGATCTGCCGGCTCATGTCGACCGCCCGCGCGTTCAGCTCGATCTCGCGTTGCGCACGCACGACCTCGATCACCGCCTGACGGACCTGCGACTCGACGGCCAGATATTGCCGACGCAGGAGCGCCTCGGCTTCGCGCCGCAGCGCCCCGGCCTCGAGCACCTTCTGACGGCGCATTCCGCCGGTGAAGATGTCCCAGCGCACCTCGACGCCCGCCGCCGTCGCCTGATCCTCGACGCTGTATTCGATGTTCGACGGCCGGGTGAACCCCCACGACGCCGTGAGCGATATCATCGGGCTGTAAAGCGCCTGCGCCGCCAGAACGTTCTCATCCTGACTCCGCAGGAACGCCTCCAGCTGCCGCAGGTCGGGCCTTTGCCTCGCCGCCTCCGCAAGCCAGTGCGCCGCGTCAGGCGCGGACAGATCCTCCGCGGTTTCGGCCGAAAGTTCGGCGAGGCGGACCCCCTCCGGAAGTCGCCCTCCCGCCAACCCCAGCAATTCCGCCAGGACGACCAGACTCGTGTCCCGGATGCCTTGCGCCGCCGCGAGATTCGCCTGCGCCGCCGTCACGCGAAGCTCGAAGTTCGCCACGTCCGTCGGCGCCGCCTTCTGGGCCGCCAGCAACCGGCGGGTCGCCTCGAGCTGCTCCCGCCCGAACGCCTCATCCGCGGCGGCGATCCGAAGCTGTCCCTCGCCGAGCTGCGCCTGATGATACGCCGTGGTCACCGACCGCCGAATCAACCGCGCGGCGTCTTCCCGCGCTGCTTTCGACGCCGACTCCAGGTGGCGGGACGCGCGCTCCCGCGCCTCGCGGGCGAACCCGTCGTACACCAGCCACGACATACTGAAAGCTGTCGTGTGTTCGCTGAACGAGTTGCGGTCGCCCTTCAGATCCAGATTGCTGAACAACGGCAGGCGCAACAGCCCGAGGATCGTCGTCAGATCCAGCAGGCTCGAGGAATCCGACGGTGTTGTGAGGATCGTCGGCTGCTGAAGGCCCAGCGCCAACCGGTTGCGGCTGGCGGGCGTGTGAAACGTCCGGCTTGAAGCGTGTGTGAACGCCACGAGTGGCCAGAACGCGGCCTGCGCCTGACCGACGCGCGCCTGCGCCGCCTCGAGGCGAGCCAGCGCCGCCTGAAGGTCGGGATTCCCGCGCAGCGCCTGCTCGACGGCTCGCTCCAGCGTGAGCACGCCGCCTTCGTCGAGCAGATCGACAGGCGCCTCCGGACCGGCGGCCTCGGTCTCCGGGTCTGCACCGCCCGCGTTCAACGACACTTCGACGCCGCTCCGCCGCGCGGGGCGAAGGTCGAACTCCTGCGGCACGGACTTGTACCGGACGGCGGTCCCCTCGAAACCGCGGCATCCAACGATCAGCGCCGCCGCCGCCGCACACGCTGCTGAAATGCGACGCACGCTGCGACTCACGTCATCCCTCCCGCCGCAACGGCGTCCACATCGCCGCGCCGCGCCGCGAAATGCTCGACCTCCTCCGGCGACGGGTACGCCCCGCCCCGGAAGATCCACCGCAACGCCCGACGCACATCGTTGAACGCCAGGTAGATCGCCGGCACCAGCACCAGCGTCACCACCGTCGAGAACGTCAGCCCGAACCCCAGCGAGATCGCCATCGGAATCACGCTGTAAACCTCGCCGCTCGTGTCCAGCGACACCGGGATCAACCCGACGACCGTCGTGATCGATGTCAACGCCACCGCGGTGAACCGCGCTTTGCCGGATTCCACCACCGCGTCAATCACCGTCGCCCCCTGGCGCAGACGCGCGTTGATGAAGTCGATCAGAACCAGCACGTTGTTCACGACGATGCCCGCCAGCCCCAGCATTCCGAAAAGACTCATCAACGAAAGGTCAAACCCCATCACCACGTGCCCCAGCAGCGAACCCACCAGCCCGATCGGGATCGCCGACATGATGATCAGCGGCTGGTAGTACGATCCCAGGGTCACCGCCAACATCACGTACATGCCCACCATCGCGATCGCCGCCCCGACCGCAAGGCTCCGCAAAGACTCGTCCACCAGCTGCCGCTGACCCGCGACCCGGAAGCGCATTCCCGGATGCGCCGCGACCAGCTCCGGAAGAAACGCCGGCGTCAGGTGCGAGAGAATCTGCTCCGCGTTGGCGAGACGCTCGTCCAGATCCGCGTAGACCTCCACCTTCCGCATGCCGTTCTCATGCCGGATCGCCGCCGGTCCGCGGACCCACGTCACGTCCACCGCCTCATGAAAAGGCACTTCCGTCCCCGCCGTCGTCCGAAACCGGATGTTCTCCAGCGCCGACAGCGACTGCCGCTCGTCGAGCGGGTAGCGCACGCGGACCTGCACTTCCTCGCGGTCCCGCTGAAGACGCAGCGCCTCGCCGCCGAAATACCCCTGGCGAAGCTGCGTCGCCACGTCCGCCACCGTCAGCCCGAGCATCCGCGCCTCCGGCCGCAAGCTCACCTGAAGCTCACGCTTCCCCGCGATCATGTCGTCATACACGGAGCGCACCCCGCTGAACTCCGCCAGCCGCTCCTGAAGACGCTCCGACGCCTCGCGCAGATCGTCGAGATCCGGACCCAGCAGGCGGATCTCGATCGGCCGGTCGGTCGGCGCGATGCCGTCCGGCTCGACGACGAACGAGGTTGCCTCCGGGATGTCGCCGACGGCGCGCCGCCACCGATCCACGATGTCGCGGTCGCGGATCCAGCGCTGTCCGGGCGGCATCAGTTCGATCTTCACTTCGCAGAGGTTGTTGCCGCGGCGGGGAAGGAAGTCGTTCCACGCCCCGAGCGTCGCGTACACGTGGCGCACCAGCGCGCCGTCGCGCCGAGGTTTCAGATCCGGATCGGCGTTCAGCGCCCACGCCCCCGCCTCCAGCTCCGACACGATCCGCCGGCTGACGTCCGCCGGCGTGCCTTCGGGAAGCTCGACCCGCGCTCGCAGGATCGTGTTGTCGTCGCTGGACAGCAGCACCAGCGGAAGCCTTCCCCCGGCCACCAGCCCCACGCCAACCAGCACCAGCGCCGTCGCTCCCGACAGAAAAGCGTAACGATGCGCCAGCGCGAAGCGGTACGTCGGAGCGTACACGCGATCGATCACCCGCTCCATCGCGCCATCCAGCGCCCGGCGAAAGCGCGATCGCGCAGGCGATCCCGCCCCCCCCGCCGCCAGCCCGCCGTGGTGGCGAAGATGCGGCGGCAGGATCAGCAGCACCTCCACCAGCGACGCCACGAGCGCCGCGATGATCACCAGCGGCGCCTCGCGCACGAACTTGCCCATGACGCCCACGATGAAGAACAGCGGGATGAACGCGATGATCGTCGTGAACGACGACGCCACCACCGGCATCGCCACGTCCATCACGCCTTCAATCGTCGCCGTGTCCGCGTCCTCGCCGCGACGACTCCTCGCGTAGATGCTCTCGCTGATGACGATCGCGTCGTCGTCGATCATTCCGCTCACCATGATGAGCGCGAAAAGGCTCAGAATGTTGATCGTGTGCCCGGTGAAATACATCACCAGCAGCGCCCCCGCGTACGCCACCGGCAAACCGGTCATCACCCACAACGCCACCCGCGGACGCATGAAGAACGCCAGCGCTCCCACCATCAGCGCCACGCCCTGAAGCCCGTTCCACAGCAGCATCCGCACCCGGCCGTTGATCTCGGTCGAACCGTCCGCCCACGCCGACAATTTCAGCGCCGGCGGAAGCTCCCCTTGCTTCGCCGCCGCGTACTCGCGCACCGCATTCGATATCAGGATCGTGTCCTGCTCGGGCGTCTTGTACACCGCGATCACCGCACAGCGAGCCCCGTCGAAGCGGGATTCGATCGCCGCGTCCTCGAACGTCTCCCGCACCGTCGCCAGTTGACCGAGGCGCACCGCCGTCCCGTCCGGACGCGATAACACGACCAGATCCTCATATTCCGACGCCGTCATCCGACGCCCCGTCACCCGCAGCACCAGTTCCTCACGCGCCGTGCGCAGCACGCCCGCCGGAAGGTCCAGGCTGTTCGACGCCACCGCCCGCATGACTTCATCGAACGACAGCGCATACGCCCGCAGCGTGTCCTCCTTGACCTCGATCAGAATCTCGCGGTCCCGCACGCCCCAGATCGCGGTCTGCGAAATCCCCGGCAGTGACCGCAGTTCCCGCTCCACATCGCGCGCCACGTCCCGCAGCACCGACTCCGGGACGTCTCCCGACAACGCAAGATTCACCACCCCCGTGCGCAACACCATCTCGCGCACGACAGGTTCCTCCGCCTCCGCGGGAAGGCTGTCCACCTGGTCCACCGCAACACGGATCTCGTCCAGAACGCGCATCGTGTCCGCGTCCTCATTCAGAAACGCGACCACGATGCCGTGCCCTTCCGACGCGACCGAGGAAAGCTCCCGGATCCCGTCGATGCCCTCGATCGCGGTCTCGATCGGCGTGCAGACGCCCGTCTCGACGTCCCCCGGACCGGCGCCGGGATAGACGACCTCCACGGCGATCCGGTCAATTGAAAACTCCGGGTACCGCTCTCGGACGATGTGTCGCGCCGCGTAGAACCCGCCGGCGATCAGGCACAGCATCAGCACGTTGGCCGATACCGGATTGCGGACCCCGAAAGTGATGAGTGTGCGCATGAGATTGGTTCGGCGCCCCGGCGCGTCACGCCCGCGGCAACACCGGGCCTCCTCCGTGCCGGTCTCCCGCATCACCGCGGACTTCGGACCGCGGACCTCCGGTCCGCTTCGTCCAGATCAGCCCCTCCAAATCTCAAACCGGACACAACAGCGCCGCAACTCGGGGTGCTTTGAACAACACCTCAGAAACGTGGCGTCGCGTCAAACCGGGCCGCGCCCGTCAGAAAGCGGTTCGGGAGCGATCCGCAAGAAATCGCTCCCTCACGGTGGCGGCTTGAAAAAAGGAAGTCATCCCGGGACACGACACTAGCGCGCTCCCAGCGCAACGCGCACGCCACCCTCGCTCGACTCCGCATCCGCCTTCAGCGCCGCAAGCGACTCCGGTGACAACCGGACCGGCATTCCCGGCACCGGACGCGGCAGCGGTGACGTGATGATCCGGTCGCCCGCCGCCAGCTCCGTAGCCCACGCCCCGTTGCCCTCGATCCCCTCATACCCGACGAGCACATCATCCCCGGCGGTCCGCAACAGCGTCACCCGCCGTCGTCCCAGCCGCCCTACCCCCGCCCCCGGTGAAGCAGGATCATCTTCATAGACGTAGACCCACGCATCCTCGTGAATCGCGTGACGCGGAACCGTCAGCGCGCCCGGAACCGGTCGCGCCGGAATCTCCGCCTGACAGAACGTCCCGATCGAAATCGGCGGCACCTCATCCGCCTCGTCGCAATCCAGCCCCAGCACCACGTCGCGGATCTGAACCACGATCCGCGCCGTCCGCGTCGCTTCGTCCAGCCGCTCAAAACGCGTCACGCGCCCGCAGCAACTGAATTGCCGACCGTAAAGCGACCACCGCACAACCACCTCCGGCGCCTCGTTTCCCGCAGACTCACCCCGCACCGCAGACGCCACCCCGTCATGCACCCACCGCAGTTCGCGTGGATCCACGACCGCGGATATCTCGAATGACGAAACGTCCGTCAGCGTCGCTATCGCCACGAACGCCGTCACATACTGGCTGGCGAACGCCGTCGCAGACTCCACCCGGGCGTCAAAAGGACACACGATCTTCGTATTCTCAAGGTCGAAGGTCGCCTGGCGCAACGCCGCGCTCGCAGCGTCCAACTGTGCATTCAGCTCCTCGAGCGTCAAAGGGATCATGCGCTCCTTCGACTCAAGCTCGACCACTTCCCCCTTCAGACGCAGGTAACTCTGACGGTCCGCGTTCACTCGCACCCCGCTCAGCGTGCCGTCTTCCAGCGACTCGCTCGCGTCCCGCTCCTGCTCCGCGATCTCGAGCATGTCCCGCGCGACCGCCAGCCGCGCCTGCGTCGCAATCAGTTCCTCCTTCTGACGGGCGATCGACGCATTGAGCCGTCGCGTGTTCGCCTCCGCTGTGTCCACCTGAGCCTGATAGACCGTCGGGTCGATCTCGAAGAGCAGTTCTCCCTTCTTGATAAGCTTGCCCTCTGCGAGATCTTCATGCGCGTAGACCAGCCGCCCGTTCACGTTCGGCACCACGCGAACCTGTTTCTCCGGACGCAGCGTCCCGTGACCCAGGATCGGCGCCGCAAACTCCCTCGGACGCACTTCTTCAACCTGCACGACCGGAACCGCCCGGCGAACCTCGCCTTTGTCCGGCGCCGGCGCCGTCTTGACCAGCCAGAGGCACGCCCCCGCCCCCGCCGCCAGCAACGCCGCGCAAAGCAGCCCTCGTATGACTTTCCTCAGTCGCTCCATCCGCTCCCAGTCTGAAAAAACACCCCGTCCAGATTCTTCCGGACCAGGGTTCGTATCCTCTCTTACCCGGTTCTTGTTCCTCTCGCGCCGGGCGAACGCCGGATCGCGGCAGGTCTGATCGCTCCACGCCCCGCGCCAACAAGGCGTTGGAAACATGCATTACCGCACGCCCGGACCGCAGCGTCAAGCCGCCCCTCGGCACGCCAGCACCTCAATCGACCCCGTCTGTGATTTCCGTAGGATAATATCGGCCTGCCTGCGCGGCGAGAACCCGGGCAACTTGCCGATTATTGCAGGCCGGTGTAATTGTTGGTTTAATAAGATTTTCCCGACTGAATATCCTGACCCGGCATCCGCCGCATAAGGTCTGACGCGATGTCGGAAAAGCCCGTCCAGTATGATCCTCCGATTCCCTTAAGGGGTTCGCGTGCGCCGCTCGTCGGCGCCCTGATTCTCACCCTGGCAACCGCTGCGGTATTCTCGGGCGCCCTGGGCCACGATTTCGTTAACTACGACGACGACGTCGTCGTCACGGACAATCCCCACATCCGCGATCTGACAACTGCCAACCTTCGCTGGATGTTCACCGAAAGCCGCGCCGGGCACTACCACCCCCTGACCTGGCTTTCCCTGGCCCTGGATTTCCGCATCTGGAACGGCTTGGATCCCTTCGGGTTTCATCTGACGAACCTGCTGCTTCATACCGCAACCGTGATCGGGTTCTACTTTGTCGTTCGCCGCATGCTCACCCTTGAAGGGTCGAACTCACTCGGGCTGCGATCGGAATCCGTCGAACCTCCCGACGCTTCGACCGAACTGGCGGCCGTGGTAGCGGCGGCGGCGTTCGCCGTCCATCCCCTGCGCGTCGAGTCCGTCGCGTGGGTCACCGAGCGCCGCGACGTGCTCAGCGGCGCGCTCCTCATGCCCGCGGTCCTCCTTTATCTTCGCGCCGTCTCTTCGCCTTCCCCGCGCGCACGCGGTCTTCAGCTTGCCGCGTCCCTGATCGCCTACGTGCTTTCCCTGCTCTCGAAGGCGTGGGGGATTACGCTTCCGGCCGTGCTGCTGGTGCTCAACGTCTATCCGCTCGCCCGGCTGCGCCGCGGCGCCGATCCCGCGAACATTGCAGAACGACGCCGCGTCATCCTCGAAGTCGCCGTGTACACGCTGCCCGCCGTCGCCTTCGCCGTCGCCGCTATCGCGGCGCAGCACTCCGTCGGCGCGCTGCAGCCACTGAACGAATCCTACTCCCTTGGCATGAGACTTCAGCAGTCTGCCTTCGGACTGGGGTTCTACCTTTTGAAATCGCTCGTCCCGGTTTCGCTCGTGCCCTTTTACGGCTGGCCGGAAGACCGGGCCCAGATGCTCCCGAAGGCCCTGATCTCCGCTGCCGTGTTGATCATCCTCGGCGTAATCGCCTGGCGCGCCCGCCGCCGGTTCCCGGCCCTGGCGGCCGCCGCGATCTGTTACGCAATCCTCGTGTCGCCCGTGCTGGGGCTGACGCAATCCGGTCCGCAACTCGCCGCCGATCGGTACACCTACATCCCCTGCATGCCCTGGATGATCGCGCTCGCCGCCCTCGTCGCCCGCTGCCTCCGACGCAGCAGCGCGTCCGGACGGAGGCTGGTCCTGAGCGTTGGCCTGCTCGGGCTGCTCACCCTGGGCGCCCTGACCTCCCGGCAGGTCGGGCGCTGGCGCGACAGCCTCACGCTCTGGTCTTACCACCTTTCGCAGCGCCCCGAATGTCCGATCGGACACGTCAACCACGGTTCCGCGCTGTTCGCGGAGGCCGAACGCGAGAAAGACCTGCACAACCCGCGCCGCATTGCCCTGATTGAGGAAGCGATGAGCCACTATCACACCGCCTCGCAACTGCGACCGGGGTACGTGCTTTCCGTGCGCGGCGTCGGACGCTGCCTGCGCGCAATCGAACGATATGAGGAGGCGCTCGCCTGGTTCAACAAAGCGCTCGCCTTGCGCGAAGACGATGACGAAACGCTCTTCGACATCGCCGACACACTCGCCGTGCTCGGCCGGCCCGATGAGGCGCTTCCGGTTTACCGTCGGATCGCCGAACTTGGCGGAAAACACGCTTACGACGCCCAGTACGAACTCGGACGGATCCTGCACCTGACCGGCAAACCCGCCGAAGCCGTCGAGGCCTTCCGCGCCGCCCTACGACTCCGCGACGACGACCCGACCTGTCACCAGGCGCTGGCGGAATCTCTCCTCATTCTCGGGCAGGATGCAGCCGCCGCGACGGAACTCGAGGCCGCGCATCGTCTGTCGCCTTCAGATTTGCTGATTGAGGCGCGACTCGCGTTCGTGATCGCGACGTCGGATGACGCGGCGGTACGTGATCCGGGGCGAGCGGTCAGGCTCGCTCAGTCCGCCTTCAACCGCTGGCGGGCGTCGGAACCGGAACCCTTTGACCTGGGGGTCGAGTTTCATGAAGCGCTCGCCGCCGCGCAGGCGGCTTCCGGTGAGCCTGCCCAAGCGGTGGACACGCTCGACCGCGTCATCGCCCGCGCTCCGACCAACAAGACGCCGAAGTGGCTGACGCGCCTTTCCGAGCAGCGGGAACGCTACCGGAGCGCCTCCGCCGAGACGCCCTGACCCCCACAAAATCGCCGCGACGTCGATTCTCACCGACGATCAGGCACCCCCAACCGATGACGGTGCGGATACCGGCGCAGCGGGTTACGGGTTCGCCGTGCCAGCCGCTTCCTTTTCGATCTCGTCCAGCAGCTTGAGGCACCGGTCGTAGAACGCCAGGTCGCCACGCATCGAATCCGCCTCGAATCCCTTGATCTTCTCGCACGCGTCCGCCAGCACCTTGCGACCCTGGCGAACCGCACCGAGCTGGAAGAGCGATTTCGCGTAGATCGGCGCCGTGTCCCCCAGCAACTCCGTCCCGAGTGAGGCGTCATACGCGATCTTCGCCGCGCGGTAGGCCGTCTCCGGTTCGCGGTCAGCGAACCCGCCCATCGTCGCCGGATTCGTGATCGCTGTCGCCAGATTCAGCATGACGTGCGGATCCTTGCCGTGCGCCGCGAAAAACTCCTTCGCCCAAGCGTTCAGTCCGGCATAATCCTTAAGCTGTTGAGCGAAAGCGAACACCTTGAAATTGACTCCCTTTGAACTGTGAGGGTACATCCGCAGCAGCTCATCAAGATCCTTCAGAACCTCCCGCCACTGTCCGCCTTTTGCTTTGCCCGCGATGACCCGCTCGATCTCCTCCATCCGCGCCCACACCGCCGGGTCCAGCCGGTTCTCCACCAGATCGATCACCGCGTCCTCGAAGTTCGGATCCGCCGGCGTCCCCCTCCAGAGGAGTTTCCCCTCCCGGCTGACCAGATAGGCGCGAGGCATGCCGATCCCTTCTCCCGGTCGTTGCGACGCCACCTGATAGGCGTCCCACGTCTCTTTCACATTGTCCAACGCTACGGTCCAGCCCACCTGCGGTCCGCCCGCATCGACAAAGGCCCGAACCCCGTCGATCGTCGTCTTCTCGTCCTCCGTCGCCACGCCGACAATTCGAAGCCCCTTTTTCCCGTAACGCTCCTGAAAAACCGTCAGCCGCGGCGCCAGTTGCTGGCTGCCCAGATCATGCGGACGCCAGAACCAGATGATAAAGCATTGCGTACCGCGTCCTGCCTCGATATCGATCGGCTCGCCCTTCACCCACGTATGCACGGAAAGCGCAGGCGCCGGGTCGCCGATCTTCAACGTCGGACCCGCAGGCGCCGATGCGCCCTCCTGTGCCCCCAGAAACATCACGCCAACGATCAAGCTCATCAATCCGTTCATTCCCGCGTCACTCCTCTTGCGTCGCTCCACCGGAAGCCAACCGCGTCGCGTCCTTCGAATGCTTCAGAACCCACCGGCGATAGTAGGCAATCCCCAACGAGGTCAGCGGAATCGCCAGCAACAATCCCAGCAAACCAAGCAGCTTACCCCAGACAAAAACCCCCAGCAAAATCGCCACCGGCCTCAGCCCCGTCGCCTTGCCCATGATTCTCGGGGTCAGCACCACGTCCTGAATAAGCTGAACAAGGATGAATACTACCCCCACCAGCAGCAGCGACGTCCCCAGCCCTGCTCCGCTCTCCTCAAACGGACGCATCAGCGCCAGAAAGAACGCCGGAACCACCCCCACCGCCTGAAGGTAGGGGACCATGTTCAGCACCCCGATGAACAACCCCAGCGGAATCGCCATCGGCAGCCCGATGATCGAGAATCCCACGGCCATCAACGCCCCGGTCAGCATCGCCACCACGAACTGACCCCGCAGGTACCTCCGCAGCACAACGTCGAAATCCTCGACAAATTCCAGAAGGTCCGTCCGATAGTTCGGCGGCAGATACTCCCGCCAGGTCCGAACGTACTCCGGATAGTCCAGCAGAAGAAAGCACAGGTACACCGCCACCAGCACGATGAACGTCGCTCCCACGATCACCGCGCTCACCCCCGTCGTCAGTGCTGACCACGCCCCCCCCAGAAACCCCCGGACTTTGCCCAGCAGCCACTGCCGAGCATCAAAATCCGCAGGAAGTTGATCCCCCACCATCTGAAACGCGCTCGTGTTGGACAACCGCTTCCAGAAACGCGTGTAACGGTCCAGCGACGCAGCCCCCTCAGGTCCGGACGCTGAAAGCTCGCCGAATGCGACGCGCAATTCGCTGAGCATCGACGCGGCGGTCGGGGGCGCGATCGTCCCCTCTTCCGCCGGCTGCGACGCCACTTCACGCGCCACCTGCTCATACGACCGCGCGAGGTTCTTCACCGTCGCGGTAAACTTCTCCGTCTGCCCGGCCGCAAGGATGACCCCCGTCGTAAGCAGGGCGAACGCGATGATCCCCAACCCCCCCAGCGTCAGCGCCACCGCGTACACGCGACGCTTCACGCGCTCCGTCAGCAGCGTCACCACCGGGTTCAGAACGTACGCCAGCACCGCCGCGGCGACAAAAGGGATCAACACGTCGGCCAGATATCGCAGAAGCAGAAAAAGCCCGGCCGCCCCGAGCACGCTCAGCACCATCCGGACGACCCGATCGAACGTATATCGTGTCTGCGGCTCGGACATGACCCCGGACCCTCGATTTCCCTGCCGGACCTGCGACCGACGGGCTTTTCTAACACACGGACCGCAACCCTGCGAGGGTGACAGACGGACGACTCTGAAACCCTGCGCCGGAAGGGAAAGAAAATGAAGCAAAGTCGGCGGAGTAAGCCGAATTCTGTCGCGCGCCCTGCTGGGGGACGGGTCGAACCCGTCCTGCGAGGCGTCACGGGCGATCATCCATCTAGGCCGTCGGTCGCCCGGCGGCTCAAGCGCCCTACCCACAGCTCAACGGGACGGGCCGCCCCTCGCTGCTTACTTGGGCTTGCCGGCGGTGGGGTTTGACCTGCCACGCGAGTCACCCCGCGCGCGGTGCGCTCTTACCGCACCTTTTCACCCTTACCTTTCGGCGGTGTCTTTTCTGTGTCACTTTCCCTCGGGTCGCCCCGGGTTGGCGTTACCAACCACCGTGCCCTGCCCGGTTCGGACTTTCCTCACTTCCAGCGGGATCGCTCCCGCCCGAAGCGCGATCGCCTTCGCCGACTTTGCGCCCCTATCCTACGCCGCAGGCGCGATCCGGTCGATCTCGTACAACCCGGATCGTCCGCGGCGCAGTCTCGACGATTCTTATTCTGTCGATAATATTGAGAGACAGTGATAATTGCGGAGTGAACAAAATGCCGAAGGCGATCAGTTCGCCGGAAATCGACGCGATGGCCGAGGAAATCCTCGAAGCCTCACAACTGGCGGCCATCGTGCGCGCTCGCCGCTCCAACGCGGGAGATACTCTGACGGAGCCGGAATTTCTCGCCCTCGAAGCCCTGATCAAGTCGGGCTCGATGACCGTCGGCGAGGTTCAACGCACCGTGGGCGTGCTTCCAGCCCAGATGTCGAGGATCCTTCGCGGACTGGAGAGGCATACTTCAGGCAAACCGCTCGTAACCTGCAGCATTAATGCGGACGACCGCCGCAGGGTGGACGTATCTCTAACCGAAGCCGGACGCGAGGTTTACAACGCCTACCGCAGAATGCGCCTCAGTTTTCTCTGTGACTTTCTCGACAATCTGACTCCCGACGACCGAGTTGTGTTCATGCGCATTGTCCGGGATTTTACAGTCAGAATTAAACATTTAATGTCAAAGTGATAGCGGGAAAGAATTTCAAAAAATTATTTCTTGCCTGCTAACTTTCTCGACTCGTAAACTGTCTCAGGGAGTGACGCACCCCGCAGGGACCGCGTGGACCAGGCGGCGGACACCGCCCGCGGTGCGGTGGTGCGGTAACGAAGGAGATGGAACATGTTGCGCGGAACACATCGTAAGGTTGCGACCCTCGCGGTGGTGATCGGGGTGCTGGGTTGCGCGGCGATCGCGACAGACGCCCGCGCGGACCACCGATACTACGGCGGAGGCGGGTATTACAGCGGCGGCGGATACTCCAGCGGGGGGTATTACCGGAGTTACAATTACTACTACCCCGCGCCTTCGTGTTACCGACCGGCGCCGGTGTATTGCGCGCCGCGTCCGGTGTACTGCGAACCGCGTCCGGTCGTCTGCTACAGCGGACCGTCGTATTACCGCAGTTCCTCCGGCTACAGCGGCGGATACTACCGCGGCGGAAGCTCGTTCTCGGTCGGCGGATATTACAACCGCGGCTACAGCCGCGACGGCGGCGGGTTCTACTTCAACTATCGCCGCTGAACCGTCGGAAATCTCCGGCGATCCGCCCGCCGGACCTGACTGACAGGGATGTGACATCGACCAGGAAGACCGGGTTCGATCCTGCTCCGCAGGCGAACCCGGTCGTTTTTCATTTCGGTAAGGCGACGCGGCCGCTGACAACACCCGATCCTCACCACCGCGCTACGTCCGATGTCGCCGCAACCCCGCTTGTATCCGTCTTCTCGGCGATTACGCATTAACTCGCCGATGCGGACGTTTCACCAGCGACCGGAACCAGATTCCCTTCGGTGCGTCTAACGCCGACGGGCATGAGAGCGTTCTTTGAGTTCGTCCCGCGCCGTGCGAAGCCGAGCGGCTTCGTTCGTGCGACGGCTGCGCTCCGATTCTCAATACACAAAGAAGGCGCCGCGCCTTCTGAACCCGGAGTCCGATCATGAGTCAGTCTTACGTTTTTGTTCGACGGTTTTCCGCCGCGATCCTCGCCCTCGCCGCTTGCGTCCCGGTTTCGTCCGGCCAGACTATCATCATCGACGTGGACCGCCCGATCCCGCTTCCCCCCGCGCCCCCCGAACGTCCCGAACTGCCGCCCCCCGATCGTCCGCCTCATCCGCCGCAGCGCCCGCCTCAGCGCGACATGCGCCTTCTCGTGCGCCAACTCAATGTCGAGACCCGGATCATCGAGGGCGCCGCCGTCACCACGATCGACCAGACCTTTCATAACCCGCACGGGTTCGTCGTCGAGGGAACGTACATCTTCCCGCTCGAGGAGGACGTGGCGATCTCCCGCTTCACGATGGACGTCAACGGCGAGGAAGTCGAGGGAAAACTCCTCGACGTGGCCGAAGCGCGGCGCACCTACGAGCAGATCGTGCGCAGTATGCGCGACCCCGCGCTGCTCGAATACGTCGGGCGGCGCATGATCAAGGCCAGCATCTTCCCGATCAATCCGCAAAGCGACGTCCGCGTGCGTCTTTCCTACAACCAGATGCTGGAGGCGAAGGACGGACTGGTGCGCTACCGCTACCCGCTGAACGTCGAGAAACACCTGCCCGCGGCGATCGAGAGATTCACCTTCCTGGCGACGATCCAGAGCCGCACCCCGATCAAGAGCGTCTTCTCCCCGACGCACGACGTGGCCGTCTCGCGCGGTTCGGATTCCCGCGTCAGCGCCAGCCTTGAAGGCGCGAACGTCTTCCCGGACCGCGACCTGGATCTGTTTTACACCCTCTCGGAGAAAAACTTCGGTCTGAGCGTGCTGACCTTCCGCGAACCGGGCGAGGATGGGTACTTCCTCGTGCGGATTTCGCCGGACGCGGTGGTCAAGGCGGAAGACGTGATTCCGAAGGACATCGCCTTCGTGCTGGACACCTCGGGCAGCATGTCCGAGGAGGACAAGATGGCGCAGGCGCGGGCGGCGCTGAAGTTCTGCCTCTCGCACCTCAACGAGCGCGACGCCTTCAACATCATCACCTTCGCGCACGAGCCGCGCCGCTTCCGCGACGAGATGACGTCGGCGACGCCCGAAAGCCGCGACGCCGCGAAAAAGTTCGTGGATTCGGTCGAAGCCGTCGGCGGCACCAACATCAACGACGCCCTGCTTACCGCCCTGAAGGACGCGCCGCGGAAAGACCCGTCGCGGCCTTATTACATCGTCTTTCTCACTGACGGACAGCCGACCGTCGGCGTGTGCAAAACGGACGAGATCCTGAAGAACGTGCGGGAGGCGAACGAGTCCCGGTCGCGCCTCTTCGTCTTCGGCGTCGGGCACGATGTCAACACCCAACTGCTGGACCTGCTGGCGGAGCAGAACCGCGGAACACGCGAGTACGTCGAGCCAGGCGAAAACCTCGAACTGGCGCTGTCGAGCTTCTACCGCCGGATCGCAGACCCCGTCCTTTCCGACCTTGCGCTTTCGCTGGGCGACTTGCGCGTGTACGACCAGTTTCCGCCGCGCCTGGGCGACCTTTTCGGCGGGACCGAACTGGTGGTGCTCGGGCGCTACAGCGGCGCCGGACACAAGGCCGTCGAATTGACCGGGCAGCGGCGCGGCGCGACCGAGCGGCACGTTTATGAAACGACGTTCGCCGACGACGCCCGCGAGCACGACTTTCTGCCCCGGCTCTGGGCGACGCGGAAGGTCGGCTACCTGCTCGACGAGATCCGTCTGCACGGCGAGAAGAACGAGCTGAAGCAGAGCGTCATCGCGCTGGCGAAGAAATACGGGATCGTGACACCTTACACGGCCTACCTCGTGACCGAACCGGGGCAGTTCGCGATGCGCGAGGCGGGGCGACCGAATCTTCCGGGAGGACGGTCAGGGTTGGATCCCGAGCGGCGCAGAGCGCTGCAGGCGCTGGGCTACATCGACGAGAACGAAAGCGAGAACGAGGCGCTGTCGGGCGACGAAGCCGCGCTGCGCGTCCTCGCCCTCCGCGGACTGGGATACGGCGATGTCAGCGCAGAAGCATCCGCGCCGGCAGGGGCCGAAAAGCCCGGCAGGGCGCCGTCGCGGGCGGGTTCGGGTTCACCGCAACCGGCGCCCGCTTCCGGCGCGCGGGCGGTCGGGCAATCCAAGGAGGCCAAGGCGCTTCAGGAATCCCGCGTTCCGGCGGACGACGGCGGCGGATCGGGACTCACAGAGAGGAAGAACAAGGACGCGGATCGTATCCGCACCGTCGGCACGCGGACGTTCTACCGCGCCGGGGAGACCTGGATCGACTCGGCGTACGACAAGAAGGTCGAAACCCGGAAGATCGAGGTCTTCAGTGAGGAGTATTTCAAGCTCGTGTCGGAGCACAAGGAGCTGGCGAAATGCTTCGCCCTCGGAGAGCGCGTGATCGTCGTCCTCGGCAACGTCGCATACGAGACCACCCCGCCGAAGGAAACGGACGCCGACAAGGAAAAGACCGAGAAGCCGGAGAAGTAGGAAGATTCCCGGATCGGCGCGATGACGCAAGTGCCCGGCCGCCGGCGTCGGGCAGAGGTTTCCAGGCTGCGGGGACCCCCGCACCGGTCTCAGGGAGAACAACCGACCGCCGCGGGGCTACCGCGGGGCGAGCAACGGACGGCTGTGGGCTGCCGCCGACGGTGACCGTGCGGGTATAATCCTGATGCGGGGATACGGTGTCGCCCTGTCCCGCGCGGGAGATTGTTGCAGATGCGCCTGAACCACGCCGGTCATCTTGAAAAGCGGAATGCGGGAGTTCCTTGTTGGGGATTCATCCTTGTCTTGCTGACGGCCGGACCTGCGTTTGCCCAGACTGAGGACGGCGAGTCGTCCGGCGACGCTTTGACCGGCGTCGCGCGGCAGGAAGCGCCCGCAATACAGGAGGAACCTCAGCAGGAGGAGGGCGCGTATCCTTCGGATTCGACGCTGCCACGCGCCTTGCGGCAGGATTACGCCCTGCCCGACCCGAATCTGCCCGGCGGATACCGGCAAAGCCCGCCCGTCTCCCGCTACTACCAGCGCGGCGGGCGTCCTTACGGGTGGGGGCGGTACTCGGCGCGGCCTTACTCTTACGACTACGGATACGGCTCGTACTGGCGCTACCTGGATCCGTATGACCCCTACCTTTTCGAGCGTGTGTACCGGCAGGGCGTGACCGACGGTCGGTGGTTCGAGCAGTACGAGCGCGAGCTTGAGCTGGGTCTGAACACATATTTGAAGGCCTTCGAGTTCGGGCACGAGGCGTTCTCGAAGGGCGAGTATGATCGCGCGGCGCGGGGGTACATCCTTGCGGCGCGGCAGAACCAGGGTGACCCGGCGAGCCGCCTGTGTGCGGGAAACGCCCTGATCGCGCTGGGGCGCTACGACGAGGCGGCGCAGTTGCTCCGCCGGGCGTTCGAGCTTCAGCCGAGGATGGCGTATCTGCCGCTCGACCTTCGCGATGAATACGGCCGGGCGGAGGATTTTCATCAGCACCTGTCAAAGGTGAAGACCGCGGCCGAAGCTGCCGAAGCCGCGTTTTCCGCCGCATCAGGTTCTTCGTCGGCCAGCGCGCCAGCGCCCCTGGCCGCCGCAGCGGACACTTCGACGGCGACGCCCGCCGCACCGGCAGCGTTTGTCGATTTCGCGGAGCAGAAGGCACGGGCGGCGGATATCTGGGCGCTCGCCGGGTACATGATGCACTTCAGCGGGCGCTCCGCCGACGCCGCCGACGCGCTCGGTCGGGCTGCACGACTCGCCCCGCAGGATAACTGGATCCGCACGTTGCACGACGCGGCAAGAATGACCGCGCCCGAGCCTTGACGTGAATCCGCGATCATCGACGACCTGACAGCCCGGCAGCGAGATAACGTCGACATTAAAGGTGTCGATGGGCCGAAGACTCCCGTGTCTGCGAAAGGACGACGGGCAAGCGGCTCCTCGAAATGAAAAAAGGACGCGGCGGGCGTGGCGCTCGTCTTGCCCTTCAGAGTTTTCAGGTTGCCGGCTCGCACGCCGGACGTTTCCGCCCGGCGGCGTTCTCCTGCAGGGTTGGCTGCTCGTTCGGAGTCCTCTGACGCGCCGAGGTTACGCGGTTACTGGTTCCGCGTGACCGCCTTGCCGTCGGCCTTTTCCCCGGCTTCGCGGCTCTGCCTTCGGCGCGCCTGACGGGTCATGTGTTAAGACGCCCGTCCACCCTCCCGTCGAGTTTCGCTCCCTCTTGAAGAAAACCCCCGCAACCCCAGCCGTCAGCCGAACCTTCCGGTCCGGCCGCCCTGCGCCGGTCCGAAGACCGTCGCAGGCGAGTCCGCATCCGAAGACGCGCGCCCGCGGCACCTCTCCTGGGCTTTTGCCCCCTTCAGCACAT
>BOJX01000026.1 GCA_016860685.1 Planctomycetota bacterium
TTTCTGCGGATGCCGGCGCTGGCGATGCGGGCGGGGCTTTCGCGCGAGGCGGCGCTGCGCTCGGTGACGCTTTCGGGTGCGGAGATGCTCGACCTCGGCGACCGGATCGGGTCGCTGTCGCCGGGGAAGGACGCGGACTTCGTCCTCCTCAGCGGCGACCCTTTCAGCGTTTACACCGACGTTCTGGAGACCTGGGTCGAGGGACGGAAGGTCTTCGATCGCTCCGATCCGGAGGACCACCTGCACGCCGTCGGCGGATACGGCGCGGGGCGGGATCAGGCGCCGTACCTTTGCTGCGTGGAGGAGGCCGGGAAGTGAGCGATGCAGGAAGGAAAGCGGCGGCGCGAGGGCGGAGGATCGTCGCGTGGGCGGGGGTTGTCGCCCTGACCGTCGCGACGGCGGAGGCGCAAGTCGCGGTGCGCGGCAAGGTCGTACACACGATGGCCGGTCCGCCGATCTCCGACGGCGTCATCGTCATCACCGGCGGGAAGATCGCGACGGTGGGTCCGGCGGCGAGCGTGCGCATCCCCGAGGGATATCGCGTGCTCGAGGCCGCCGTCGTGACGCCGGGACTGATCGACGCGCATGCGACCGCGGGCCTGACCGGGATCCTCAACATCCCGCACGATCAGGATCAGCTCGAGCGCTCCGAACCGATGCAGCCGCAGCTTCGGGCGCTGGACGCCTACAACACGTTCGACGAGTTGGTCGCTTACGTGCGCAGTTTCGGCGTGACCACGCTGCACACCGGGCACGCGCCGGGCGAACTGATTCCGGGGCAGACGATGATCGTCAAGACGGCCGGGCGGACCGTCGAAGACGCGGTCGTCGTGCCGACGGCGTGCGTGGCGGTGTGCCTGTCCACCGCGGCGCAGAAAGAGGAGCGGGGGCAGTCTCCCGGGACGCGCGGGAAGATGATGTCGATGCTGCGGGCGGAGCTGGTGCGGGCGCAGGAGTATCTCGCGCGGCGTGAGAAGGTGAGCGATCTCGACAAACGCCCGACGCGCGATCTGAAGCTGGAAGTGCTGGCGGAGGTGCTGGCGGGCAGGCTGCCGCTGCTGGTGACGGCGCACCGCGCGCAGGATATCGCGGGGGCGCTGCGCCTCGCGAAGGAGTTCAAGCTGCGGATCATCCTGGACGGCGCGGCGGAGGCGTATGTCCTGCTGGACGAGATCAAGGCCGCGGGCGTGCCGGTCATCGTGCATCCGCTGATGCAGCGCGCCGTGGGCGAGGCGGAGAACCTCAGCTTCGAGACCCCCGCGAAGCTGCGCGACGCGGGCATTCCCTTTGCGTTCCAGAGCGGCTACGAAAGTTACGTGCCGAAGACGCGGGTGGTGCTGCTGGAGGCGGCGATCGCCGCGGGAAACGGACTGTCGTTCGAGGAGACGCTGCGAGGCCTGACGATCGATGCGGCGCGGATGCTCGGCGTCGCGGACCGCGTCGGCTCGCTGCAACCGGGCAAAGACGGAGACCTCGCCCTTTTCGACGCCGATCCCTTCGAGTACACGTCGCACTGCATCGGCGTGATCATCGAAGGCGAGATCGTCAGCGACCTGAAGCGATGACGCCGGACGGGCGAGCGGCGCGTCGCGGAGCCTGGCGGCCCGGCGTCGGAAAGGAATCAGGCGAGGATGAAAACGCGCGAGACGCTCAAGGTCGGCGACGCCGGGTCGTTCAGCAAGACGATCACGGAGCACGACGTGTTCGCGTTCGCGGACGCCTCAGGCGACTTCAACCCGTTGCATATTGACGAGGAATACGCCCGCCGCAGCGCCTTCGGACGACGCATCGCGCACGGCATCCTCACGGCGGGCATCATTTCGACCGTGCTCGGCAGCGAAATCCCCGGGCTGGGGACGATCTTCGTCCAACTGGAGATCCGCTTCCTGAAGCCCGTCTTCATCGGCGACACGGTGACGGCGCGGGCCGTCGTGATGGAGATCATCAACCCGAAGCGCGTGCGTCTGCTCGTCTCCTGCACGAACCAGTCGGGCGAGGACGTGGCGATCGGCAACGCCGTCGTTGTTCCACCGAAGACGACCGTCGTTCAGACGGATTGAAAAAGCGCCGCGGCGCACGCCCCGGGCGTTGAGCCGGAACGGGCGCCGCGTCATACCTTGCTCGGCCGGGGGAGCTTGTTGCTCCGGTCGGTCCGGCTGATTTTTACTTGTCTTCCTCGCGGATGCCCATCCCGCTGCGGTCCGGGTAGGCCGGGCGCGCGGGTTTGACATAAGGATTGCGCTGAAGCTCCTCCAGCATATGCGCGATCGCCGCGTCGAGCTGCGGATCGCCGCCGTCCACCATCTTCGCCGGGTCGTCGATCACCTCGAGGTCCGGATCGACGCCGTGACCTTCGATGCCCCAGGTTCCGTCGCGCTCGTAAAAGGCGAAGGTCGGCGCGGTGATATTCCCGCCGTCGATCAGTTGCGGATTGCCCGAGATGCCGACAAGCCCGCCCCACGTTCTCATGCCGATCAGCTTGCCCAGCCCCGACTGCCTGAACAGCGCCGGGAACATGTCGCCGCCCGAACCCGCCAGTCCGTTGATGAGCATGCACTTCGGACCCTGGTGCGAGTCCGGAGGCCACGTCCAGTCATTCCCGTCGCGTCGCGCCCAGTAATTCGTCACCGGCCGGTTGAGCAGCTCGATGAACCGCGTCGGGATCTGCCCGCCGCCGTTCCAGCGCTCGTCGATGATCAGCGCGGCCTTGTCGCGCTGTCCGTAGAACTGGCGGAAGAGATCGTTCTGCCCGTCGATCCCGGTGTTGGGCACGTAGATGTACCCGACGCGACCGTCGGTCTTGTCCGCGACGTATTTCCGGTTGTGTTCGATCCACGCCCGGTAGCGCAGATTCGTGTCACTGGAAAGGAGCGTTACGACGACTTCACGCGCGGAGTCGTCGAGGCTCGCCTTCTCAGAAACCGTGAGCGTCACGGTCTTGCCCGCCAGCCCCTGAAACGCCGCCCACGGATCCTTTGCGACATCGAGCGGCGCGCCGTTAACCGCGAGGAGGAAGTCGCCTTCCTTAACGTTGACGCCGGGCTCGCTGAGCGGACCACGGGCGTCCAGATCCCACGGCGCGCCTTCCAGAATGCGGGCGATCCGGTATACCGCGCCCGCCTGCGGATCCGTGACGCGCTCGAAGTCGCACCCAAGCATACCCACGGACACGCTCGGCCCCTGCTCGACGTCGCCGCCGCCGCGGGCGTACGCATGACCGACGTTCAACTCGGAGATCATCTCGCCGATAACGTAAGTCACATCCTCGCGCGACGTGCAATCCTCCAGCATCTTCAGGTAACGCTCGCGGACTTCGTTCCAGTCCACGCCGTGCATATGCGGGTCGTAGAAGAAGTCGCGCTGCACGCGCCACGCCTCCGTGAAGATCTGCCGCCACTCCTCACGCGGTTCGACGGTCATCCGCAGCCCGTCGAGCGGGACGGCTTTCTCCAGCTTCTGATCCGCCGCTGGTTCGACGACGTACATCTGGCGACCGCCGGGCTTGACGACGAGGAGCTTCTTTCCGTCGGCGGACAGGCCGAACCCGGCGACGCCGTCCGCGATCGTCTTCTCCTTCCGATCATCCTTTTTCTCCGCAATCGCGTCGAGGATCTTCAGCGAGATTCCGCCGCCCGGACCGTCGTCCGCGCCGCGGGCACGCGCCCGGCCGTAAACGAGGTGACCTTTCTCTGACACCCTCAAGCCGAAGAACTGTCCGCGGTCGACGGGCAGCAGGATCGCCCGACGCTCGAAACCGTCGAGGTCGATCGTGACGGGCTTCTTCTCCTCGTCCTTTTTCGCATCCTTGTCGTCCTTCTTCTCGCCTTTGCCGTCGTCGGACGGCTTGTCGCCCGACTCCTGCGCGTCGCCGTCCGCCGCGTCGCCGGATTCCTCGCCGGGCTTGTCCGCGTCGGCGGGTTTGTCTCCGTCGTCGCCGCCGTCATCCTTCTTTTCCTCGCCGTCCTTTTTTTCCTCGCCTTCCTTCTTCTCGTCGTTACCCTTTTCGCCTTCCTTCTTCGGCTCCTCCTCGTCGCTTTTCGCCAGATACGGCGACTTCACGTCCTTGCGGAGCGGGACGAGGATGAGGCGGTCCGTGTCCGCGTAGATGAACGTCGTGCCGACGTCCTCGTACATCGGACGGGTGAATTCGCGGTTGCTCGCGAAGTAGAGGTAGTCGCCCTTGCGATCGAAGGTCGGCGCGGAGTCGTTGAACATCCCGCGGGTGACCTGGTGCGTCTCGCCCGTCGCCACGTGGTGCAGGAAGATCGCGCCGTTCGTGTTCGTCTCCGTCCCGCGCGCCCAGGTGATCCAGCCGCTGTCGTGCGACCAGTTCATGCCCGGCGCGCCCGTCCACGGATCCACGTCGAGCACTTTCGTCTCGCCCGTCTCGACGTTGTGCAGGCGTGAGACGCCGGCCTTGTCGTTCGTCACGATCCACTTCGAGTCCGGCGACCAGCGCGGGTTGTAGTAGAACGTCCGGCTGTCGCGCGTCAGTTGCCGCGTCTCCCCCTTGCCGTCCGCACGCGTGACATAAAGCTCATACTCCCCGGTCGCGTCGGAGAAATACGCGATCCAGCGCCCGTCCGGGCTCCAGCTCGGATCCCGCTCCGCCGCGCCGCTTGTTCGCGTCAGACTGCGCGTCGACCCCTCCTGCGCCGGGACGGTGAAAAGATCGCCGCGGGCCTCGATCACCACCCGCTTGCCCGTCGCGGACAGATCCGACCCACCCAGATTGTCCAGCGGATCCACCGCTTTTGCTCGGATCTTCGGACGATCCCCCGGAATGACGACCTCGACGGTCCGGGTCTTCTCCGTCGCCAGATCGAGCAGCATCAGGTTCGACCCGTGCTGGAAGACGATCTCGCCCTTGCCGTCCGGCCCCGGTCCCATCGCGGGCCAGCGGCAGTCGAAGGTGTCGAGATTCGTGACCTGCCGGCGCTGACCGTCGGACACGCGGTAGGCCCAGAGGTTAAGCTTGTGATTCTCGCCCGCGTCGCACAGGTAGTACACGGTGTCGCCGTGCCACATCGGCAACGTGTCCGTGCCCTCCCAGTTCGTGATCTGCCGTGACGACCGGTCTTTCAGATTGAACAACCAGAGGTCGGTCGCCATCCCACCCCGGTAGCGCTTCCACGTCCGCATGTCGATCGAGTGCGGCGTGTACGCCAGCCACGTCCCGTCAGCGCTGATCGCGCCGTTCGCCCCGTAAGGCACGGGGATCTGCGCCGGCAGCCCGCCCGCCGGATCGACCGTGAAAAGCTGGGTCTGTCGGGTGAGTCCTCCCAGTCCGCTCGCGAAGTAAAGAAGGCGCCCCTCCGCCGTCCAATCCGTGAGCAGTTCCGCCGACGGGTGATGCGTGACGCGCGCCGCCACGCCGCCCGTCACCGGAAGGACGTACAAGTCGGGATTCCCCTCATAATTGCCGAGAAAGGCGATCTGCCGTCCGTCCGGGCTGAACCGCGGAAAGGCCTCCTGCCCCGGCGGGCTTGCCAGCGGCGCCGCAACACCCCCTTCACGCGGCACCAGCCAGATATCGTTGGCGTAAACGAACGCAACATGCGTCGCGCTCACGTCCGGGTACCGCAACATCCCCCCGTGAGGGCGCGTACCCTCCTGCGTCACTGACGACTGCGCCATCGCACAGCCGCACGGCAGAAACGGAAGCAGCCCGGAAAAGATCAACGCCGACCGACGAGTACGCATACCGAGTCTCCTTAAAAACTGGAAGCCCGGTATATACCGCCCTCCCGCGGCGTCTTCATCCCCCACGCATGCGTCCCGACAGGTTCTTGCGCTTCGGGAGGGATCAAAGCTCCGGTCCGCGATCGTCGGTTCCCGTCCCGTCGGCATCCTCGGGTTCCGCGATCTCATCTTCCGCTCCGGTCCCGCCGCGCTCCCACGGACGGTAATCCGGGTACTCCGGGTCGGTTTGCACTTCGAGCCGCTCGGTCAGTGTCTTCCCGTCAACTTTCAGCGCGATGACATAACTGCCCGACGGAACCAGCGACGCCCCTCCACGAAAACGCCCCTGACCCGGTGCACCTCCGCCCGAAGGCGCTTCCGGCGGCGTCCGACGCAGATCCCACGTCACCCGGTGCAGACCGGCCTCTCGCTTCGGCTCCAGCGCGCGGACCAACTCCCCCGAGAGGTCTTGAATCTCAAGACTGACGCGCTGCGCGGGTTCGCGCAGCAGGTAGAAGATCTCCGCCTGATCGTTCGGATTCTCTCCGACAAAGCGACGGGCGCCGGAGTCCCCGCGGCTCGGCTCGGGACGCCAGTAAATCCGGTTGTTCGGCTTGAACAAATGTGCGTCCGCCGTGATCGTCTTGCGCGTCATCTGCCGGATCGGCGTCACGTCGAGAATCCAGAGGCTTCGCCCGTGCGTCGCCGCGACGACTTCGCCGGCTGTCGGATGAATTGCGAACTCATGCACCGCCACGGTCGGCAGGTTCGTGTTGAGCCTCGTCCAGCTTCCGCCGCGATCGACGCTGACGTACGCGCCGAACTCCGTCCCGAGATAAAGGATGTCCTCGTTGACCACGTCCTCACGGATGACGCGCGTCGAACCTGCCGATGTCGGCAGGTTCGCCCGGATCGACGTCCACGTCTTGCCTTCATCCTCCGACATAAAGACATAAGGCTCGTCATCGTCGGACCGGTGTCCGTCGAATGTGACGTACACGCGCCCGGCTTTGAACCGCGAAGTCTCGAGGCTGCTGACCCACCGCGGTCCGGGCAGCAACGTGTTCAGGTTGGTCCCGCCTGAAGACGAAGACGAAGTCGTCGGTCCCGTCGTCGCCCCGCCCGCACTCCCCGCGCCTCCCGCCGCCGCAATTCCTTCCGGGGAGACTGCCGGCGCGACGGTCGCGTTCGGAGCGGCGGGCGACTGCGCCGCAGGGGCCTGCGCCGCGGCATCCGCGCCGGTTGACGCTGGCGTCGCCTTGCGCGCCGCTTCGAAGTCCATCTCGAACACGCCGCCCTCCGCCACGAACCGCCCGCTCATGCGCTCGCCCTTGACGTTCGCTTCGAAGTCGAACGACGCTCCCTCGCGCTGCGCCGCGAAGGTCAGCCGTCCGCCGGACGGATCGAACTTGACATCCAGCATCTCGCTCTCGCCCATCTGCGACGCAACAACCCCTGACAACACGCCCGCTGCGTCGACCTTGAACGTCAGCGTGAACGCCCCGGCACCCGGCGGCATCTGGTCGCTGATCAACTGTCCCGACCACGTGCCGACGAGGGCGGCAGCGCCGGCGGCCGTGTCCTTGCCGGCTTGCGGTGGGGCAGCCGGCGTTTCCTGGGAAGACGGTCCGTGCGAGGCGGGAGGCGCACCCGGCGGTGGATCACCTGAACCTTCGCGCGGCGGAGGTCCGCCGCGCCCCGGAGCGCCGCCCTCGGTGCGGGCGCGCTCACCGGCTTGCCGTATTTCCTCCTGCGAGATCGCCCCGTCGCGGTCCGCATCAAGGCGCTCGAACATCCCCTGCATCCGCTCCGGAACCTCGTCCTTCGTGATTTTCCCGTCGCCGTCGGCGTCCATCCGCTGGAGCATTGCGGCGAACCCGCCCCGACCTGGCGCACGTCCGCCCTCGCCCGGGGCGGCCCCCTCCGCGTGCGACGGACCTGAAGGCGGCTGGGCGGGCGGCGCCGGCGGCGAGTCGGGCTCGCGCTGCCGCGCGGCGGGCGGGTTCTCTGCAATCTGCGCGGCGGCCTTGAGGATTGCCGATGCCGCGGACGACGCCGACTCGGCAACGTTGCGCGCCGTCGCCTCAAGGACGGAGCGATCCGCCGCCCCCGCTGGCGTCTGCTCCTTCGGAAAATCCGTCAGAGGCGTCCACTGGTGCCCGCCGTTGGTCGTCACCCACAGCGCCCCGTCGTCCGTCCCGACATACAACACGTCGGGGTCGAATTTCGACTCGGCTAGCGCCGTCGCGCTGCCCTGATCCGTGCGGGTGATCTCCGGCGAAATGCGCTTCATCGCGTCACCCTTCTTCAGCGACCGGAAGACGTAATTCCCCGCCGCATAAAGGATCTCCGTGTTGTGATGCGAGAGGATCATCGGCGTCTTCCAGTTCCACCGATATCGCACCCCGCGGTCCGCCGGCGGCCGGATGAACCCGCGCTCGCCGGTGCGCAAATTGATCCGCCCCATCCCCCCGTTCTGGCTCTCGAAGTACACCTGATCGGCGTCCGTCGGATCCACGAGGCACACGAATCCGTCGCCACCCCCGATGTTGATCCAGTCCTGGTTGATCGGACCGCGACCGGAGCGCGACCGGCTCGGCCCGCCCCAACTCCCGTTGTCCTGCAATCCGCCGTAAACCATGTAATCCCGGTTCGGGCTGGCCGCGACGTGGTAGAACTGACCGATCGCCGTGTTGTTCAGGTGGTCCCAGTGATCCTGCCGGTCGTAGGTCACGTAGACGCCGCCGTCGTTTCCGAGAATCTGATGCCGTCCGTCGCGCGGGTCGATCCACAAAGCGTGATGATCCGGATGCGCGCCGTTCCCGCCGTCCGCCGTGAACGTCGATCCGCCGTCCTTCGACCGGTACAGCGAAATTCCCAGCACGTACACGTAATTGCTGTCGCTCGGGTCAACGCGGATTTCGCTGAAATACATCGGGCGCGGGTTGACGCTGTTGATGCGCGTCCACGACTCCCCGCCGTCCGTCGAGCGGTACACCCCGCCGAACTCGTGTCCCTCCGGACCCTGCTGGTCGTGGACGTTCTCACGCTGACCGCCCAGACCCGAACTGAACGGCGCCGTCGCCGACACGCTCTGCGGACCGCGCGGCGCGCCCTCCGCCGCCGGCGCCGCGCTCGCACCGGGGCGCTCGCCGAACGTCGCGTCCAGAAAAACGCTTTTGCGCTCCCGCGACACCTCGATCCGTACCTGCTCGCCCGCCAGCCGCCGCCGGACCGCCCGGTTCAGGTCGTCGTAGCCGTGGATCGTCTCGTCATCCACCGCCACCACCACGTCGCCGACAAGAAGCCCAGCCTGGTCCGCCGGACCGTCCTTCGTCACTTCCGTCAACCGCGCCCCGACGTTCGCATCCTCCCCGCGAACGCCGAAGTACGCCGCGTTCGCCGGCTCCTTCCCGATCTGCTCCGACTCCAGCACCAGGTAAACGATGTTCGGATCCTTCCGGTAGAACTCCACGCCGATGCGCCCCAGGTGGCCCGTCGGCAGTCCCCGCACGACCTTCACCCAGTTGCGCCCGCCGTCGGTGCTTCGATAAAGCCCGCTTCCGGGCGCGATCTTCACCGCGGGATCGTTCCCGTCGAAGGCGTCTCGCTTCCGCTCATACGTCGCCGCCAGCAACGTGTCCGGTTCACCGGGCTTGAGCTGAACGTCGATGACCCCCGTCCGCTCGTCGAGGTAAAGCACCTTCTCCCAGGTCTTGCCGCCATCGACGGTCTTGAACAATCCGCGCTCCTCGTTCGGACCCCACAACCGTCCGAGCGCTCCGACGTACGCCACGTCCGGGTTCGTCGGGTGCAGCGCGATCTGTCCGATCTGAAAACTCCCCTTCAACCCGCAGTGCGTCCACGTCTTGCCGCCGTCCGTCGAGCGATAAACACCGTCGCCCCAGGAAACGCTGTTGCGCGGGTTCGCCTCGCCCGTCCCCACCCAGACGAGGTCGGCGTTCCCCTGAAAGACCGCTACATCGCCGATCGACACCGTGTTCTCGTGGTCGAACTGGTGCTCGAACGTCACGCCGTTGTTCACCGTCTTCAGCAGCCCCCCGCTGGCGGTCGCGACGTACCAAATCGACGGATCGGCCTCGTACACGGCGATCGCGGTGATGCGCCCGCCCATGTTCGCCGGACCGATGCACCGCCACGACAGCGACTCCACCCACGCCTCGTTCAGGACGGACCCGCCTCCGCCTTCCTGCGCCGCATGCACCCTCGACAGGCTTGCAATCAGACAGGCGACGACCAACGCTGCAAGACCTCGACGCGGCCTCTGAACCGAGCCGCGCCCGCAAGAAAGCGGGGCGGTTGAACCTGGCAAGCAGCGTTTGCAGCAGTTCGTCAAGGCAACGATCCGGTTCATGTGGATTCTCCCGTTGGAGGCGGGTTTGCGCACCGGGAGCAGACCGCACGACGGCGCCGGCGATCGGCGTTCAGCAGACCGAGCCGCGTGCGACGCGAAGCCTCCGCAACCAGGTCGGATTATACCCGAGGCCGCCGCCGGACCGACAGGTCTGCACAAGCCCGCCCCGCCGACGCTTAAGGAACCTCACGAATCCCGGTTGCAACGGCCGCCCGATCGCCTACGCCTCGATCGGGAACCGCGGCACCTCGCCGGCAAGGACGCGCACCACGTCATCCACCACGTCGCTCATGCGCGCCTGGGCAGACCGCGTCCGCGCGCCGATATGCGGCGTCAGAAGGACATTCGGGGCGCGCAGCAGCGGGTGATCCGGGGCCGGCGGCTCGGCGTCCAGCACATCCGCGGCGTATCCGGCAAGACTCCCGGATTCAAGGGCCGCGGCTACGGCCTCGGGGGCAACGACTTCCCCTCGCGACGTGTTGATGAGCATTGCGGAGGATCGCATCCGCGACAGCGTGCGTTCGTTCATCAGGCGCCGGGTCGTCGGATTCAGCGGCACGTGCAGCGACACCACGTCTGACTCCGCCAGCAATTGCTCAAGCCCGACCGCCTGCGCCGCAAAGGGCAACCACCCGATCTCACGGATGTCCGTGAAAAGCACACGCATCCCGAACCCGAGGCGGCAGCGCCGTCCGACGGCCGTCCCCGCGCGGCCCATCCCCACCACCCCCAGCGTCAGTTCGTGCAACTCACGCCCCAGCGACCGCGAACGCCCCTCCGCATAACGCCCCCGTCGAATCTCCGCGTCGCCTTCGTGAATCCGGCGGAGCAGAGAAATCATGAGGCCGACGGTCAGGTCCGCGACGGCGTCGGTCGCGGCGTCCGGCGTATTCACGACGAGGATTCCGCGCTCAGCCGCCGCCGCCACGTCGATGTTGTCTACGCCCGCGCCCGCGCGGCCGATCACCTTCAGACGCCCGGCGACGGCCAGCGCAGAGCGGGTCAGACGCGTGCGCGTCCGGAGGATCACCGCGTCCACGTCCGACAGCAGACGATGCAGCTCGTCATCCGACGCCGGGTCCGCACGGACGACCTCGCCCGCGGCGGCTAGGCGCCGCAGCGCATCATCGTCGAGGTGATCGAGAACCAGAATCCGATGTTCGCGCGACATGTGCTTCCGAGCGGCGACGCCCGAAGTCACGCCCCGGAGCGTCGCCCGGCTCGATGAACATCGTCGCGCGCGGCGCACCGCTCATCAAGCGCGCGAGGAGAGGAGGCGTGCGTGCGAACGTGCTCCGACCCCTCGAAGCACCGCCTACTCATCCTTCTTCGGCTTCTTCTTGGCGTCCGAAGGCTTCGGCTCGCCCTCATCCGGATCGTCCGGATCCTCCGCACCCTTCTTCGCGGGAGCTTTGCCCTTGCCCTTCGCGGGAGCCTCGTCCTCCTCCTCGTCCGGGTTGTCCATGTAGCCCAGCCCTTCCAGCGCCTTTTTCTGGGCCGGCGTGAGGTTCGGTCGGGCGTCCTCGTCCTCGCTCATGCTGCCCGTGCCCTTCAGGTCGAACCACTTCTGCACATAAGGCCGGTATTTCTCAACGAGGTCGCTTCGGATCTCGGCGAGATTCTTCGACTCCGTCGGGTCGCGCGAAAGATCGTAGACCCAGACCTCGCCGGCCTCGACGTGCAGCGGCGGGTGCGTCTTGAACGGCGTGATGCTGTAAATGACCTTGATGTCTCCGTCGCGGATGACGATCTGGCGGTTGTTGCCGTGCTCGTGGACGAACACCTGGCGCGAGGACAGCGCCGCGTCTTTCTCCCCCTTCATCGCCGACGCGAGGCTGACGCCGCGCAGCGGGTTCTTGAACTCGATCCCGTAAAGCTCGGCGATCGTCGGCGCGATGTCGAGTTGCGTGACGCGCTCCGAGACCTTCACCCCCGGTTTCAGTCCCGGCATGCGCATGATGAAGGGCACGCGCAGCGACGGCTCGAACGTGAAATAATGATTGAAGTACATCTCGTGCTCGCCGAGGTTCTCGCCGTGGTCACCGACCAGCACGATGCCCGTCGTCTCCGCCAGCCCTTTCTCGTCGAGGTATTTGAGCAGCCGCCCGATGTGAAGGTCCGTGTAATTGACCTCGGCCTTGTACAGCGCCATCGGATACTCGAGGTCCGTCACGCCGGTGAGCCACTTGCTTTTCTGGATGCTCGGGTGCTTGCGGATCTCCTCCTTGCCGGGCGCCTTCGGGTTGCCCTGGTAATACTTGGACAGAAAGTTCTTCGGCGGCGCATACGGCGCGTGCGGATCCCAGTAATGCACCCAGATGAAGAAAGGCTCGGTCTCGTTCTTGCCCAGCCACTCCAAGGCGCGATCCGTGACCTCCTCGGCCGAAAGATACGTCTTCGGATCCGGGGCGACGTCGTAAATGTGGTCAAACCCCTTCCACCCCAGCCACGCGGACACGTGCGACGACGACGGGAACCCGGCCGTGCGATATCCGGCGCGCTTGAACGCCGCCGGAAGCATGTCCACGTCGCGCTCGATCTGCTGCTCGTTGTCCAGAATCCCGTGTTCGATGCCCATCAGACCAGTCATGACCGTCATGTGGCTGGGGTTGGTCTGGTTCGTCTGACTCATGCCGTTCAGGAACAGCGTTCCCGTGGCGGCCAGCTTGTCGATGTGCGGCGTCAGGTCCGGGTGTACGCCGTAAGCGCTGATGTGGTCGGCGCGGGTCGTGTCGAGCGTCATGATGATGAGGTTGCGCTTTTTCCCCTCCCAGAAAGGCTTGCCTTCCGGACGCGGTTTTCCGGGGGTCGTCAGGTCCACCGGAAGGTCACCGGCGCTTGCGCTGAGGGCCGGCGCCGCAACCGACAGGTACCCCAGCCCGCCGAGGCGGGCAGGATTCGGCTCCCGGGCGGCGCCCCGAATCTGAGGCTCCGCCGCCACCGATTGAAGCCCCGCAGCAAGGACGCCTGAGAAAGCTGTAATTGCGCCGATTACGCATAACCTTTTAAAAATAAGCATCTTAAAACACCTCGCCGTCAGTCCTTAAGGTCTTTTTGCCCACCTGAGATCGACGCCTGCAAACCTCAGCATTGTGCCCATCGGGCATTTCGCCCTGCCCCTGCACAACGCTGCGACCGGCGGGATATTCGTTCCTCAGGGGGCTTGTCGCAACCGCGGTCAAGCCGAATTCGCCTTGCTTCCGATAAGGCACAGGATGCGCGATCGCCCTTCGCGCCTCGCGGAGTTGTCGAATGAACATGACCACGGAAACCAGCACACGAAAACGCACCGCGCGGACACGCACCGTACCCGTCGAAATCCTCAAACGAACGATCCCCTGGGGGGGGACGGGACGGATCGAAGAAGGACCGAACGCCGGCCCCGTCGAACTGATCCTCGAAGTGACCGGTCCGGACGGGGATGTCGCAAGCTGGTTTGACGATTTCTGGTGGGTCGACGCCCTCACGATGTACAAGGACCGTCCCGTCACCGTGCATATCTCCCCCACGCCGGGCGCGGTGCTCAGCCCCGTCGTGCTCCATCAGATGCAGATGCTGCGCCGCGTCGAGCCGCGCTGGACCTCGATCGGGTATCTCCGCGCCGAGGAGCTTTCCGATCCCGAGATTCCGCGGAAATTGCGCGGCGTGCCGTATCACGAGGTTCGCGTCATCGTTCGCTCGACGCGGAAGTTGTCCGACGTTGCACGCGACGAGGGCGACCGGCGGATCGCCGCGATTCTCGGCGGCGGAACCGCGAACCCCGAGGGAGCGTCGCCGCCGCGCATCACCTGTGTCAGCGAGCACGATGCGAAAGCGGCCGGGATCCTCACGAGAACAGGCGAACCCACCGACGGAGATTGATCTGATACGTTCCCTCCGCCCCGCGATCCGCGCCCGATCTGCGTAACCGGGTTCTCCTGAAAACCTCCGGTGATGCGCAATTCCTGCCGCGGTGACGACTTGTCCGCCCGAAGCCTCGGTCCAGGGCGTCGCTTCCGTCTCACTCCTGCCCGCACGGCATCAACCCCGGTCTTCAGCCGGTCGATGAACCCTTGAGGCATCCGCCCGATGCGGCGGGTTGAAGTCATCCCGAGGAGCCGCCTGCATGACGCCGTTGAGTTCGAGCCTTTCCGGACCCGCGCAGGGCGACATCCGCGCTCGCCGCCCCCTCGCCACGGTGATTACCCTCGCCGCCGTCTGCTTCCTCTTCCTGAGTCTGGCGATCGGACATCCGTCGATTGAGATCCTCTCAGCTCTTTTCGACGTGACGAGCCTGATCATCACGACCGGCGGGACGCTCACGCTGCTGCTGCTGGCGTTCGGCGCGCGCGGATTCATTGATACGTGCTCCTGTCTTGCGTCGGGGGAGCGTTCGACGCGGAACGCGGAGTCGGCGCGGGAATTCCTGCGCTTCGCCGCGACGGCGTCACTGATGTGCGGCTTGTTCGGCACGTTGGCGGGCGCCGTGATGGTGTTGCGCGGCCTGGCGAATCCCGCCGCGCTCGGTCCGGCGGTCGCGCTGGTGCTGCTGTCGCAGATATACGGCGTCGTGCAGGCCAGCCTCTGCTGGTGCGCGATGATCCGGGTCGGGCGCAACGTTGCGGACGACGGGCGCCGCGGAGGTCGGGAGTTCGCCGAGGCGTCGGCGGCGTGCCTCGTCGGCGCGATGAGCATTACGGGCATCTTCGTTCTGGTCTGGCAGGCGCTGGGCGCTGCCTGACCGGAATCGCCGGTCGCCGTTTCGGCGGTCGGCGGCGTGCCTCGATCCGGGGCCTATCCCGCGCATCTGGAGAAACGTCGTGGCGTTCTGGGACTGGTTTCTGACAGCGCTGGGAGTCGGCGGCACAAGCCATGCCGGGTCGCCCGAACCCGCGCGCAGCGCGGAAGGCGGCGTCGCCGTCCTGGAACCCGAGTCCCCGGCGGCGTGGTGGTCTCCGGAACCGCCCGCGTTGACGGCGCCTGTCGCGGCGCGGCGCGAGAACCCCTCGCCCGAGGTCCGGTTCCTCGAAAATATCCTCGCGTCGCATTTCGACGGACATGACCTGACGCTCCCGGCGATGCCGGCTTCCCCCGATCAAGTGCTCAAGGAGCTGCGTCATCCGCATTGCGACTTCGCGGAGGTGGCCCGGCTGATCTCCGACGACCCGGTGCTGACCGCCGCGATCCTGCGGACGATCAACTCGCCGTTTTACCGCGGCGAGTCTGAGATCACCTCGATCCGCACGGCCGTCACGCGCCTCGGTACGCGGGCCTTGCGCACGCTGATGATGCATCAGGCGCTTCAGGCGGCGATGTTCGAGTCCCGCGCGGGGAATCCCCGGCGGGCGCAGATGCTCTGGCGTCGTGCGCAGGCCGGAGCGTGGATCATCCACGGGCTTGCACCCCTCATCGGGCGCGACCCGGACGACGCCTTCCTCGCCGGGCTGCTGCACGACATCGGCAACGTCCTCGTCCTGCGCATCGTGTCCGCCGAGGAGGCCAAGATGAAGGTGCGCGTCGCCGATGACGAGTTCGAGCACCTCTGCGAACTTGCGCATCAGGAGTTGGGCGAGCTGCTCGCTACGGCGTGGAAGCTGCCGAAGAACCTGTCCGCGCTCATCCGCGACCATCATGTCCGCCCCGACGCCGCCGATCCCCTCGCCGTCGAGCGCCAGGCGCTCCTCCTGACCGACATGATCCTCGCGCTGCTCGAGTTCGCGCCCTATCAGCCTTATGACCTGCTGAACTCCGACGTTGCCTCGGACCTCGGGCTGGATACCAACCCGCGCTTCGTGCCGCTGCTGGAGGCGCTTCCCGCGGAACTGGACGAGACGTTGATTGCGCTGTGATCCCGCCCCCGCTTTCGTGCGTCGCCCCTCCGCTTTGACACGGTCTCGATGTCGCCCGAAGATTCTCCGTCGAGCGGGCTTGACCGCTCCCTCGAACGACGCACTTGCAAGGAGCCTTGCATGAGCCGAACCCGGATGCCCGCGCACGTCGCGGATCGACTTGACCGCTGTCGGGCGCGGATGCGGCAGGAAGGCGTTTCCGCCCTGCTGGTGACCCGTGACGCCGACCTCTTTTATCTTACCGGATACACAGGTGAGGACTCCGCCGCGTTGATTCTTCCCGGTAAGACGCACATTCTCACGGATCGTCGCTTTGAATCCGAAGCCCGGCGCGAGGTGCGCTGGGCCCGGGTCTGGATGCGCAAGGGGACGCTGAATCAGGAAATCGCCCAGACGTGCGCCGCCCTGCGTCTTCGCAAGATCTGGTATCAGCCGGACGGTTTGAACGTCGGCGCGCTGGCCGAGCTGAAGAAACTCTGCCGCCCGACCGCGCTGGTGGGCGCGCCGCCGATCGTCGGTCCGATGCGCTTGCTGAAGGACGCGGAGGATCTGCGCTGCATCAAGCGCGCCGTCTCGATCGCCGAGGAGGCGTTCGCGGCGCTGCGCAAGTCCATCCGCACAGGGCAGACGGAGCTTGAGCTTGCCGCTCGCCTCGAATACGAGATGAAGCGTCGCGGATCGCGCAAGCCCGCGTTCTCGACCATCATCGCCGAGGGCCCGAACGCGGCGCTGCCGCACGCCCGCCCCGGGGTCCGGAAAGTGCGCGAGGGCAGCGCGATCCTCGTCGACTGGGGCGCCCGCTGGGAGGGATATTGCAGCGACTTGACCCGCATGATCTTCATCGGTAGCGTTTCCGCCCGCCTGCGGAAGGTTTACGAGGCCGTGCTGAACGCTCAGATCCGGGCGATCGAGGCGGTTCGACCGGAGGCGCGGATGTGCGACGTGGACGCGATCGCGCGAAAGCACATTCGGCGCGAGGGATTCGGTCCGCGTTTCACGCACGGCTTGGGGCACGGTCTGGGACTGGACGTTCACGAACCCCCGTCGGTGAGTTGGCGTTCCGACGCGACGATGCAGGCGGGGATGGTCGTGACGATCGAGCCGGGCGTGTATCTGCCGGGGGTCGGCGGCGTCCGGATCGAGGACGACGTGCTGGTCACACCGCGCGGGGCGAGGATACTGACGAGTCTGGGCAAGCGGATTGAAGATGCAATGCTGCGGTGAGCAGCGGATGCGCGCCCTCGAGGCGTCCGGCGCATCACCGTCAGACCCGGTCCGCGGGTGACCGAGGGAGGCGCTTTATCTTGGACGAGCTAGAACGGATACGACAACTCGTCGAAATGATGGTGGCCAACGATCTGATGGAGGTCACGATCAAACACGGCGAGGAGGAACTCGTCCTGCGCCGCCCAGGCCCGGCGTCCGGCGCCCCGGTCGCGGTCCAGCCGGCGATGATGCATGCGGTTCCGATGACGGCGCCTGCTGCGTCGCCTGCTCCGTCCGTCGCTGCGGCCGCGCATGACGACGCCCTGATCCGCATCACCTCGCCGATGGTGGGGAAGTTCTACGCCTCACCTTCGCCCGGGGCGGCCGCGTTCGTCAAGGTCGGGCAGGAAATTCACCCGGACACCGTCGTCTGCATCATCGAGGCGATGAAAGTCTTCAACGAAATCAAGGCCGAGACGCACGGCGTCATCGAGAAGATCTACGTCGCCAACGAGCAGGCCGTCGAATACGGACAACCGCTCTTCGGCGTGCGCCGTCCTTAACCCCTGGCATCGTCATGTTCAAACGCATCCTCATCGCCAACCGCGGAGAGATCGCCCTGCGAGTTCTTCGCGCGTGCCGGGAGATGAGCATCGAGACGGTCGCCGTGTTTTCCGAAGCCGACCGCGACGCCGTCTACCTGAATCTCGCGGATCAGGCGATCTGCATCGGCGGCAACACGCCGCGGGAAAGCTACCTTCGCCCCGACCGTCTGATCGCCGCCGCCGAGGTCAGCGGCGCCGACGCGATCCACCCCGGTTACGGCTTCCTCGCCGAGAACGCCCAGTTCGCCGACATGTGCCGCGAGTGCAACATCGCCTTCATCGGCCCCAGCGCCGACGCGATGCGCATGCTCGGCGACAAGGCCACCGCCCGTGAGATCGCCAAAAAAGCGAAGGTTCCCGTCGTCCCGGGCTCCGAAGGCGTCATCGAATCCGATGAAGACCTCACCGCGATGGCGGAGAAGATCGGCTTTCCGATCATGATCAAGGCGTCCGCCGGCGGCGGAGGACGCGGGATGCGCATCGTCCGCGACCGCACGGAACTGCACCCGCTGGTCAAGCAGGCCCGTCAGGAGGCGAAGGCCGCCTTCAACAACGACGCGATCTACCTTGAGAAGTTCATCGAGCAGCCGCGGCATGTCGAGGTGCAGATTCTGGCCGACACGCAGGGACACGTCATTCACCTTTTCGAGCGCGACTGCTCGTCGCAGCGCCGGCATCAGAAGCTGATTGAGGAGTCCCCCTCGCCGGCGATCGACGCGCGCACCCGGCGGCATTTGTGCGAAGCCGCCGTCCGCCTTGCGAAGACGGCGAAGTATTCGACCGCCTGCACCGTCGAGTTCCTCGTCGATGCGAAGAAGCAGTTCTACTTCATCGAGGTCAACACGCGCATCCAGGTCGAGCACCCCGTCACCGAGATGCTCACCGACGCCGACCTCATCAAGGAGCAGATCCGCGTCGCCGCGGGCGAACCGCTCGCCCTGACCCAGCGGACGCTCGTCCCGCACGGACACGTGATCGAGTGCCGCGTCAACGCCGAGGATCCGTCGTACAACTTCCGCCCCTGCGCGGGGCTGATCGAGAAGTTCCGCCCCCCCGGTGGACACGGCGTCCGGGTCGACACCCACGCCTACCAGGGCTACCGCATCTCGCCGTTTTACGACTCGCTGGTCGCCAAGGTCATCGTGCATCAGCCGACGCGCCTGGACGCGATCCGCTGCATGCAGCGCGCTCTGCGCGAGTTCGTCATCGAGCCGATCAAGACGACGATCCCCTTCCACCTCCGCATCCTCGAGCACGAACGCTTCATCGAGGGCCAGATGGACACCGGCTTCATCGAGCGCATGATGCTGTGAGCGCCGGGACGCTCGCCGCGCGGGCATCGATCGGAAAGGACGGAATGTCCGACAGCCCCAACTCGCGCAGCCGCCGGCGCATCGCGCGCGAGAACCGGTCCGTCGAAATCACGATCGCGTCCACGTTGAACTCGCGAACCCGCGACGGTTCGACGACAGGCCAGTCCAGAAAGCGCCCCTGAGCATCCGGTCGCGGCTCATCATCCAGGATGACGCGCACCGGAACCGGCGACGCCCGGTAGACGTCCGCCATCCGGATCGTGAAGCGCCCCGCGCCGTATACGCCGATTCCGCGACATCCACCCGCCGCCAGCGAAGTCAAAAGTCGGCGCAGTACAACGTGGTCCTCGAAGTCATGTGTTCGTCCGTCTTGCGGACCCGCCGCGCTGTCTTGGTTCGTCTCGCCAGGCCCGGAACGCGCCCACTCTGATCCGCTCAGCGGCCTCCACGTCCGCACCTTCGCAACGGCCCCACCGGGTTCCTCGCGGCTGGCAAGCTGATACAGCCTGAATCCGGTCCGCTGTGCTGCAACCTGGTAGCCCAGCCCCAGCCCCACGTGCGCCGCCTCCACGTCAAAGCATCGCCCCGTGTCAAGGATGAATGCCGGCGGATCGGCGAGCATCTTATCGTTCAACTCGGCTTGCCATCCCGGATGCATGTCGTCCAGGTAATGCTCCGGCGCCACGATCGGTGTCGGCCATCCCGACCCGATCAGCACGCCCGCCTGATTGTGAGGTCCGTAAACCAGGAGTGAACGCCCGCTGACGATCGTTCTCACTCCCTCGCAAAACCCGGCAAGTGCCGCGTTTTCATCGGCACGCACCGGATTCAATGACCCGCTCCAGACCCAGCGGTTCCGCCGCACGGGATTCATGAAAGCGGAGCGCACCGGCGTTCCGATCAGCCAGACCCCCACCGCGACGACGCTCACTCCGATCCCTGCCGCCCCCTTGTCCACCAGCGCCACCACCGCACCGGCCGCACAGACCGCAATCGGTGGAAGCACCGGAAGCAGGTAATACCGACAATCCGTATTCTGCGCCGCGTATGCCGCCAGCGCCGCTAGAAAATAAAGGAGAATCAAGGAATCCGGCGTTGCGTTCAGAAACGCAGACGCCGCCGCCAGCAGCGGAATCACCGGTTGGCGCAGGGCGGTTCGAACGAAGCGGCTGCCTTTCTCGTGCAAACGATGCCCGTAACGCACGCCTGAGCCGCGCTTCGCAAAGCTCGCTTCGTGCCCCCGAAGGGGAGCGAACCACTGCATTGGACTTCGCCCGAGATAGACGAGCCACCCGGCGAACATCACTGCGGCAGCGCCTCCGCCTGCCAGTACCGGAACCGCGGTCCACGGCGCCAACACGATTCCTGCGCCGAAGAATACGGTCCAGGTTACGGCGGCGCTGAGTTTCACAAAACAAGCTTCAAATGCGAACGAGAACGCCGCCAGCGCCACCAGGTCCGGCGCTTCCGACTTCACTCCGATCGCGAAGGCGACCACGCTGAGAAGCTGAAACGGAACCTCGAAGACTTCGGCGCACTCGAACCCGCCCCCGTAATGCGGCTCGCTGGACAAGAAGGCGTGACAGATCAATCCGGCGTAAAAGAGTCGTACATCGAAATCGGCCAGGGTCATCGCCAGAACACCGGTCAGGACGCAGGAAACGTAGTTCACCCCCGACGTCCCCCAGCGCGACCACGAAAGGTAGCGTCGCGCCGCCGTCCCGGCGTCCGAACCTCGCCGCCCGAGCAGGTAGAGACGGGAGAAGAACGCCTCGGGGATCAGCTTGCTGCCCCCCGCATAATGCGCGTTCCAGCCGCGCCGGAAATCCCAGCAGCCGGTCGCGAGCGTGGCGTTCGAGACGTAGAAGCCCGTGTCGATGTGAAGCGGAAGCTTCCGGAAGGGTTCGCGCAGCAGCAGGTAAACCGGGAAGAACGCCGCCGCGAACAATACCGCTGCGATCATGTCCGCGACTCCTCGTCGCCGATATCCGGCTCCGCGGCGCCGACCCGTGTTGCGGGGCGCGTGTCCGATGTGGGGGCTAACGCCTCCGGCATCGGAGAATCAGGTATGACCTCAAGCGTGTCGACCCGTCGTTCGACGAGGACGCTTTCAGACCGGCGTGCAACCGCGCCGATGAAGAACCGCCAGAAATACGTCAACCCGGACTCGACGGTCAGCCCCGCCTGCCGCAGGAGCACGTCCAGCGCGCGTCGGCGGAACACGGGACCGATCCACGTTCCCCAGTGCGTCCGTCGAATCAGCGGTTGAAAACCCAGCGGTCCGGCGGCATAAGGCACGCCGACGAACACGCGGCCCTGTGAGTGACACACGCGCGTCATTTCCTTAAGACCGTCCAGCGGTCGGTCGAGATGCTCGAGCGTGCTGCTGTTGAAGACCAGGGTGAAGGCGCCGTCGCGGAAAGGCATCGCTCGAAGATCCCCGACCACCGCCAGCACACGCGGATCCCGCGCCCGGGCGGCGCGCAGCGCCTCCTCATCCGAGTCCAGACAGACGGCCGCGGTCGTCCGGGCATCATCGGCGAAGAGTGACGTCGCAAAGGCCGTTCCGGAACCCGCCTCCATCACGCGCCAGCCGCGGTCGGCAAACGCCTGCCCCCCACCCTCGTTTTCCGCGGTTTGTCGCTGTTCCAGCGATTGCGTCAGGAACCGCACAAGACGTCGGTTGACCCTCCGTCGCAGCGCATCAAAGAACCGGTACGGCCAGCCCCCTACGTCGCCCACGAACTGCCACGATCGCGCCAGGCTCATCCCGCCTCCTTTCGCGCCACGAGCAGCACCGTCGATCCGAAGGGCAGCGGAACGCGACGACACAAGCCATGATCCAGCCGACTGACGTTCAGCAGCGCCGTGTTCAGCCAGTTCGGAATCGGGGCCAGGTCGGACTCGGGCGATCCTCCGCCGACGCGTCGCTTCCGGGCCAGCCGAACCGCCGCAATCACCGGAAAAAACAACGAAAATCGGTATCCCGCCTTCAGCACGCGGAAACCCGATGCCCGGACCGCCCTCCTCAGGGATTCGACCGTGTATCTTCGTTCGGAGTGGACGGCTTCGTCATGCGCCGAGCGCAACCACTGAAACGCAGGCAGCAGCAGCACCAACGTGCCGTCGCGTCTGAGCACCCGCGCCATCTCATTTAAAGCTCGCCCAGGGTCAACCCCTCGGCATCCGAGCACGTCCACCGAATACACCAGATCGAAAACCTCGTCCGCGTAGGGCAGGTCATTGACGGACGCGACGCACCCGGTTCGCTGAAGCTCCGCTCCCCAGTGCGACGCCGCCAGCGGCGACACATCCGCTCCGTACCCGCGGACCGGAGCCTCCGACAGCACCGCTTCAAGATTGCCCCCCGTCCCGCATCCGGCGTCGAACACCCGCGCTTCCCGGGGCAGACGCAGCTCCCGGATCGCCTCGAGAACATTCTCGCGCTGCGCCAGGTACCACCAGTACCAGGTCTCGAAGCGACGAAGACGGTTGTACTCGGCCGGTTCCATCGTGATTCGTCAGTCGGGCCGGTCAGGCGGGGTCGTCTTCGACCCGGAACGGAATCGTGTCGGGTCGGGCGGGGTCATAAGGCTCGGACTTCAGAAGCAGGAACTCCGCGTCGGCCAGAAAGCGGATGGCGTGCGCTTCGTTCGTCTCAAGATACGTCCCCTCACCGGTTTCCAGGTGGGTGGTCCGGCGATGCCCGTCGGTTACGCGGACAATCCGCACCGTCGCGCGCCCGCGCAGCAGAAAAAAGCACATTCGCGTCCGGCGGTGATAATGATGCCCCAGCACTGCCCCGGATCGCATATGCCCCGTGATGACGGTGTGCCACGGGCCTTCACGCAGCACTTCCGTGAAGGTGCCCCGCTCGTCACGCCGGGTGAACGAGGGGTGAATCACGTCGTACCTGCTGGAGTTCGTTCCGGGGGAAGTCGCGGGCATTCAGTCGATCCTCCGGAAACGCGCTGTCAGAATACGCGTTACGTAGCCCATCCCCGCCCAGAAGAAACGAAGCAGGTTCGGCGCCGACTTGGACACCCCCACCGCCCGGTCTCGAAACGCGTACCCCACTTCGGTCACGCGAAGGCCCTTCCGACGGCACGTGAAAAGAAACTCGATGAAATACGCTCCGTATCCCGTCGGGATGATCGACACACGGTCGAACACACTCCGCCGCAGCACCACAAAACCACTGTCGTAGTCACGGATGCCGTAGCCCAGAACCAGGCCCGCGAAACGGTTGATCAGCCGGCTGGCGAAGACCCGCAGGGCGTGGCGGTTGTCGCTTCCGCCGGGCGCATAACGCGATCCGACGACGACATCCGCGTCCTGAAGGCGGCGGATCATCTCGGGCAGCAGCGAGGGCGGCATGCACATGTCCGCGTCCATCCAGCCCACCACGTCGCCGCGTGACTCGATGATCCCGCGGTTGAATGCCGACGCCAGCCCCCGAGTCGCCACCCGGCGGATGACTTTGACCCGATCATCTCCTATCTCGGCGACTTGCTTCCACGTCTGATCCGGCGAGTCGTCGTCCACCACGATGACCTCAACTTCACCGGTCACGTGCTCAAAGATCCCACGGATCGTGTCCGCGATCAGTTCGCGCTCGTTGTAGGTGGCCAGAATGATCGACGTCAGCTTCGGGGAAAACGGCGCAGGTCGATGCGCCGCTGCCTCCGCGGCGTTCCGCTCGTCGGCGTACCCCGTCAGAACCGGCGTCAACGCTGACATGCCCGCAACTGCTCCACCACGTAGTCCTGCTCCGCTTCCGTCAGACCTTCGCCCGACGGCAGGTACAGCCCGCATGCCCCCAGGTGCTCGCTGACCGGGTAGCGCCCGCGGAGGTCCAGCCGATGCGGGTCGCGCCCGTCGAAGACCGGCTGCTGATTCATCGGAATAAAGAAAGACCGCGTCTCCACGCCGCGCGCCACCAGGCGCGTCATCACCTCGCCGCGCGTCCGGCCGAACGCCTCCTCAAGCACCACGCCGTACATCCAGTACACGTTTCGGCAGCCACGAAGCTCGACCGGACGGCGCAGGACTTCGACGTCTTTCAGCAGCGCGTCATACCGCTCGGCAATCGCGCGCTTTCGGGCGAGTTTCTCCTGAATGCGCTCGACCTGCGCCAGGCCGATCGCCGCCTGAAGATTCGTCAGGCGGTAGTTGAAGCCCACCTCGTCGTGTACGAAGCGGACCGGTCCGAACGCCTGATTCCGCAGCAGGCGCAGCCGCTCCGCGACGGCGACGTCCTGCACCAGCACCATCCCGCCTTCGCCGCAGGTGATGATCTTGTTTCCGTAAAAACTGAAGCACGCCGCGTCGCCGAACCCGCCGACGGGACGCCCCTGATACGTGGCGCCGTGGGCCTGCGCCGCATCCTCGATAACATAAAGCCCGTGTTCCCGTGCGATGGCGAGGATCGGGTCCATGTCGCACGGGTGTCCGTACATATGCACCGGCATGATCGCCCGCGTTCGCGGCGTGATCTTCTCCCGGATGCGCCGCGGGTCGATGCACCACGTATCCGGGCGGACGTCCACCAGCACAGGTTTCGCTCCTGCAAGGTGAACCATGTTGGCCGAGGCGATCAACGTGAACGCCGGAATCAGCACTTCGTCGCCGGGGCCGACGCCCAACGCCTTCAGCGCCAGGTGCAGCGCCGCCGTCCCGTTGCAGCACGCCACGCCGTGCGCCGCGCCGCACGCCCGCGCCCACGCCTGCTCGAACCGGTCGATGTACTCGCCTTGCGAGGACACCCAGCCGCTGTCCAGCGCGTCGAGAACGTACGCACGCTCGCGTCCGTCCAGAACTGGCGCGCATACCGGAACGCGCCTCACGGGCGACGAAGACCGGCGATCCGTGACCTTGAGCATGACTCTCCCCGGTTCCGCGCGGATACCGGGCGCGGAACGTCGGTGATTTATCGGATAAAGCGATCGCCGGACTGGAACGGCGGTTGCCCGGAAGGCAGCCGGACCCCGGGTCGTTCAAAGAGGGGCACGACCTTGCACCGCCGCCGTCGGCGCGGTGCGATCCGACACCATCCCGCTCGCGGCGGGGTCAGGGAAGTTGACCGTCCGCGTAATGCGCCACGGACGGCGTCCGAGGACGTAAAAGTGATTGCGCATCACAAGTTCGCAGCAAAGCCCGATCCCGACCAGCGCCAGGCTCCCGACGCCCAGAACCGCCGCCAGCAGCACCGGCACATCCAGGATCGGCGCTTTTCCCAGCCCGCGCACCACGCCGTAGCCGCCGACCAGCGCCCCCGCTGCAAAAAGATATCCCGCCACTTTCGCAAAAAGATGCGACGGGCGCGTCCGGTACTTGAAGAGCAGGCGGACCAGCGCCAGATCCGCCAGCACGCGCGGGATGCGCGAGAACCCGTATTTGCTGACGCCGACGACGCGCGGGCGGTGGCGCACGACGATCTCCGCCACCGTCCCGCCCCGCGCCCGCACGTACACCGGAAGAAACCGGTGCATCTCGCCGTAAAGCTGGCTCGGATCCAGGGCGCCCCGGCGGTACGCCTTCAGCGTGCATCCGTAGTCGTGCAGCGGAAGGCTCGTCGCCTTCGAGATCAACCGGTTGGCGACGCGGGACGCGAAGCTGCGCAGCGCGTCGTCGTGGCGGTCCCGCCGCCACCCGCTGACGCAGGCGTAACCTTCGTCGAGTTTCTCGATCAGACGGCGCATCTCTGACGGATCGTTCTGACGGTCACCGTCCATCGTGATGATGACGTCGCCCGTCGCCGCCTCCAGCCCCGCCGCCAGCGCCGCCGTCTGTCCGAAGTTGGCTGCGAAGTGAATGACGCGGATTCTCGCGTCGCCGCGGGCCAGCTCGTCGAGCGCGCGATCCGTCCCGTCGCGGCTCCCGTCATTGACGACGACGATCTCGTATGACCGCCCCAGGGCGTCCGCCTCTCGGCGCACTTCCTCCAGCAGCGGACCGACGTTCCCGGCCTCGTCGTATGCCGGAATCACAATCGAGAGTGCGGGCGATCTGCTTGACGACGCCCTTCCGCCCGGCGCCTGCGTCTCCGCGCGGAACGCGGAATCCGCGCCGCCGACCTCGTTCCGCGCCTGGTTCATTCGGGTCATCCGCCGGAGACCTCCAACGAAGCGGCGCCGTCGCGCGCCATCGCGTCACCGTCAAGCGACGCGCGTGACCTGACCGCTCGCTCCTCGACCGCGTCCCGATGCGCCTCCGCCCGCCGCCGGATCAGCAGCAGATTGCGCACGTAAATCACGCACCCCAGCGCCTGTCCGAAAAGAAACACCGGATCCCGCCGGTGATACGCGTACGTCATCAGGCTGATCCCCCCCGCCAGCGACAGCCACCAGAACGCGATCGGAACATAACTTCGCTTCCGTCGCTCGCTGGCGATCCACTGCACGACGAACCGCATCATGAACACGCCCTGCGCCGCGAACCCGAAGATCACCCACGGATTCGACAGCGTCCCCCGGACGCGCTCGACCCACCCCGTCGGGGCGATCCCCTCGCCGATCAGGCGCTCGACTTCCCGCCGGAACGCCGCGTCATCCACCTCGTCGCGCCCCAACTCAATGATCCGCTGACGCAGTTCTTCGGGCGGAACTCCGGTCTGCGCCGCGTCGGCGGTGGATATCGCGCCGGTGGCGTCGCTCTGCCCGAAGACGAGGGAACTCGCCGCGGTGAAACCCAGGGTCAGCGCCGCCCACGCCTGGCACACTCTCATGAAGGGGTATCGTTCCGAACCGGATGATCGTGTCAACCACCTGTCCGCCGGATCCGCAATCCTCCAGCATGCGCCGCCCGGCAACGACAACACGAAACGCCACCCGGCTGGGCGCCGGCGGACTCACCGCGACCGGGCCTCTTCTCGCGACGGCAACCGGTCGAGGGACGTTCGGGGAACACAGACCGTCGGTGAACCACGCGGGACGGCGGCGTGTTGCGGACCGGTGTCGAGCATCGGGCCTGATACGTCGCGAAAGCGTTCGTGGCAGGAGATACACGTGGCGTTGATATGCGTCAGCGTTTCACGCGCCCCGTCCAGGTCGCCCGCGTCGATCCGGGCTCGCAGCATCCCGGCTTGTTCGCCGAGCGTCGCCGCCAGCGCCTCAAACGCACGGCGATCCGCCTGACTGAAGCGGACATGAGCGACCGCATCGGGCAGTTTTTCCGCCGCCGCCTCCAGACCGGCCGCCGGTCCCGCCATCCTCGTCAAGGCGGCGGCGCGCTGGGACACGGTCGCGGACAACCCCACGTCCACCTCCTGAGGCCACGCCGTGCGCGCGGCATGCTCCACTTCCGTCATGATGGCTCGCAGGCGGTCGCTGAAGACGCCGTGCTCGTGGGGGCTTCGACCGGACGCGGGTTCGGTCTGAACCGGTCCGCGATCCGACTTCGCACAGGCGCCCAGACCGGCTGCCGCAGCGACCAACGCAAGCACGGCGCCCCCACGTCTGAATGCGTGACTTCGCATAAGCGATCCTCTCGACCGTCGCACGCTCTGCGACGGTGGAAACGGCTACGTCGTTGTTTCAAGACGTCCACAGTGGCGCGGAACAGGAACGCTTTGTTCTCCTTGACATCGCGGTGCGACGCCAAGGCCCGGCGGTCGTGGCTCGGACTTGAAACAATATTCGAGTCATCCCGCAGGTCGGGTTGACGCAACACTCCCCGATCTCTAAACAGAATTGGCACTTATCATGCCAGAGGATCCTGAGAGTCAAGCGGATTCGCGGTTCGTTGGCGGGGGGGGGGGGGTGCAGCCTCCCTTCCTCCGGATCGGATTGCGGAGTTCTGCTCCGCGGGGGAACCAAGGCCCGTGATTGCTCTGGCGCGGAACCGGCCGGGGTCCGCGATCCGGGTGTGAGCAACGGGCTTGCTCAGAAGATCAATGCGGCGACTGCGCTGCGGCATTTATGATTGGCGCCCGATCCATCCCGATGTGTATTGCCGTGTGTGCCGCTGTCGTTGGGTCGAGTGCTGCGGCGAATGTCGTCCGGGCCGTCGAAGCCTGGCCCGGCACGGTTCCTCCCACGCCCGCCCCGCCAAGTGAATCCACGTCAAGCGCCTCGCCTCAGGATCGTCAGGCGGCGCAGCCCCCGCCTCAGGCGTTCGCCGACCCCGCGGGAGCGACGGCGACCGGAGACTGGGGAGGACGGCGGCGGGATCTCAAGTCCGCAGGGGTGGATTTTCAGCTTTATTACAATCAGCAGTTTCAGGCGGTGCTCAAAGGCGGACGCACCACCGGCGGAAGCCCTCGAGGCAGCGCGTCGTTCGACCTGATCCTGATCCTCGATCTGGAGAAGCTCGCGGCGATGCCCGAGACCGAGGCGCTCCTCCACGCGCAGCAGAACTGCGGGCTGGGCGTCAACGCGTACGTCGACGGCCTGACGCAGGTCAACGACGACGCCGACGGGCATGTCGATCTCCACATCGGGCAGGCGTGGGTGCGCAAGCATTTCCTCGACCGCCGCGTCAGTCTGACCGTCGGATTCCTCGATTTTCAGACGATTGTGGACCGCAACGCCGTCGCCAACAGCGAGGACAAGCAGTTCCTGCACCAGATGCTGGACAACAACCCGCTGATTCCGCTGAACATCGGGCTTGGCGCGGCGCTTTCGCTCAAGCCGATTCCGCAATACACGCTTACCGCCGGCGCCGGCGACGCCGAGTCCATCCTGTACAAGCCCGGATTCTCGACCGCGCTGCACGACGATTCCGCGTTCTTCGCCTACCTGGAGCACGAGATCGCGTTGACGTTGCCCTCCCCTCGTGGGTCGTTGCCCGGAAGCTGGCGCGTCGGGCTGGTCTACGACCCGCGCGACAAGAACGTGCTGCTTGACGAAGACGAGAAGCCGCGCACCCGGACGGACGACTACGGCTACTACGTCAGCGCCGATCAGCGAGTCTTCCGGGAGCAGGCGGGATCGGAGCAGGGGCTGTCAATATTCGGTCGGTACGGCTACCGCGACTCGCGCCTGAATCGCACGAACACGTTCTGGTCCGCGGGCGTCTCATACCGCGGTCTGGTCCCGGGTCGCGACAACGACGTCGCCGCCTTCGGGTTCGCCGCGCAGACGTCGTCCGCACAGTATCGGCGCTTCGTCAACGAAACCGCCGGCACGGAGGCCGTGTACGAACTGTACTACGCCATCGAGTTGGCGCCGTGGTGCGTTCTGACGCCGGATGTCCAGTACGTCCACAACCCCGGCGCCATCGACGGCGTGGGTCATGCCGTCACGGCGGGCGTGCGCCTTCGCCTGTCGTTCTGAGAGCGACTGAGCCGACGCACATCGGGGGTTATTCTGAGTCTGTCGGAGGAGACGCATTCCCGGGGGAAACGGCAAGGCCGAGCCAAGGCGCGATTTCATAACCGAGCCGCCCCGGTAAGGTTGTGTTTTTCCTGAAGGTTCGCCGGAAGTTTTCAAACATCGGTTTCGCCTCCGCGCGAATGTGGAAGTTCGCGGTTCGCCCGGATTGGACCTTTGTTCTGCTGTCATCAAGCCGCTCGTCGCGGCGTGACATTCTCGCCGCCATCGGATGTAATCGCCTGGTCATGCGGACATGTCTTGTGGGCGTCGCTCGGCGTCGGGGGGTAGCGGGTAGGGATGGGGCGGCGGGGAAAGACGGACAAAGCGGAGATCCTCAAGGAAGCCGAACCTGCGTCGCGAGGCGGCGACGCTTCGCGGGGCGGCGATGCGGCGCAGCGCGCGGGCGGGACCGCGCGACCCTCGGGCGGTGGAAAGCAGGAGGCCGGGAGGACTGCCGCCGGGACATCCGCGACCAAGCCCGCCGCCGGGAAGGTCGCCGCCCGGCGCGCCGCCACGAAGCGCGTCCCCGCAAAGTTCGCGGCCAAGCCCAGCGCTGCTAAGGCAGGCGAAGCGCCTGTCGCCCCGAAGCCCGCCGGCCGGGTTGCTGCGAAGCCCGCCGGGGGAAAACCCGCCCCGGGGAAGCCTGGTGTCCGGGAGTCCGTGACCGGTCCGGATGCGCCGCCTTCGCCCGGCTGGCTGACCGTGGTCGGGGCGACGCAGAACAATCTGAAGGGCGTCACGGTCGGGTTCCCGCTGGGGCGGTTCGTGTGCGTGACGGGCGTGTCGGGATCGGGCAAGAGTTCGCTGGTCAACGACGTGCTCTGCGAGACGCTGCTGCGCGACCTGAACGGCGCGACGGGCACGACGCCCGGCGCGTGCCGGCGGATCGACGGAACCGAGCACCTCGACAAGGTCATCGCGATCGACCAGACCCCGATCGGACGCACGCCGCGCTCCAACCCCGCTACGTACATCAAGCTCTTCGACCTGATCCGTGACCTTTATGCGGCGCTGCCGGATGCGAAGGTGCGCGGGTACACGAAGAGCCGGTTCAGTTTCAACGTCGCGTCCGGGGAGCGCGGCGGCGGGCGCTGCGAGGCGTGCGAGGGGAACGGGTCGAACCGGCTGGACATGGATTTTCTCGCCGACGTCTGGGTGACGTGTCCGGTGTGCGAGGGGAAGCGGTTCAGTCGGGAGACGCTGCACGTTCTTTACAAGGGCAGGAGCATCGCGGACGTGCTGGACATGGACGTGCAGCAGGCACTGGAGCATTTCGCGCACCAGCCGAAGATCGCGGCGATGCTTCAGACATTTCACGACGTGGGGCTGGATTACGTTAAGCTGGGTCAGCCGTCGCCGACGTTGTCGGGCGGAGAGGCGCAGCGGATCAAGCTGGCCCGGGAGCTGGTGAAGGTGGCGACTGGACGGACGCTTTACATCCTCGATGAGCCGACGACGGGGCTGCATTTCGAGGACGTGCGCAAGCTGCTGGAAGTGCTGCACCGTCTCGTGGACGCGGGCAACACGGTGGTCGTCGTCGAGCACAATCTCGACGTCGTCAAGACGGCGGACTGGGTGATCGATCTCGGTCCCGAGGGAGGCGAGGACGGCGGGAGGGTCGTTGCGGAAGGCACGCCGGAGGAGGTGGCGAAGACCGAGGGGAGTCATACCGGGGAGGCGTTGCGGGGGGCGTTGAACGTCGAATTGCGAAGCGCGAATAATGAAATGCCGGCGGAAACCGGATCATCGCCGGTCTCGGGCAGGCGGCAGCGCAAGCGGGCGGCGGCAGGAAAAATCGCAAGCGATGTTCACTCGTCACACGCGATGCGCGGTTCGCAATACGGCGACGCTATCCGGGTCCGGGGCGCGTCGGAGCACAATCTGAAGCACGTGAACGTCGACGTTCCGCACCGGGCGATGACGGTGTGCTGCGGGCCGTCGGGCAGCGGGAAGACGAGCTTCGCGATCGACACGCTCTACGTCGAGGGTCAGCGGCGGTACATCGAGTCGCTCTCGGCCTACGCAAGGCAGTTCCTCGGGCAGATGCAGAAACCTCGCGTCGAGCACATCGACGGTCTCGCCCCGGCGATCTGCATTGAGCAGAAGTCCGCGGGGCGTTCGCCGCGCTCGACGGTGGGGACCGTGACGGAGATCTACGACTACCTGCGCGTGTTGTGGGCGCGGCTGGCGGAGGGATATTGTCCGAACTGCGACGTGCCGGTGGGGACGCAGACCGCGGATCAGATCGTCGAGCGGCTTCTGGCGCTGGGGGACGGAGCGGCGGTGACGCTGCTGTCTCCGATCGAACCCGAGGGACAGGAGACGTACGCGCAGCTCCTCGAACGCGAGCGCAAGCAGGGTTACGCGCGGGTGCGCCTCGACGGCAGGATCGTCTCGCTCGACGCTGCGCCGGAAGTGGACGCGCGAGCGGCGCATCGGGTCGAGCTGGTGATCGACCGCCTGACGATCCGTACCGCTCAGCGCACGCGCCTTGCGGAGAGCGTCGAGCACGCGCTGTCGCGCGGCGAAGGCGTGATGATCGCGTCAACCACTTCGTCGCCGCGTGACGAAAGCGTTTCGCCGGGAGGCGACGAGGAATCCGGTCCACGTCCCAGAGAACTACGCTTCTCGCAGCATCGCGCGTGCGAGGAGTGCGGCGAGAGTTTTGAGGAGCTGACGCCGCATCATTTCTCCTTCAACAGCCGGCTCGGGTGGTGTGAGAATTGCGAGGGGCTGGGCGTGCAGAAGGGGGCGAACCCGTCGGCGATCATCACGAACCCCCGACGGTCGATCCTTGACGGCGCGGTAGCGGGCTGGGGACGGATCCCGCGCGGGTCGATGCTGCACCGTCTGGTGTGCGCCGTGGCGAAGACGATCGGGTTTGATCCGGAGGTCGCGTGGGCGGACCTGGAGGAGGGGCCTCGCCGGACGTTTCTGCACGGCGCCGGCGACCGGTGGATCGAGGTAAACGCCGGTTTACGCATCCGATGGCGCGGGTTCTACCCGGCGATCCACCGGGCGACGCTGGCGAACTGGGTCTACCGGCAACGGCTGGGCGAGATGGCGGTGGACGTGCCGTGCGAGGCATGCGCCGGAAGCCGCCTTCGTCCGGACGCAAGGGCGGCGCGGTTCCGCGGGCGGCGGTTGTCCGAGGTGTGCGCGATGCCGATGTCGGAGGCGCTGGCGTGGTTCGAGGGGCTGCGGCTGGATGCGCGGGAGAAGCGCGTGGCGGGCGATCTGGTGGACGAGGTGCGGTCGCGGCTTCGCTTTCTGGTGGATGTCGGGCTGGATTACGTGTCGCTGGATCGGTCGGCGCCGACGCTCTCGGGCGGCGAGTCGCAGCGCATCCGGCTGGCGTCTCAACTCGGCACGGGGTTGACCGGCGTGTTGTATGTGCTGGACGAGCCGACGATCGGGCTGCACCCGCGGGACAACGTCCGGCTGATCCGCGCGTTGCACAAACTGCGCGACCTGGGCAACACCTTGCTGGTCGTCGAGCATGACCGCGAGGTGATCGACGCGGCCGACCGGGTGCTGGACTTCGGTCCCGGCGCGGGCGCGCTCGGAGGCCGCATTGTCGCCGATGCCCCCCCGAAGCAGCTGCGCGGTCTGGACGACTCGTTGACCGGTCGTTATCTGGCGAACACGTGCTCGATCCCGGCGCCGACGATCCGCCGCCCGGTGTGCGCCGACGGCGCTGACGCGAAGGATCTGAAGTGGCTCCGGGTTCACGGCGCGCGGGAGAACAACCTCAAAGGGATCGACGTCGCGTTTCCGCTGGGGCGGTTCACGTGCGTGACGGGAGTGTCGGGAAGCGGAAAAAGCTCCCTGGTCACGGACATCGTGTACCACGCTCTGGCGTCGCGACTGCACGGGGAGCGCGTCGGCGTCGGCGCGCATGACCGGATTGAGGGGTTGGATCGGGTCGCGAAGGCGGTGAACGTGGATCAGTCGCCGATCGGCGTCACGCCGACGAGCACGCCGGCGACGTACACGGGGGTGTTCGACATTATCCGCGAGTTGTTCGCGCGGCTGCCGGACGCGAAAGTGCGCGGGTACACGCCGGGGCGTTTCAGCTTCAATGCGCCGGGCGGGCGCTGCGAGACGTGCGAAGGGATGGGGCAGCGGCGCATCGAGATGCACTTCCTGCCCGACGTCTGGGTGGAATGCGACAACTGCCGGGGAACGCGTTATCAGTCGCAGACGCTGGAGGTGAGGTTTCGCGGGCGCAGCATCGCGGACGTTCTGACGATGACCGTGGCGCAGGCGATCGAGTTGTTCGAGTCCGTGCCGAAGGTTCGGCGGACGCTTCAGATGCTCGACGACGTGGGGCTGGGCTACCTGCCGCTGGGGCAGTCAGCGGCGACGCTGTCGGGCGGCGAGGCGCAGCGGATCAAGCTGGCGACGGAGCTTGCCCGGCCTTCCACCGGTCAGACGGTTTACGTGCTTGACGAGCCGACGACCGGGCTGCATTTCGACGACATTCAGAAGCTGCTGAACGTCCTGCACCGCCTCGTGGACCTGGGCAACACGATCCTGTGCATCGAGCACAACCTGGACGTGATCAAGACCTGTGACTGGGTGATCGATCTGGGTCCGGAGGCGGGTGAAGGCGGCGGGCGGATCGTTGTGGAGGGTCCGCCCGAGACGGTCGCCGCCTGCGAGGCGTCGCACACCGGGCGGGCGCTGAGGCCGGTGCTGGACGCCGGTCCCCGCGCGCCGCGTCCGGTCTGGGACGAGGCGAAACAAAAGCTCGCCGAGTCTGAGCTGCGCAAAGCCGTCCGCGTGCAGGAGACCGCGCACGCTCCGTGGCAGACGGACGGGCGGAAGTGGCACCTGAAGGACCGGATCGCAGCCTCGCAGAAGAAAGTGCATTGGGATCCGAGCGTCATAGAGTGGATCGTGGGTGCGATCGAGGATGTCGAGGGGTTTGCGCCGTCGGACTGGAATGACCGGGCGCGGATCGAGATCCGCTCGCCGCGGAAGGAGGTGACGTGGTTCTGTCACATCCTCACCGGAGGGCAGGATCTGGTTGACGTCAACCTGCGCGTGCCGGACGGGACTTTCCGCGAAGTCGAGCTGAATCGCCGCCTCGGCTTGAAAACGCTTGACGAGCGGACCGACCTTCCGATCTACGGGCGCTGGCCGCGGGTCAACATCCGCAAAGCGCAGGCCGGCTGGGAGCATGTGCGGATCCTCCCCTGCGACATGCGCGACATCGACAAACGGACCTGGAAGACGTTTCTTCGCGAGGCGGCGACGGCTTATCTTTCCGCGGCGGGCGCGGCCGTCGGCAGTGCGAGCGCCTCCGGTGAAAACGGGGGGAGCGTCCCGGCGCGGGCCGCACGGCACGACGAGCCGGCGGATCCGCGTCAGCGGCATCTGCGCCAGTTGGGCCTGTCGCGCAACACACCGGCGAAGTGGAAGCCGGACACGCTGTTGTGGCTGATCGGGCAGTTTCAGAAGCTGGATCGGGCGCTGAACGTGGACTGGCGGAAACGCGGGGCGGTGGTGCTGCGGCGGGAGTCGGCTCGCGTCCCCGTGGTGCGGATCGTGACGAATTCGGCGCGCGCGCTGGTCGTCGAGATGTCCGCGCCGAACGGCGCGTTGACGCCGACGCAGGTCGAGAACCTCGGGCGCATGCCGAAGATTCTCGCGAAAGGCGAAATGAGCCTGCTGAAGTTCAACGTGTGCCTGCCCGAAGACGTGCCCGTGCGGCGGCTGGGCGCGGTCTGGCAGGCGGCGACGGGGACGGGCGAGTCGCGCAGCGGCGCTCGCTCGCAGGTCGAATATCAGGAGGAGGATGTATCCGCTTGAGTCGTGGATCAGTGAACCGGCTTCGCAACGGGGGGTTGATGTGGACACGATCCGGGCTGGAGCGCTGGCGCGCCGTCGCCGCGCCGGGAGCGCCGCGCGTTGCGCCGTTGCCGGAAGACGGCCGGGGCGCGCGGATTGAGCTTCAGTCCTCGCGGTCGAGCTGCGGGATCGAGCAGACGACGGCGCTGCGCGGCGGGAAGCCCGTCCGCATCGAAGCGGAAGTGCGATGCGACTTGCAGGGAAGTGCATCCGATTCCGGGGCGGCGCTTGCGGCGCAGGCGCTGGACGCGCGCGGGCGCGTCATCCGGGAGTGGATAACGGAGCCGATCCTCGTCGCGCGGAGGTCCGTGCGCGTTCGCGCGTATCTTCAAACGCCGGAGGGGACGGTCGCGCTGCGCGTTCGCGTCGGCGCGGTCCGGTCGCGCGGCGTGCTCGACGTGCTCGGTGCGGCGGTGATTCCGATCCTCGAACCCGAGTGGCGCTCGCACGCGCTGGCGATACCGCCCGCCGGACCTCCCTCTGCTTCGTCGGTCCGGCGCGTCGCGCTGTGCGTCAG
>BOJX01000027.1 GCA_016860685.1 Planctomycetota bacterium
TTCATCGACGAACTGCACACCGTCGTCGGCGCCGGCAAGGCCGAGGGATCGGTGGATGCGGGCAATCTGCTCAAGCCCGCGCTGGCCCGCGGCGAGCTGCGCTGCATCGGCGCGACCACGCTCGACGAATACCGCAAGCATGTCGAGAAGGACAAGGCCCTGGAGCGCCGGTTTCAGACGATCTACGTCAGCGAGCCGACGGTGGAAGACACGATCGCGATCCTGCGCGGCCTCAAGCAGCGCTACGACACGCATCACGGCGTGCGCATTCAGGACGCGGCGCTGGTTGCCGCCGCAACGCTGTCGCACCGCTACATCGCGGACCGGCATCTGCCGGACAAGGCGATCGACCTGATTGACGAGGCCGCCTCACGTCTGCGCATCGAGAACGACTCGATGCCCGCCGAGGTGGATGCCCTGCACCGTCGGATCATGCAGCTCGAGATCGAGCGCGAGGCGCTGAAAAAAGAGAAGGACGAGGCCAGCCGCAAGCAACTGCGCGACACGGAGAAGGAGCTGGCGCAGCTCAAAGAGGAATTCAATCGCCTCAAAGCACAGTGGGAGAACGAGAAGAAGAGCATTGCCGAGATCAAGACGATCAAGGAGGAGATCGCGCGGAAGCAGACGGACCTGGACGCGGCGCGGCGGCGCTACGACTGGGGGGCGGCGGCGCAGCTTGAGAAAGGCGAGATCCCGCAGTTGGAGAAGCAGCTCGCCGAGCGCGAGGCGCGGCTGGCCGAGATGCACCGGTCCGGACAGGCGTTGCTGCGTGAGGAAGTGACGGCGGAAGAGATCGCGGAAGTCGTCAGCAAGTGGACGGGCGTTCCGGTCGCGCGGATGCTGGAAGGCGAGAAGCAGAAGCTCCTCCACATGGAGGAGCGTCTGCACGAGCGTGTCGTCGGGCAAGGCGACGCGGTCCGCGCTGTGTCGGACGCGGTGCGGCGATCGCGGGCGGGTCTGGGCGATCCGAACCGCCCCGTCGGCTCGTTCCTCTTCCTCGGACCCACGGGAGTGGGGAAGACGGAGTTGTGCAAAGCGCTGGCGGAGTTTCTTTTTGACGACGAGTCGGCGTTCGTGCGCATCGATATGAGCGAATTCATGGAGCCGCACGCCGTCGCCCGGCTCATCGGCGCGCCGCCGGGGTACGTCGGATACGAAGAAGGTGGGATGCTCACGGAGGCGGTGCATCGCCGGCCGTATTGCGTGGTGCTCTTTGACGAGGTCGAGAAGGCGCACCGCGACGTGTTCAACGTGCTTCTTCAGGTGCTCGACGACGGGCGCCTCACGGACGGTCACGGACGGGTCGTGGATTTCAAGAACACGCTGATCGTGATGACGAGCAATATCGGCAGCGAGTACATCGCCGCGATGGCCTCATCCGAGCCGCGACCGTCGGGAAGCGGTTCCCGAGCGGCGGGCTTCCGTCCGCGCGATGCTTCACGGGACAGAGGCGCTTTCAACGTGGACGACGTCTCCATCCCCGACATCGAGATCGAAATGAAGGTCAAGGAGGCGCTCAAACAGCACTTCCGCCCTGAGTTTCTCAACCGGATCGATGAGACGATCCTCTTCCACCGCCTGTCGCGTGAGGACATGGCGCGGATCGTGGACATCCAGCTTCGCCAGCTTCAGAAGCGGCTTGCGGCGCGTGACATGACGTTGACGCTGACCGACGCCGCGAAGCGCAAGCTCGCCGGAGACGGTTACGACCCGGTCTACGGCGCGCGCCCCCTGAAGAGGTTGATTCAACAGGAGATCGAGAATCCGCTGGCGCGGAGGATTCTTGCGGGCGATTTCGGTCCGGGGGATGGGGTCACGGTGGATGTGAGCGGGGAGACATACACGTTCGTTGACTCCGACGTCACCCGCCGCGTGTGATTTGTGATGGCGGCGCGGGGGGTCTAGGATGGGGGCGGGATGGTTGGCAGCGGATGAGCGGTGGCGAGGGAACGTCGGTTCGGCGGACGGGATGGCGCGCGTCCCTGATGACGGCGGGGATGTTGCTGGTGGTCGGGTCTGCGGCGGCGTGGTGGACGGCGCGGGCGGGCGATCTGTGCGGGCGGCTGGGCTGGGCGATCCGCTTCGACCTGCCCGGTGCGGCGCGGGCGGCGCGGTTGCCGTCGGACGAGCTTCCCTTTCTCGTGATCGACATTCCGCGGACGGACGAGCGTGGCCGCTTTGGGGTCAGCGGTCAGATCTATCTTCAGCCGCTGGCGGAGGCAGATGACGGGAGCCTCGATCTGCTGGCGGAGCGCGTCGCTGAAATCGGGCGTCATCTGAAGATCCGGTTGATGCCGATGCGGCAGCAGGAGCGCTCCGCGGAGGACGGATCGACGGAGGTTGAGCTTCACTGTCTCGGCGAGGCGCAGGTGGTCGCGCGGGCGGGGCGCCGACGAAACGGCGCGGGGTTCGTCGCGGTGTTGGTGACGGACGGAAGACACTTTAACGACGCGGTCCTCGTGTTTGACGCCTTGACGGCGTCGATCCGACCTTCGGCTCCGGAGGATTGAGCCTTGTCCGCAGCATCGCAGGTGCGGTTGGGAAGGGTGCGAGGCGGTAGTCGGAAGTCGCGGACCCGACAACCCGTTGAAAAAGGGTGCGCGTCCCTCCGGGACGCGAATTTCACCGAGAACAACCGGCATTACAAAAACTGATCGTGAGTTCTTCAACAGGCTGCTGAGTCTCCCTCTGACTTTGGCGCCCGGTGCTTTGGGTGCTCTGTCGTTGTGACGCGACGCGCATTCGGGGCTGGGGGAGGGGCGGCCGATCGGGGGGGCGAGGGCGTTTTCTTCCTCCTGAACTTCTGTCGTCCCTCCGGGACTCCCGGATCCTCCGCGACGGCTTCCCAGCCCTGGCGGGCTGGGCTGTTGCCTGACGCCCTCTCCGGGGCTGCGGTTCCCGAAACGTCATTCTCAATTCGCGGCGCGCCCTGAGGCGAGCATTCGCGCGGGCTGAAGCCTGTGGCTTGGTTTTGCGAGGTGTCTTGAGCGAAGCGCCGCGGACGGGGCGGTGAAACTGGGCAGTTGTGCGGGGCGGGATTAGACTTCCCCGGATGCTCAGGGCGATCGGACAGCGCGGCGCTGCGGTGGAGGCGCTTTTTCTGGATTTCTACGGCACGCTCAGCGCCGATGATCATGCGGCGGTGGAAAGCGCCTGTCGCGCCGTGGTGGAATCCTACGCTCTTCCGGTAACGTCGCAGGAATTCGCGGTGCGCTGGGGCGAAGTGTTCTTCCGCACGATCGAGTCGGCGAATCATGAGCGCTTCGCCACGCTGCACGAGTGTGAATGTCGCAGTCTCGTCGAGACCCTGCGGGGGATGGGCGTGCGCCCCGGCGACCCGGAGCCGCACGTGGCCGTGTTGAAGTCGTACTGGCAGAATCCGCCGCTGCACGACGACGTGCGGGAGTTGCTCGACGGATTGAGGGTTCCGGTTTGTTGCGTGTCCAACGCGGACCGGGACGACATCGAGTCCGCGATGGCGCTGCACGGCCTGCGGTTCGACGCGTATATCACGTCAGAATGCGCCCGTGCGTACAAGCCGGAGGAGCGGATCTTCCGGCTGGCGGCGGAAAAGCTCGGCGTCGATCCGGCGCGGGTCATGCACGTGGGCGACTCGTTGCACAGCGACGTGGGCGGGGCGCGGAAGCTGGGGATCCGCACGACCTGGATCTGCCGCGAGAAGCGGATTCATGACGTCGGGACATGCGCGCCGGATCACACGATCCGCTCGCTGCGTGAGCTACCGGCGCTGCTGGGCGGCGATACAGGTTGATTCCCCTTCGGCGAGGTCCGCGACAGGCGATGCCCGAAACCCTTTACCTCATCGACGGCCACTACCAGATGTTCCGGGCGTTTTATGCGCCGTTTCGCGACCTCTCCAGTCCGACCGGCGAGCCGACGAAGGCGACGCACGTTTTCTGTCAGATGCTGCTGGGGCTGCTGCGCGACCGCAAGCCTGACTACCTCGCGGTGGTGATGGACGTCAGCGATGAGACCGTGTTCCGGCGCGACATCGATCCCGAATACAAGGCACATCGTGAACCCGCGCCGGAGGACTTCGAGGTCCAGTTCAACCGGGTCGTGCAGATCATCGAGCGCGTCGGGATTCCGATCTTCCGCGTCCCCGGTTTCGAGGCGGACGACGTGGCGGCGACGATCGCCGAGCGCCTGCGCGACCGGGACGTGATCTGCTACCTGGTCAGCCGGGACAAGGATCTGGATCAATTGCTCAGTGATCGGGTCCACATTTTCGACCCCACGAAGGAGGAGGTCGTCACGCCGGAGTCGCTCGTGACGTCAAAAGGGTACGCGCCGGAGAAGGCGGTCGAGATTCAGACGCTCACCGGCGACTCGACGGACAACGTGCCGGGCGTGAAAGGGATCGGTCCGAAGACCGCGGTCAAACTGATCGAAAGATACGGAACGGCGGCGGAGGTGGTGCGTCATGCGGCGGAGCAGACGCCGAAGATGCGGGAGAACCTTGAGGCGTTCGCGGAGCGGCTGGACACCGTGCGGGCGCTGGTGACGCTGCGGCGGGACGTTCCGGTGACGTTTGAGCTTAAGCGTTGCCGGGTGGGGGCGTTTGATCTTGGCGCGGCGTTGCCGCTTTTTGAGGAGCTGGGGTTCAAGACGCTGCGACAGAACTGGGCGCAGCTTGCGGCCGCGGCCGGGGGGGGCGCTGAGACCGCGACGTCATCGACCGGATCGGCCGGCGCCGGGCAGGATCGGGCGTCAGGCGCGCCGGCGGGCGCAGGACTGTTGTTCTCGCTGGAGGAGGCGCCGTCGGACGTTCCGTCGCGGTATGAGCTGGTGGATACGCCCGAGGCGCTGGAAACGATGTGCGCCGAGCTTCGGCGGGCGGGGCGGTTCGCGTTCGACACGGAGACGACGGGTCTGAACCCGGTTCATGCGAAGCTGGTCGGGGCGTCGTTCGCCACGGCGGCGGGGCGGGCGTGGTACGTGGCGGTGCGGTCGAGCGCGGGGCGCACGCTGCCGGAGGCGCTGGTCGTCGAGAAGCTGCGTCCGCTGCTGGAGGATCCGGCGATTCCGAAGATCGGGCAGAACCTCAAGTACGACATGCTGATGCTCCGTCAGACAGGCATCCGCGTGCGCGGCGCGTTGTTCGACACGATGCTGGCGAGTTTTCTGCTGGAGCCGCTGCGTTCCTCGCACGGTCTGGACGCGCTGGCGCAGGGCCTGCTCGGACACCGCATGATCCCGATCACGGACCTGATCGGCAGCGGGCGGAAGCAGATTTCGATGGATCACGTCGAGACGGCGCGCATCTGCGAGTACGCGGCGGAGGACGCGGATTACACCTGGCGCCTCGGGGAGCTTTTTGAGAAGAAGCTCGCGGGCAGTCCGGTGGAGCGTCTTTTCCGCGAGACGGAGATGCCGCTGGTCGAGGTGCTGACCGAGATGGAGCACAACGGCGTGGCGATCGACGAGAAACGCCTCGCCGACCTGGGGACGGTGATGGAGGCGGACCTGGAGCGGCTTCGCCAGCAGGTGTACGACCACGTCGGGCATCCTTTCAACCTCGACTCGACGCGCCAGCTCGGTGAGGTTCTTTATGACGAGCTGAAGCTGCCGGTCCTCAAGAAGACGAAGACGGGCCGGAGCACCGACGCCGAGTCGCTCGAAGGCATCCTCGAGCAGGTCGATCACCCGGTTCCGAAGCTGCTGCTGGAATACCGGGAGATCTTCAAGCTCAAGAGCACGTACGTGGACACGCTGCCGAAGATGGTGAGCCGGCGGACGGGGCGCATCCACGCCTCCTATCATCAGGCCGGAGCGGTGACCGGGCGGTTGTCGTCGAGCGATCCGAACCTTCAGAACATTCCGATCCGGACGCCGCTGGGGCGTAAGATCCGCGAGGCGTTCGTTGCGGGCGCGCCGGACACGGTGCTGCTGGCGGCGGATTACTCGCAGATCGAGCTGCGGTTGCTCGCGCACTTCTGCAAGGATGAGGCGCTGCTGGAGGCGTTTCAGCGCGGCGAGGACATTCACCGCTTCGTTGCGTCGCAGGTACACGACGTCCCGATCGAGCGCGTGACGCCGGAACAGCGCAGCGCCGCCAAGGCGGTCAACTTCGGCATCATTTACGGACAGACGGCGTTCGGACTTTCGCGCGGGCTGGGCATTTCGCAGACGGAGGCGAAGGCGTTCATTGATCGTTACTTCCGGCGCTACCCCGGAATCCGGGCGTTCATTGACCAGTGCGTGGCGTCGGCGCGGCGCAACGGTTACGCGGAGACGATCCTCGGCCGCCGGCGCCCGATCCGGGAGCTGGAGTCGCAGAACCGCCAGCAGGCGTCCTTCGGCGAGCGGATCGCGGTCAATACCGTGGTGCAGGGGTCGGCTGCGGACCTGATCAAGCGGGCGATGGTGGACATTCACCGGGAGCTGGAGGGTTCCCGCGTCGAGTCCGCGGGGACGAAATCGAAGTCGAGGGCCGAGGCGTATACCGCTCGGATGCTGATGCAGGTGCATGACGAACTGGTCTTCGAGGTCGCGGAAGCGTCGGTCGAGCGGGAGGCGCGGATGATTCGCGAGAAGATGATGAACGCGATCCCGCTGGAGGTTCCGATCGTGGTGGACCTGGGGTGGGCGAAGAACTGGCTGGCGGCGAAGTGAGGCCGGGGGCGGCGGCAGGACGAAGGACTCCCGGTTTTTCAGGGCGGTGGCGGAGTTTCGCCGTCCGGGCTTGACAGGTTCTGACAGAGGGGTGCGCCGTTTTCGCGGGTTCAGTCGATACAATCCGTGGCGGCGGGGCGGCTGAAGCGGCGAGTGCCACGGCAAATGAAAAAGGAAAATATATGCGCGCGATGATGAGTTTGCTGACGTGGATGACGGGTGCGGCAGGGGTGGTGCAGGCGGGCGAGATGCCGTGGGTGAAGGACTGGACGACCGCCCAGCAGACCGCGAAGTCCACCGGCAAGATCGTGATGGTCGACTTTTACACGGACTGGTGCGGCTGGTGCAAGCGGCTGGACAAGGACACGTACACGGACACGAAAGTCGTGCAGCTCGCGTCACAGTTCGTTCCGATCAAGCTGAACGCGGAGAAGGACGGGGTCGAGGTCGCGCAGAAGTACAAGGATCATGTTCAGGGCTTTCCGACGATTCTTTTCGTCGATGCACAAGGCGAGTTGGTCGGGAAGATCGGCGGATACCTTCCGGCGGGGCCCTTCGCCGAGCAGATGACGAAAATCAAGGACGGTCACGAGCGCTATCAGACGGCGCTGAAGACGTTGAAGGATAAACCGGACGACGGCGAAGCAAACGCCGTGGTCGCGTGGGCGCTATCCAACCGGGGCAAGCGCGAGGATGCGGAGAAAGCGTTGGCGAAGGCTGAGGCGGCGAAGTACGTGGGCAACGTCCTCGGCGACGCGTACAACGGCATCGGCGACCTGTACCAGACCGCCGGACAGTTCGACAAGGCGATCGAGTTCTTCACCAAGGCCGACACCAACATCAAGGATCCGCAGATTCGCTCGTACGCGCTGGTCTCGATCGCGTACTGCCACCTCCAGAAGGGCGATCGCGCCGCGGCGAAGAAGGCGGCCGAGGCATTTGTGCAGAAGCCCTGGGCGACGCCGGAGTACATTGAGATGGCGAAGCAGATCATCGCCGGCGGCTGAGTCGTCGCACCGGACGCGGGTCCGGTCCGCGTCCGGAGATACGTCGTCATCACGATAGCGCCGGGGTCTGCACGACCCCGGCGTTTTCGTCGGGCGACCGCCGACTGTTGAGCGAAGGAAGGCGCGGGTACGATCGGCGCATGCGCTGGGTCGCGGATTTCTGCTACGTTCTTGCGGGGCTGGTCTACCTGCCCGTCGGGCTTTACAACGCCTTCGTTCGCGGAAAGAACCGCCGCGGGTGGGGTCAGCGCTTCGGGGCGGTTCCGCGCTTTGAGGTGGGCCGGCGGCGCCTCTGGATTCACGCGGTGTCGCTCGGGGAGGTGAACGCGACGCCCGCGCTCGTTGAGGGGCTGCGCCGCGTCCGTCCTGATCTGGACGTCGTGGTTTCAACGACGACGGATACCGGGTTCGCCCGCGCAACGGCGCTTTACGGCGCGGATCGCGTGTTCCGCTTTCCGCTCGACTTCAGCTTCGCTGTCCGCCGGGCGCTCGACTGCGTGCATCCCGAGCTGATCGTGCTTGTCGAACTGGAGGTCTGGTTCAACCTGGTTCACGAGGCGGACCGGCGGGGGATTCCGATCGCGGTCGTCAACGGGCGGCTGACCGAGCGCAGCGCGAGCAGACTCGCTCGCCTCGGAGGGATCGCCCGGAGCATGTTCCGCCGGCTGACGTGGGTGGGGGCGCAGGACGCGACCATCGCAGCGCGGTTCGAGCGCCTCGGAACGTCGCCGGAGCGGATCGAGATCACGTCCTCGATGAAGTGGGACACGGCGACCGTCGCGGACCGCGTTCCAGGGACGGACGAGCTTCGGGTCGCGCTGGGGCTGGGCGAGAACGAAGTGCTGTGGGTCTGCGGCAGCACAGGCGATGACGAGGAGCTCCCGCTGCTGGAGGCGTTTCGCGCCTTGCTGGCGGGATCGACGGGCGCGGCACAGACTCCGACGTCGCCGCGGCTGGCGATCGTTCCACGAAAACCCGAGCGGTTCAACGACGTGGCGCGCCTGATTGAGCGCTGCGGGTTCGGCGTCGTTCGGCGCAGCCTGTGTCCCGACGGCACGTCCACGCCGCGCGGAGACGTTCGTGCGGTGATTCTCGGAGACACGCTGGGGGAGCTGCGGAAGTTCTACGCGCTGGCGCGGATCGTGTACGTGGGGCGTTCGCTGGTTCCGCTGGGAGGGTCGGACCCGATCGAGGCGGCCGCGCTGGGTCGGGCAGTGCTTTGCGGACCGCACATGAACAACTTTGAGGCGCCGGTTGCGGCGTTGGCGGAAGCGGGCGCGCTGCGGCGTGTCGGAAGCACGACAGAGCTGGCGGCGGCGGTGCGGGACTGGCTGTCCGATCCGGCGGCGCTCGCGGAGCGCGGCGAGAAGGCGCGTCGCGTCGTAGTGGCGCATCAGGGCGCGACGGCGCGCACCGTCGATCGTCTCGCGGCGATCCTTCGCAGGCGCTTGCCGTCGTAACCCGTTCTCGGCGCACAAACGTGGCGGTGGTGGCGAACCGGCAACCCGGCGGAGCCTACGTTATCGCGGCGCGCCCGGGTCATTCGTGTCGGGGGGCGAAGACGGTTCAGAACCGGACGGTGAGTCTTCGGATTCGGGCGTGTCCGCGGCTTTCGTCGGCTTCTCGCCCGGCGTCGCGGAGGCGGGGTCAGCGTCGGCGGGGGGAGACTCGGGAAACGGGCCGAACTCCGGAAGGGGCGGCATCGGGCGGTTCGGCGCGAGTTCCGCCCACAACGTCGGCATCGCCTCACAATCCGGCAGCGCGCGATGCACAATGACGATCGCCCCGAGCACGTCATCGACCGGGGCGCCCGCCGACGCCGCCTGCCGCAGGTGCGCTTCCGCGTCGGCGCACTTTCCGTCGAGCATCGCGAGATTCGCCGCGACGAAACGGGCGCGGATGTTCCGGGGATCCAGTTCGATCGCCCGCGCGATCCACTTCGCCAGTTCCGGGGGCAGCTCCCAGGGCCGGCGCTGCAACACCCGGAACGCCACGTCCGCGTAGATGGCGGAGAGTCGCAGATTCTGCTGCGTTGAATCCGAGACGCCTCCCGGATCTTTCAGGATCGCCCGGACCTCCTCCTCTTGACCGCCGGCGGCCAGGTAAGCCGTCCGACGGATGAGCGTCGTGCGATGCTTGAAGGCGTCACCCTGCTCACCTCCCGGGGCGACGGACATGGCGCGGTCGAGCGTCGCCAACGCCGCGTCGGGCGATGCCGGAGCAGCAAGAAACCGGGCGTCGGCGAGTTCCGCCAGCGCGTACGCGGACGCCAGCGGCGCGGCGCTGAAGAACCCGTAACGCTCGTATCCTCCCGCAGCTTTGTCGAACGCCTCGACGGCGTCGGCGTAGCGTGACGCGGCGACATGAAGGATGCCGCCGACGCGGACGATCTCAGGCGACCAGCGCTCGACTGCGTCCGCAGGCTGATACACGGGCGAGTCGAGGAACGTCATTGCGCGGGTGTAGATCGATCCGAAGGCGTCATCAAACCCCGGCGTGGCGTCGGCGTAGTCGGTCAGCCCGCGGACATATTCCGAGACGACCGGTTCGTGGCGCAGGGGGCGGGCGAGATAGACGATCGCGCGTTCGAAGTCGAGCATCGGCCCGGCGATCTGCACGCACTTGACGGCGATATCCGCGTTGAACGGCTGACGGGCGAGTTCGATTTCGAGGGACTGTGCGGCGTTGGCGAGGTAAGCGGCGGCCTCCTCGCTGCGGTTGCGGGCGCGGGCGAACTCCCACCCTATCAGGAGCAGCTCCGCGTTCAGCCGGCTGGCGCCCAGGTAACCCGGAGCGCAGGTGAGCACGTCATGCAGGATCGTTCGCGCGCGATCGGCGAACGTCAGCGCCGACTCGACGGCGCGCTGTCCTTCGGCGAGGAGGGTCGTGTTCGCGGGCGTTTCCTGTTGCGCCCGCCAGCTCAGTTCAAGTCCCTTGCGTTGCAGAGTGCGGGCGTGCATCAGCGCCGCCTCGCAATGAAGGAGCATGTCCTGCATCGCGCGGTCGGTTCGGAGCGGGCGGCCCGCCGCGGCATACTTCGTCAGGGCGTCTTCAATCCGGCCCTCGCGCACCAGCGCCGCGGCGTCATGCCCCGCCCGCGCCGCGCGGAAGTCGTGAAAGGCCAGCACAAGCACGCCCATCCCCAGCAGGAACGCCCCGCCCGCGGCCGCCAGCCCCACGTCGCGCCGCCGGGAGAGTTCGCCCACGAGATTCGTCGTCCGCGAGCCGCACATCGCCCACGTCAGCCCCAGCACGGTGTAAAACGCGCAGGGAACCTCGCCGAAGCGCAGCCCCACTCCGAAGCACTCTTCGACGATCAAAGCGGAAAGCGCCGCCAGCAGCGCGATGAGTACGCGACGCTGCGGTTCAGACAGGTCCGACTCCAGCGCGTTCATCCCCGCCATGAAAGTCAGGGCGAACATCGCCAGCAGCAGCACGAACCCGATCGATCCCGAGTCCGCGAGAACCTCCAGCCACTCATTGTGCGCATGCCCGAGACGCGTCGACAACGCCCGCGGATCCTCCTCGACGTCGGTCCGGCGAAGCGGGTCGTCGCGCCACTCCCGGCTGATGAGCTGGTCCACCCCGAGGGTGAACCCGCCCGGTCCGCAGCCCGCGATCGGATGCTCCTGAAACAGGCTGACGGCGTAAGACCAGCCGTGAAACCGGACGCGCGCCGTCGCGTCGCGCCCGTATTCGGACGAGCCTTCCGCAGCGCGCAGTCCGTACCACGCTCCTGCGACGGCCAGCACCGCCCCCGCCCCGACGACGTAGCGCTTCCGCCCGGCGCCGGCCCGCAGGTACAGCATCGTCAGCACGCCGCACACCAGTCCGACGATCGCGCCGGAGGGGCGGGCGGCGCTGCGCAGCACGTCGGCGATGTGCGCGCCCGCGCCTCGTCCGACCGAGTCCGGCGCATTGCTCAAGAGGATCGCCCACGCCAGAAGGATCGCGAAAATCGACAATCCGGCAGCCCGCATGACGCCGGCTACTCCCCCTCCGCTTCTGAGGCGGTTCAACGCGGAGGCCGCGTGCGCGCCGGAAACGATCAGGCCGGGCAGCAGACAGGCGGCGAGAAACGTGGGATTGCCGAAAGGAAACTTCGCCCGAAGATGCGGATTGCGCTCGTAAAAGTACCAGATCGCAAGCGAGGCCGCGATGACGCTGACGATCATCAGACCTCCGACCGCAAGACGTGCCGCAGACCGGGTCAGCGACGCACTCAGCGCAAACGCCCACAACAATCCGACTCCGCTGACCGCCGCCGCTGCGAGGGCGAGGCTGATTGCGGAGGAGGCGCCTCCGCCCGGCGACGCCGCCGAGGTCGTCAATGCCCGGATCAGCAGCCACGCAACGAACAAGCCGCCCGTGATGTGCGCCGCGATCAGCGGCGCGATATTGCGGCGAGCGGCGGGCTGGTCCTTCTCTGCGTCGGGCGCCGCCGACTCCTGTGCCACTGAGTCGCCCGGCGGCGGCGCCGCCGGCGCGGCGGGAGCGGGCGCCGCTTCGTCCTCCGCGTCCGTCGATCGCCGGGACGCCAGAACGACGCCGACGCAGATCAGCGCCGCGGCGGTGAAGAACATCAGGCAGAAGCTCTTGATCGCGTCCGCGTGGCGCGCCGGGGCTTCGTAGTTCAGGCACAGGAGCTGAACCACCGACCGCAGCAGCGAATTCGCCCCCCACGCCCGAGCCCCGTCCACCAACTCGACGCTTTCCGGAACGCTCAGCAGCAGAAAACCGCCACACAACATCGCCACGACCAGCACGATCATGACCACGTGAAGCGGGTGGACGGCGTCAGGATCCCAGGTTCGCGTCAGCAAGGCTTGTGCCCTGTCAAAATTGGCGCAGGAACATCCGCGCCCGTCGGCCGCGCCGTCGATCCGGACGGGGTGGCGCATTATCCGGTTTCAATACGTCGGGTCAAAAGGCGAGGTTCGCGGAGACGCGGCGCCGGGAGCCGGACCGCTTTCGGAACGAGTTCTCGTGGCAGCGGTAGGCGCCGGAGAAACGATCAAGGCGCCGGTTCGGCGGGAAGGGCGGCCACGCAGGTTCAGACGCCGACGGCCTCGATCCGGGACTCCCGGTCGGCGTGGCGGCGGCGGATTTCGTCCAGCTGGCGATTGCCGTCAAGGAAAGCGCGGACGATGACCGGGTCAAAGTGCTTGCCTGAGTCCTTGCGGATGCGTTCCACCGCCTGCTCATGCGAAGCCGCCTCCTTGTACCGTCGAACGCTGGTGATCGCGTCGTAAGCGTCCGCCAGCGCGACGATCCGCGCCGCCAGCGGAATCTCGTCGGCGGAAAGCCCCCTCGGATATCCCCGACCGTCGTAACGTTCGTGATGGGCGTACGCGATGTCCGAGCACATCTGAAGCAGCGGTGCGCCGCCGCCGGTGCCTTCCATCGCCATCGAAAGCACGCGGAAGCCGATTTCCGTATGCGTCTTCATCAGATCGAATTCCTCGTCGGTCAGCGCGCCGGGCTTCGTCAGCACGTCGTCGGGGATGCCGATCTTGCCGATGTCGTGCATCGGCGCCGCCAGCTCGATCATCTCGACGAACTCCTCGTTGATCTGTCCGCGGAACGCCCCGTCGTCCAGGAGGCGCTGCGCCAGCAACCGCGCGTAACGCGCGACGCGCTCCAGGTGCAGGCTCGTTTCATCGTCTCGGTATTCGGAGAGCCGCCCGATCGTTCGCAGCAGGACGAGCACCGACTCCTGGAGCCGCCGTCGCCGCTCGAGATTGTTCAGCGCGATCGCCCCGGCGTCCGCGATCGACCGGATGCACTCGATCTCGTGCTCGCTGAACGCGCTGGGCGCCGCCTTCTCCGTCACGTTCAGCACGCCAAGCACCTCGCCGTGCGACGCCAGCGACGCGGTCACCAGCGGCGTCGACAGGAACGTGTCGCTCGTATACGCATACCGCCCGCTCGGCTTATCTTCGTCGCAGACCGTCTTGGCGACGACCGTCTTCCCGCTCTGGAACACGCGCCCGGCGACCCCCTCGCCCGCGCCCACGCGGATCCGCCGCACCAGGCTTCGCTCGATCCCCAGCGCCCGCTCGCAGATCAGGGACTCGCCGCTGTTGTCTGCCATCATCAGCGAGATGCGCTCACTGCCGGTCGCGTCCCGCGCGCAGCGCACGATCAGGTCGAGAATCTCGTCGCGCGTCGTCGCCTGATTCAGCGCCCGCATGTAATCGTAAAGCACCTGAAGCCGGTGCGTCTTCTCCCGGACTTCGCTTTCCAGCCTCCGGTTCAGTTCTTCGATCTGACGGCGGCTCGTCGCCAGGCGATGCACCGTGCGCACCCGGGCGAGGATCTCCAGCATGTCGAAGGGTTTCGCCAGGTATTCCTGCGCCCCGGCTTCCAACCCCCGCACCAGATCCTCGGTGCGCGTCCGGGCGGTAAGCATGATGACCGGGATATGCGCCGTCGCGGGATCCTCCTTCAGGCGGCGGGTCGCCGTCAGCCCGTCCATCACCGGCATGTTCACGTCCATCACGATGACGTCCGGCTGCTCACGCCGGGCGGTCTCGATCGCTTCAGCGCCGTTGCCCGCCGTGTATACGTGGTAACCTGCGTGCCGAAGGTGGGCGCAGAGGACGAACTTCAGTTCCTCCTCGTCGTCCACGATCAGGATGGTGCCGATTCCGGCCTCGTTCATCGGCGCAAGCTCCGAACCGATGTCCGTTGCGCACCCGCCCGGCGCACCCCGGTCCGGTCGGGTCATCGGCGATCCGCGCTCCGCTCCTGATTTGCCCGGCCGGGCGATGCCCGATAGGAAAGGCATGTCCGAGAAACGCCGGGTCGCGGCGATCCTGAGTCGTGCCGGTTGATCAAGATGGAGTAGGCGATCGTGGACGTTTACCCCTTACTTTTCGACCCGATCTATCAGACCCGCCTCTGGGGCGGGCGCCGGCTGGAGACTTTGCTCGGACGTTCATTGCCGCCCGCCGAACCGATCGGCGAAAGCTGGGAGCTTTCCGATCTGCCGGGAGCGGAAAGCCGGGTGCGGCACGGGCCTGCAAGAGGCCGCACGCTGCACGCGCTCGTCGAAGACTGGGGAACCGCGCTGACCGGGCGGACGCCCCTGTGCGACGGACGGTTTCCGCTCCTGATCAAGTATCTCGACGCAGATCAACCGCTCAGCGTTCAGGTGCATCCGCCGCCGGACGCCGATGCCGACGTTGCCGGTCCGGTGAAGCACGAAGCGTGGGTCGTGCTCCACGCCGACCCCGGGGGGATCGTTTACCGAGGACTGCGTCCCGGGGTGACGACGGATCAACTCAAGGCGGCAATCCGCGACAACCACACTCCTGATCTCCTGGAGCGGATTCCGGTGCGCGCCGGACAGGCGCTGTACCTGCCCGCCGGAGTGGTGCATGCCCTTGGAGGCGGCGTTCTCGTCGCCGAAATTCAGACCCCCAGCGACGTCACCTACCGCCTCTTTGACTGGAACCGCGCCGACCCGCGCACCGGGCGACCCCGCGACCTTCACGTTGATCAGGCGTTGCGATGCCTCAGACCCGCTCAGAACCTCGTGCAGGCCGAGGCAAGGTCGCACGTCGCCAGCGTCTGGACGTCGGTTACGCGGCTGATCTCGTGCAGCCGCTTCATCATTGAGCGCGTGCGGATGATCGAGGGCGTCGAGCAGGACGTGCCTTATGCGGAACCCGTGATCTGGATGATCCTTGCCGGCAAAGGCGAGATTTCGTGTAAGTTCGGCGACGACCGGATGATCGTCGGTTTCGCGCCTTCGGACACCGTCCTGCTGCCCGCGGGATTGCGCGAGGCGCGGGTGCGCACGGATTCCGTCTGCATCTGGCTGGAGATCACGGTCCCGGTCCCCAGTCTGCTGGCGGGATTCGATCGGCCGGATCGGGCGGCGCTGCGGGCCGCCGCGGAGCCGCCGCCGGCGTTCGTGCCTCTTGCGGTGCGCCCCGAAAAGCGGGAGAAGTAACCGCTCGGAGCGGGAAGCGGAGGAGGAGGGGTGCGGAATCTCGTCAGAGGACATCGCGCGGGGGGGCTGATCCTCGCGCATCACGCCCGGTCGTGGCGCCGGCTGCGCGGGCTCGTGCTGATCTCCGCGTGCGTGCTCGTCGTTCTCGAGCTTCACGCGCTGATGCAGGTCGCCTTCGCGGGCGAAGTCCTCGCCGCCGTGCGCCAGGCGATGCGGATTCTGTGCATCCTCTTGTGCGGCGGAATTCTCTACCGCTTCATCTCCGTCGCACACGCCGTCGCCAACCTCCGCGAGCGCGTCATGCGTCTTCAGCACCGCCTGACGCGCATCGAAGACGCCGTCGCGGCGCCGCCGGTCTCGACACAGGCGACCCTCGGTGACGGCGAGGCGCCGTCGTCCGCAACCCCCTTCAAGATCGAGGCGGTCGTGGAGGAACTCGAACCGGTCGCCGGTTCGTACCACGCCGGACCCGCGGCCTCGGATCCCGCCGAAGGATTCCTCGACCGTGCGGATTCGGACACCCTCGCGCAATCCCGTCCTTCCGTTGCACCGTCGCATGTCGGTCCGCCCGACTGCGGCGACGAGGAACCTCTCACGGAACGCTCCCTGCGGGATCGTCTTCGGGAAGCCTTGCTCTCTCGCGACCTGGTTGAAGCCCTGCGCGTCGGGCGTCGCCTGATGCGGACGCACCCTCACGCCGATGCGGCCCGGGAATTCGCCGCGCTGGCGCCGCTGCTGGAATCAAGGCTTCAGACTTCCGAGACCCTCCCGCAGGAACCTGCCGCCGATCCCGTGTTGCGCTAGCGTTACAGGTCGCAGGTTCGTGGCGCAGGTTCGGATCGCAGACCTCCGGCCCGCACCTGCCTAGCAGATCTCCGGTCTGTCCCTGCCGAGCAGACTTCCGGTGCGGTCCGTTAAGACCTTGCTCTTACTTCGGGTCTTGTTGCGTCCGGCGATGCGCCGCGAAAACGCCGACCTGAACGAGTATCCCGGCTTGAAGCACCGCGCATCCCACCCAGTACGGCGTCGCCAGCGTCCCCGCCTCCGCGAGCACCCCCCCGCCGAACGATCCGATCAGGAATCCCGTCGAAACGAGAATCTCATGAACCGCCATCCTCGCGGTCCGATCGCGCCCTCCCGCCACTCCGTAATAAAGGTGCGACGCATACAGGAAGCTGATGCCCACGCCGGCCAGCCCGCCGCACAGGAAAAGTGATCCCGCCCCGGACGCTGAATACGCCAGCAGAAGACTCGCTCCCAGCCCGCCCTGAAACGCCCACATCCACCCGGCCTTGTGATGCCACCAGGGATGTCTTCCCAGCAGCGCGAAACCCACGGCCATCGTGAGGCTCAGAAAGGTTCCGATCAGCCCTTGCAGCGTCGCCCCCACGCCCAGATCATTCGCCAGCCCCGGAAGCTGAATGCGCAACAGACCCAGCGCCACGTACCCCGAGACCACGGCCACCCGCGCCATCCTCCGGTAGACGATCATCCGATCCGTCGTCGCGGCGTCTGCGGACGGAGGCTCGTCACCGGTCGCTGTCGTGCGGAGCGGGGCACAAACGAAGAACAAACCGAGCGACAGCACGTGACACACCGCGGCGAACCAGAACGGCGCCGCCGGGTGAATGTCGAAAAGAAGCCCGCCCATCAAGGGCCCGAGCACCATCCCGCTCGACCACGACGCATTGAACCGCCCCAGCCGCTGGTTCAGCGCCGCGCCCTCCAGCCCGGTCGAGACGCGCCCCATCACCGGCGGCCACAACCACGACGTCGCGACTCCGAAAAACGAAACCAGCGCGAACAAGGCGTTCAGCGTCGTGGCGAAGGCCATCCCCACCGCTCCCAGCGTCAGCGCCAAGCTGCTGACTACCGCTTGCGTCCGCCAGTCCAGCGTCCCTGCGGCCCGGCGGCTCAGGAGCACGGACCCCACGTAGAAACCCTGATACAGCGCCCCGATCAGCCCGATCTGCGACGGCGAGGCGCCCAGGTGACGCTCCGCCAGGTTCGGCCACGCGATGAAAAGCTGCCCGAACGAGGCGCTGCTGATCAGCGACGCCGCGTCCACCGCGTACCCGTCCCATCGCCGCCCCGTCGCCGGCTTTTCCGCGTCCGCTTCCACCTCGCCCTCCGCGCGACGGCAATGTACGAGATGCGACCTCCTGAAAACAGCGCCAGGGGAGCGACGCCTCCTGCCCGAGATCGCCGAACCCCACCGCGCCCGTGAGGAAGCGTTCGAGGAAAGGCACCAAGGTGCAAACGTACGAAGAAAATCCGATCCCCCAGTCCCCGAGGATCGAGCACCGAAACGACGACGGCAAGGATCCCGCGCCGGACCGCGCGGTCACTCGGCTAACTCCCCCTGCAATCGCGCCAGGTATTCGCGCGCGGAGGCCAGGTCGTGCAGCGGGTGTTCCGATGTTTGTCGCCGGACGATGTGCGGACCGTGATAACCGGACGCGTCCAGCAGCATCAGGTGAGAGAGAAAATCCACGTCTCCCTCGCCGATCGCTGTCTCCGCGCCGCCGCGCCCGGGGGCTCCCGCCGTCGCGTCGCGGACGTGCGAGAGCACCACGTCGCCGCTGCGCAACGCGAGCAACCGGTGCGGCGATGTCCCGGACATCAGCATCGCCGCCGGATCCAGGCAGAGCCGCACATGCGGCGTGTCCAGCGACGAAAGAAACGCCGCAAGGTGCTCCGGCGCATCCGCTGAAGGACGGATCGCGTAGATCACGCCGGATCGTTCCGCGTCCCGGGCGATCTGGCGCAGCGCCTCGATCGCCGTTGCCGAGGGCAATCCCGTGGCGGCGTCCGTCAGCGCGCCCACCCCCGCCGTGACGACCGGAACGTGCATCGCCCCCGCCGCCTGAAGGACCGCCCGCGTCCGGTCGATCCGCTCCTCCACCCGCACCGCGTCCGTCAGACGCAATCCCGGAAAATCCGCGGACGCCGCAGCCGCCGCCAACCCGTAATCCTTCGCAAACCGCAGGAAGTGCCGCCGGCCGCTTTGCGACGCCGCCGCTTCTGACAGTTCAGGGTTCCCCAGCCCGAACTCGATCGCGCGAAACCCGAGACGCGCCGCCGCCGGGACAGCCTCCTTGATCGGAAGCCGCAGATCATCGAGGTCCACGCCGAGTTGCAGAGCGTCCACGGTCGCCTCCCGCGTCACCACCCGGCGCCGCATTGCGGGCAGATCGCCCGCCCCTCCCGATCCACCGGAACAACCCAGCGACCTCGACAGGCGCTGGAGAAGCACTGCCGCGCAAGCTGCCCCGTCTCCTTGCGGCAGCGCGGACACGTCACCGGAAAGTCATCGAAACTTTTCTTGCGGTAGATCGTGAAATGATGCCCGCACGACGGCGACGCGCAGAGGACGTGAAAGTACGCCTCCTGCGCCGGCGGAATCGCGTCCGCCGGAGGTGGCGGCGTCACCAGCCCGATGATCGTCGCCAGCAGCCAGAACACCAACGCCGCACCGACGACGTAGACCCCGCAGCGGATCGCCGTCGTCTCCCAGATCAGTCGCGGTTCTTCCCGCACCTGCACGTACCACTCATGCAGGCGCACGCGCGCCGTGGGCAGCCACACCCGGATCGCCAGGTACCAGTCGCTCAGTCGGTTCGGTGATTCCTGTGCCATCGCGGTCGCCGTCGGCCGTCCCACGCCGACCTCCGACTACGCTCTTTACTCGCGGCAACACCGAGCGGCAAGCGCACAAGACACGGCTTCAAAACCGGTCCGCGCCCCCCCCGCCCTTGACGTTGCGCAGCAATGTCAAGGGTCAGAAACCGCTCCTGCTTACTCCGCTCGGCTTCGCAGGAGCCGAATTCGCGTCGGAGTCGCAGACCTCCGCGTCATCAGATCACGGCTCCACCGTGAAGGTGTAAGACTTCGTCGCTTTCCCGCGAGGAGCCGCTCACTCCCCCACCTTAAAGCGCGTGATCGCGATCGTTCGCTCGCCCTGCGTCTTCGTTCCCACGATCGTCGCCACCAGCTCGTAGCGCCCCGGCGACAGTGGTGGGACGCCTTCGATCTCGGTCCCTCCGGAAGGTCCGCTCGTCCCCGATCGGTCCGTGTACGTGAACACGTCGCCGGCGCTGCACAGCGGATACGCCGTATCCGATCGCGGAACGCCCTGACGCCGCGAGTCCATCGCGATCAGGAACGACTCGTCCGCCTTCTCCCCTCGCGCCCCGGCCACCTCCACCAACCGCATCAGGTACACCTGAACGCGCACGATGTCGCCGACGACCGGCTGCAGCGCCCGGAACGACACCGTCGGCGTCGCGGAAACCGGCTCGCCGATCTCCCACTGAATCTTGCCCGGCGAAAACCGCCCCTCCCGGCTGTCGATCGAAATCCAGACGCAGGGGCGCATCGGATCCAGCGGCGAAGGCGCGCCTCGGCCCGCCTGCGTCGTCGGATTCGCGCTCAGCGTGTACCCGTCGGGCGATGAGGTTGACGACGACGCAGAGCGCGGGTCCGTCTGTGCCGCGGGTGTCACCGGAGCCGGCGCTGGGTTGGCGTCCCGACCGGAAGCCGCCGCGGCGTCATCGGCTGTTCCGGCATTGTTATCCGCCGCCGGAGTAGGCGCGGGCGGGGTTGCCGCGTTCCGCCCCCCCACGTCCTCCGCCGGCGCGGGGTCGGAGGCCGCGGGTGCTTCTGTCGTCGAGACCTTCACATCCGGTGCAGGCGGCAGGCTCGTCTTGACGGCAGGTTCGCCCGTCTTCCCCGATGGTGCGTCGTCCGAGGCGGAGGCGCTCGATGTCGTCGGCGCGGGGCGCCCGGTTTCGGAGGCTCCGGAAGCGGCGACCTGCGTCACGGAGTCAGGTTCGGCTGGCGCCTCGGCGGCGGAGGCCGCGCCGTCAGGCTTACGCGAATCCGCCGACACGGACCGCGGCTGAACCGCGCTGTCCTTGCGAGGCTGCTGACACCCGCCCAGGACCGCAGCCAGGACGAAGACAACCCCCAGCGCCGTCCCCTTGATGCAGTTGTTGTTCATGCAATGATCCTCTCACGCCGTTCTGATTCGACCTGCCTCGCCTCTTTGATGCGGGGGACATTATCCGCTCCCGCCGGTATGATTCCCAGCGTTGCGACGGGCGATCCGCCGGCGTCAGGGCCGGATCGGGTTCCGGGGCTTCCCGGTCGTTCACGCAAGGTATTCATACGCAAAAGGTTAAAGGCGATCCGGCGAAGAAGCAATCTTCGCGGCAGGCGCGAAATCACATGACTTCATCCGAAATCCGACGCCAGTTCATCGAGTTTTTCCGCCAGCGCGGGCACACCGTCGTTCCCTCCTCGCCGGTCGTGCCCTTCGACGACCCCACGCTCCTTTTCACCAACGCCGGCATGAACCAGTTCAAACCGATCTTCCTCGGGCAGCGTCCGGCGGACGTGGACAAGTGGCAGGGGGTGACGCCCGGTATGCCGACACGCGCCGCCAACTCGCAGAAGTGCATCCGCGCCGGCGGCAAGCACAACGACCTCGACGACGTCGGCAAGGACACGTACCACCACACCTTCTTCGAGATGCTCGGCAACTGGTCCTTCGGCGACTACTTCAAGAAGGAGGCGATCGCCTGGGCGTGGGAGCTGCTTACCAAGGTGTGGGGCATTCCGAAGGAGCGGCTGCACGCGACGTTTTTCCAGGGCGACGCCGCCGAAGGACTCGAGCCGGATAAGGAGGCTGCGGAGCTTTGGCGCACGATCACCGACATCGGCGAGTCGCACATTCATCCCGGGAATAAGAAAGACAACTTCTGGGAGATGGGTGACACCGGTCCGTGCGGTCCGTGCAGCGAGATTCACATTGATCTGACGCCGGATTGCAGCGGGGGGGCTCTCGTCAATGCCGGCGACGCGCGGGTGATGGAGATCTGGAACCTCGTGTTCATCCAGTTCAACCGCGGCAGTGACGGCAAACTGACACCTCTGCCCGCGAAACACGTGGACACCGGCATGGGTTTCGAGCGCCTCTGCTCGGTCCTGCAAGGCCTGGCGGCGGGCAATCTGGGGAACTTCACGAACTACGACACCGACGTGTTCACCCCGATTTTCGACGCGATCCGCAAACGCACCGGCGCGCCGGCGTACGCGGGGACGCTCGCTCAAAGTGGGGCACCGGTTTCCAACCGGTGCAACGAGGAAAGCACTCCCACTCCGCACCGGTTGGAAACCGGTGCCACAATTCAGCTCATGATCGACACGTCCTGCCGTGTCATCGCCGACCACCTCCGCGCGCTGACCTTCGCGATCACCGACGGCGCAATCCCGAGCAACGAAGGCCGCGGATTCGTCCTCCGTCGCATCCTCCGCCGCGCCGTCCGCTTTGGCCGGCAGTATCTCAACATGCACGAGCCGTTCATGTGCGACCTGGTGGAACCGCTCGTCGCGCACATGGGCGATGCATTCCCGGAATTGCGCAGCGCGCACGGCGGGAAGAATGTCAGGCACGTGACCGAAATCATCCGCGACGAAGAAGCGTCCTTCCTGAAGACGCTGGACCGGGGGATGAAGTTGTTTGATGAGGCGGTGGAGGGGGCGTTACAGAGCCGCGGCTCTGATGGCGTTATCTCCGGCGAAGACGCCTTCAAGCTTCACGACACCTACGGATTCCCCATCGACCTCACGCAGCAGATGGCCGAGGAGCGCGGACTGACCGTGGACATCGCCGAGTATGAACGGTTGATGGAGGAGGCTCGCCGAGTGGCGCGATCCGGGACGCAAGTCGATGAAGATGATGACGAGATTCTCGCATCGCTCAGTTTCGATCATCTGCCCGATCGTGTGCGTCTTGCGATTGTGGAGACTGATGATTCGACGAAATACCTAATGCCACCAAAGTGCAGTGCGGTTCTGAAGTACTTAATCGGCGATTTGAGGCGCCCGCAGGGTGATGTGTATGTTGTCACCGACAAATCTTGCTTTTACGCCGAGCAAGGAGGCCAGGTCGCCGATACTGGGTTTATCCGCTCTGCGTCGGGAACGGCGAGGGTCGATTATGCGAAACGCGTTGATCACGGAATCCTCGTGCATCGCGGGAGAATGCTCGAGGGGACATTCCGCGCTGAAGAGGAATGCGAGCTGGAAGTCGATCTGACGGAGCGCATTGCCATCCAGCAAAATCACACTGCCACGCACCTGCTCAACTGGGCGTTGCGCGAAGCGCTCTGTCCGCCGGAGGAGCGCGTCAATCCGCATGTGCAGCAGAAGGGGTCGCTCGTGGATGCGGAGAAGACGCGGTTTGACTTTTCGCACAACAAGGCGCTGAGCGAGGAGGAGATCGACCACATTGAGGGGTTTGTGAGGATGCAGATCGCCGCGGATCACGAGGTGTACGCCGCGACGCGCGAGGAGGATTTCGTGGACCAGGCCGCGGCGCGGAAGGTGAGCACGCTGCGGGCGGTGTTCGGCGAGAAGTATCCCGAGAAGGTCCGTGTCGTTTCGATCGGCGTGCCCGTCACGGAGGCGGACGCGAAGGCGGCGGGTAGGACGGACTGGCTGCTGAAGTCGCCGCAGAATCCGGAGTGGATGCGGTATTCCGTCGAGTTCTGCGGCGGGACGCACGTGAGGCGCACGGGCGAGGTCGAGGATTTCGTCATTGTTTCCGAGGAAGCCGTGGCGAAGGGCGTGCGGCGCGTGGTGGGTGTGACGGCGCAGGCGGCGCGCGACGCGCGGGCGCGGGCGGCGGCGCTGCGTGACCGGATCGCGGCGCTGTGGGACGCGCCGGAGGGAGAGTTCCACGCGCGGCTCGTTGAGGTGCAGAAGGAGTTCACCGACGCGATCCTTCCTGTGCTGGAGCGACATAAGATCCGCGAGCAGCTCGACCAGCTTGCCGAGAAGGCGAAGAAGATCGAGAAGCAAAAGGCGGCGGCGTCGGGCGGAGCGGTGATGAACCGCGTGGCGGAACTGCTGGCGCTGGTACAAGCGGGCCGTGACCGCGGGGGGGCGGATGCGAATGCAGAATGCAGAATCGCGAAGAATGCAGAATTGACGACGGTTCGCCCCAGCGTTGGCGCGGGCGATCCTTCCGAACATTCAGCATTCATGCGCAGCGGCGTCACGGTCATCGTCGCGGAAGTTCCCGCCGCTCCGGCGGACGCCCTGCGCGGGGTGATCGACTGGATTCGCCAGAAGACGGAGGCGAGCGCCGTGCTGCTGGCGTGCGTGGGCGATGACGGAAAGGTGACGCTGCTTGCGGGGATGAGCAAGACGGTGGTGGACCGCGGTCTGAAGGCGGGCGACCTCATCAAGGAGATCAGTCCGCTGGTGGGCGGCAAGGGCGGCGGACGACCGGACCTCGCCCAGGGTGGCGGGACGGACGCGGCGGCCCTTCCGAAGGCGCTGGCGGCGGCGGCGGCGTGGATCAGAGGCCGACTGGTCTGAAAGAATGCGCGCGCTACCCCATCGCCTCGCGCCGGAGTCTGTCCAAGTCCGATGATAACCCCAGATTCGATGCCTGGGCGTGAAGGTAGCCCCAATCCAGCCGCGCCCCGAGCGTGCGCGCCACGCTCAAGGCGTTGTCCCACTGCTTGTGCGACCCGGAGTCGCGCCGCCAGTCGAGCTTCATGAGGATGATGTCCTCGGGACTGACGATGTAGAACGTCCGGGAGTGAGGCTCCGATCGCATTAGGCTGCGGCGACGCAGGATGTCGTCGCGCCAGGCGCCGGCCGGCATGACCGACAGGTCGACCTTCAGCCCCGTTTTCATGTCGATCAGGTTCGTCATCCCGTGGGAAACCGCCGCCTCGGCGATCGCCTCCGCGTCACGATAAAAGCGCGAGGGAAACCGCTGAGCGATCCGGCGAGCCTGTTCCGGCGTCATGCGCACAATGATGTCGACGTCGAAGCTTGCCGCCGGTTCTCCGTAAATGCTGCTCGCCACCGAGCCGGTCACGGCGTACTCGATCCCTTCGGCTTCGAGGGTCGGCACGACTTCAGCCAACACCTCTGCGATGAGCGGGTCGTTCATGTCGACGCTCCGGAAACTTCTCCATCCAAGCCGCTCGTTCGCGCGGGTGAGGACTGGTCGGGCGTTTGGGCGGCGCGTCGGACCGCGAGGAGGAACTCCGTCATCGCGGACGCCATCCGCAGCCGTCCCCGCGACCCCATCGCCTGGGCAAGGTGGCGCTGCATCATCCGGTCGCGCTCCTGCGGCGTCAGGCTTCGAAAAAGAGCCTCGGTCAGTTCGCACGTCCTGCGGAAACGCTTCGCCTGAAGTTCCTGAAGGTCCGGGTCCATCAAAGAATCCTCATCTCGTCGTCGATGACCGCGCCGGGATTCCCGAACCCACGGCGCTGGAACGGCTCGAGTTCGCGTGAGCCGAGGTCCGCGGTTCATCACATCCCGCGGACCGGCGCCTGGGGTTTGTCGCTCCGCCCGGACGGACGCCTTTACTCTACACCCACCCTGCCCGGACGATCCTGCCCGGACCGACTTCCGCGGCCCGGTTTGACAACAGGGTCGCCGGCGCATCCGCCGGGTATCCTGTGCATCCTATGACGTGGAAGGACGAAGTCACGCAGGCCGCGCGGGGGCTGTGTCTGGTCTTCGGCTGGCTGGTCGCCGTCGCGGCCGGGTTCGCGCTTGGGGGGGTGTCCTGGCGTTGTTGCCGGGAGGCGGCGGCGCGAAGTTGCTTACGATCCTCACGATCGCGGTCATCCTGACGATGGTGTCGCTGGCGCTGGTGTGGGCGCGCAATCTCTTTCCGCCCGACGGTTTCCGGAACGCCGAGCAGGAGAGAGACGCGACGAGGCTGATCATCGAAGCCACGATCGGTCTCATCAGCGGGATCGCGGTTCAGTTCGTCGCCGCGGACTTCGTCGCCTTCGGCTCGTCCCTGCCGGTCCTTCTTGGTAGGATCGCCTTCACGGTCGGGGCGGCGGTTCTCGGCGCGATCGTGGTTGTTCGCGGTTGCCCGGCGCGTCCTGAGTCAGCGCCGTTATGCCGCAAGTGCGGATACAATCTGACCGGGCTTGCGGAACGTCGATGCCCGGAATGCGGAGAGCCGTTCCGGACCGTTTCTGCCTGGGAGCGGTGAGGCCGCGGGCGTCGGGGGCGGTTTCAGCGGACGGTTCGGCGGTGATAACGTCGCCTCGTTGATCTGAGGGGAACCGATGTATCTTCTCCGAGCCGCGTGGCTCGGACTTCACTTCGTGATGAGAAACCCTGAATGTCCTTGAATCCGCAGTCGCACAACGAGGGGAGCACGCCGACATCCGGTCCTGAAACCGTTCCGATGTTTTACTGGCGGGATGCGCGCGGGGTGCCGTGGACGCTGGAGGCAGACGAGGGCGAACTGCGCCTGACGAGCCACGACGAGGACTTCCGCGTTCCGAAGGAGCGATGGGCAAGCGACGTGACGATCGCACCCTCGCGCGGGGGGAACATCATCCGCGTGACGGGTCCGAACCGGGACGTGGGATTCCTGATCGGCCCGGAGGCGCTGGCGTTCGCCCGGCGACTGGGGAAGGCCGTGGCGGATCCGCCGGCGGCGACGGACGCGGACGCGGATGCAGGTCCGATGGCGCCGCGCGGTCCGGTTCTGTTTCCGAAGATGGACCGGTTCAGCGTGATCGCGCTGTGCCTGGCGGCGATCGCGTTCGTGCCGATCTTCGGATACGCGGCGGCGCTGGCGTCGACGATCGTGCTGGCGGCGACGCGAAACCGCGTCCGCCCCGCGCGGGAGTACAACCACGTCCGGAGCGTGCGCAGGATCACGGTTGCGTGGCTGACGCTGAGCCTGCTCGTCTGCACGGTCGCCACGTTGAACGTGGTGCGTCTGCGATCGCTTGATCCCGGGGTGTCGCAAGGTCCGACGGTCGTCGACGCCGGGCCGGGCTCGACGAGTCTTTACGCGAGCATCGTGGCGGGGATCATCGTGGTGCTGCTGTCGCTGTCGGTGCATGAGGCTGCCCACGCGATCACGGCGTTGTGGAACGGCGACGACTACGCCCGCTCGCTGGGGCGCGTGACGCTGAACCCGCTGGCGCACATCGACCCGTTCGGGACGGTGGCGCTTCCGGCGATGCTTGCCCTGTCGGGCCTTCCGGCGTTCGGGTATGCGCGCCCGGTCCCGGTGAACCCGTCGCGGATGCTCTTTCATCGCAAGTCGGACATTTACGTTTCGGCGGCGGGTCCGCTGTCGAACCTGCTGATTGCGGCGCTGTGCATGTCGCTGTATCTGCTGATCGGGTGCGGGCTGAGCCTTTTGTCGCCGGACGTGAGGGTGAGCGGGTATGACTGGCCCGGGTTTGACGCGCAGGTGTCGGGTGTGGCGGGGGCGAAAGTCATCACGGCCGTGCTGCGGATGCTGGGGATCGCGGTGCAGCTCAACCTGCTGCTGGCGTTCTTCAATCTGCTGCCGATCCCTCCGCTGGACGGGTCGCACGTGGCGGGCAACCTTTTCCCGCAGACGATCGGGCGGTTCTACGACCTGATCCGCCCGTTTCAGATTCTCGTGTTCATCGCCCTGATGTACACGGGGGTCATGCGGTGGATGATGACGCCGACGCTGATCCTCGTGATGCGGGCGCTGGTCTGGATGGTGGAGACGGCGACGGGGCTGACGTGACGCCGGAGGGGGGAGGTCGCGGCGCCGTCCGCGCCCCAGTGAAGCCGGCGCGGCGGGTCCATCCTTGAGTGGAAGGAGTCTGTCATGAGCGATGCTTCCTCCAGTGTGAGCGAGACGGAGTCCTGTTGCGGACCGGCGTGCGGATGCGGACCGGCGGCGCCGAGTTCGCCGATGACGATGCCCGGCGCAGGCGTACCGGACCGGCGTGAGTTCCTCGGCGTGGCCGGCGCGGGCCTTGCGGGGGTGCTGCTGGGTCAGGCGGCGACAGCGGGAGTGATCGCCGGGCCGTTCAGCGCGGACGATCTTGCGCCGTTTCCGATTCCGGCGGACAAGCGCCTTCATCCGTCGTGGCTCCAGTCCCTTCGCCAGCGTGGTGAGCCGGCGGTGTACCGTCAGTCCAACGGCGAGCTGTATTTCATCGGCATGCCGATCGGCGGGATCTGCACGGGGCAGCTCTACCTCGGCGGCGACGGGAAGCTGTGGCACTGGGACATTTTCAATCTGCCTGCGACGGACCACTGGCGCAGCACGCAGGGACCGCACTACGCCAACCCGGCGCGCCCGAGTTCGCCGATCGAGCAGGGGTTCGCCGTGCAGTGCAAGGTGGGTGACACCTTTGTGACACGTCCGCTCGACGTGACCGGATTTCCGCAGATCCAGTTCAAGGGGCAGTATCCGATCGGCTTCGTCGAATACCGCGACCCGGCGCTGCCCATCCAGATCGATCTCGAAGCCTTCTCTCCGTTCATCCCGGGCAACGCGGACGACTCGGGTCTGCCCTGCGTGATCCTCAATTACACGGTGAAGAATACGAGCCACGAGGAAGTGCGCTTCTCGCTGGGCGGCTGGTTGCAGAATCCGGCGTGCCTGGGCAGCGGTGCGTCGGGCGGCGTCGCGAGGACGAACACGGCGATCCGGCACGCGCGCGGCGCCACGCTCCTTTGCAGCGCCGCCGGCCAGCCCGCCAGGTCCGAGAGCGGCGATTCGACCCGGCCCGACATTCTCTTTGAGGACTTCGAGAAGCCCGCGTACGACGGCTGGGTCGTCACGGGAACCGCGTTCGGCGACGGACCTTGCATCGTCAAGGAGCGCCCCGCGTACATGGGCGAACTCAATGCCCAGGGCGAACGCACCGTCAATACGCATCAGACGCGCAACGGCGAAGACGTTGGCAAAGCCGACACGCACATCGGCACGCTCACCAGCCGCGAGTTCCCCATCGAGCGCGACTTCATCCGCTTCCGCATCGGCGGCGGGAATCACCCGGCGCAAACGTGCGTGAACCTGCTGATCGACGGTGCCGTCGTGCGCACCGCTACCGGCGAGAACAAGAATCGCATGCGCCTCGAGCACTTCGACGTGAAGGAATTCGCCGGACGCAGGGCGAAACTCCAGATTGTGGATGGTTGGACCGGAGGATGGGGACAGGTCGGCGTCGATGAGATGGTCTTCACCGACACGGTGCGCAAGGACGCCGCGGAGCCGGAGCAGCAACCCGACTTCGGAACCGCCGCGCTCGCCGTCATCGGATCCAGGGACGACACGGGCGCGGCAGCGTGGGCCCAGGCGGGACCGCTCATGCACACGATCGCCGCCACGACGCGAAGCATCACGGACCGCGACTCGAAGACATTCGACGAGAGCACGCTGCCCGTTGGGGCGGCGCATCGTCGCGCCTCCCTTGCGCCGGGGGAATCCACGACGTTCTCCTTTGTCCTCGCCTGGCATTTCGACGGGTTGTGGTGGGATTCGCTGAGCTTCCTCGCGGATTACAAGTCCCTGCGGCGTCATTACGGAACGCGGTTCAGGGACGCCCAGGCCGTTGTGGACTACGTGCTGGAACACTTCGACCGCCTTACATCCGCGACACGCCTGTGGCACCAGACCTGGTACGACTCCACGCTTCCGTATTGGTTTCTCGATCGCACCTTCGCCACCGTCGCTACGCTGGCCACGGCCACCTGTTATCGCTTCAACAACGGCCGCTTCTACGGCTGGGAGGGAACCTACTGCTGCGCCGGAACCTGCACGCATGTCTGGCAGTATGCGCAGGCCGTGGCGCGGATGTTCCCCGAACTCGAACGCGCCACGCGCGAGATGATCGACTTCGGCGCGAGCTTCCACGACGACACGGGTCTGATCGACTACCGCGGCGAAGCTTCTCGCGAACTCGCCGTGGACGGGCAGGCGGGCTGCATCCTCCGCGCCTACCGCGAGCACCAGATGTCCGCGGACGATGCGTTCTTGAAGAAGGTGTATCCGCGCGTGAAGAAGGCGGTCGAACTTCTCGTCGGCCGCGACAAGGACGCCGACGGCATTCTCGACGACGCCCAGTACAACACGCTCGACACGACGTGGTACGGGCAGATTCCGTGGATTTCCTCGCTGTATCTCGCGGCGGTGCGCGCCGGCGAGGCGATGGCGCTGGAGATGAACGACGCGGCGTTTGCGGCGAAGTGCCGGGCGATCGCCGAGTCCGGATCCAGGCTGCTCGTCGAGAAGCTCTTCAACGGCGAATACTTCGTCCACCTCACCGATCCCGCGCATCCGGAGACCAACAGCACGGGCATCGGCGTACACACGGATCAGCTTCTGGGCCAGTCGTGGGCGCATCAGGTGGGTCTGCCGCGCATCGTCCCGCTGGAGCCGTCGCTTGCGGCGCTGAAATCGATCTACCAATACAACTTCACGCCGGACATCGGCCCTTATCGCGCGCGGTTCGACAAGGTCTTCAAGGGCGGGCGCTGGTACGCGATGCCCGGCGAGGGCGGTCTGCTCATGTGCACCTGGCCTCACGGCGGCGCGGATAGCGCCGCGGGCAAGAGCGGCGACGCCTGGGCGGCGATGTATTTCAACGAATGCTGGACGGGGTACGAATATCAGGTCGCGTCTCACATGATCCGCGAGGGTCTGGTCGACGAAGGCCTGGCGATCGTGCGCATGATCCACGATCGGCATCACCCGTCGAAGCGCAACCCCTACAATGAAGTCGAGTGCAGCAGCCACTACGCCCGGGCGATGGCGGGCTTCGGCGTCTACCTGGCGGCGCTGGGGTACGACTATCACGGTCCGAAGGGGCATCTGGCGTTCGCGCCGAAGCTTTCGCCGGAGAACTTCAAGGCCGCGTTCACCGCCGCGGAAGGGTGGGGGACGTTCGAACAGCATCGCGAGCGCGCGGCGCTGCACGTGACCGTCGCGCTTCATCACGGCCGCCTGAGGTTGAAGTCGATCGGGCTGGAACTCCCGGAGGACGCTCGATCTGTTGTGGCAACGCTTCGGCACGGGCCTGCCGAAGTCGCCGCGACGGCGGAGGTGCAGGGTCGCCACGTTCTCATTCTGCTCGACCCGGAAATCATCCTGACCGCGGGGGAAACGATTAAAGCGACGATCAAGACGGACCCACGGTGAAGAGTGAAGGACGGTTGCGCTTCGGCGCGAGGGGGACTCGGAAGGGGCGTCGCGTTTCGCTCCGTCGCCATCGGGGTTGGCGCCGTGACGCCCGGACGGTCGGCGATTGTCATGTCCGTCGGCGCGGGGTAACCTCATGAAGGGTATCCGGCGCGGCGCCGGACCGGCGGCGCGGTCCGGCGGGGGGCTCGGCTGCGGATCAGTCGAGTTCCTTGACGCGGGGAATCGGCGCGGAGCGGTCAGGTATCGGGTCGCGGCGAGCCGGCCCGGAGGTGGCGATTCATGACGGTTCGCGGTGGCGCCCGTCCGATCATTACGGTTCAGCAGCACATCCTCGAGCACCAGCGGCACTTTCCGCACGCGACGGGCGAGTTCAGTTGGCTCCTTTCGGGCATCACCCTGGCGACGAAGATCATCGCGTCGCACGTGCAGCGGGCGGGGCTGCTGGACGTGCTGGGGGATACGGGGCAGGTGAACGTTCAAGGCGAAGTCGTTCAGAAACTCGACGAACTCGCCAACCAGACGATCCACCGTTGCCTCGGCTATCGCGGCAACGTCGGCATCGTGGTGTCGGAGGAGGACGACGAACCGCGGGTGATCCACGAAGCCGGGGAGAGGGGGCGGTACATCGTCCTTTTCGATCCGCTGGACGGTTCGAGCAACATCGACGTCAACGTGTCGATCGGCACGATCTTTTCGATCCTTCGCGTGCGCGAGGAGATCAACCGGCAGGATGTGCTTTCGCAGGTGCTTCAGCCGGGCGTGCAGCAGCTCGCCGCCGGGTACGTCGTCTACGGCAGCAGCGTGGTGATGACGTACACGACCGGGATGGGCGTCCACATGTTCACGCTGGATCCGAGCATCGGTGCGTACGTTCTGACGCGCGAATACGTGACGATGCCTCCGAAGGGCAAGACGTACAGCATCAACGAGGCGTACCGGGCGACGTTCCCGCAGGGCATCCGGGATTTTCTGGACTGGGCGAAGTCCGACGAGGCCGGGGGCTACAGCCTGCGCTACGTCGGGTCGCTGGTGGCGGATTTTCACCGGACGCTGCTGAAAGGCGGGGTGTTCCTGTATCCGCCGACGAAGAAGGATCAGAAGGGCAAGCTGCGCCTGCTGTATGAGGCGAATCCGATGGCGATGCTGGCGGAGCAGGCGGGGGGAGCGGCTTCGGACGGGACCGGGCGCGTGCTGGAGAAAAAGCCCTTGGCGCTGCACGAGCGGACGCCGCTGATTCTTGGGAGCAAAGGCGAGGTCGAGAAGGTGCTGTCGTTCTGGAAGCCGTGATGAAGCGCCGGTCGCGGGAGATGCCGGGCGGGGGTCCGCGTCCCGCCGGGGCGAGGCGGCGGCGCGGCAGCGCTGCGGAGCGGACGGGCGTGCTTACGACCGCGGACGCCCTGCTCGAACGGGTTCACCTCAGCGACAACCTCGACCTGATGCGCCGTCTTCCTGACGCGTGTTGCCAGCTTGTGTACGCTGATCCTCCTTTTGCATCCGGGCGCGCCCGCGTGGGACGCGGCGCGGACGGCGCGACGATGCGATTTTCCGACGGGTTTCCCGGGGGAACGCCCGGGTGGATCGCGTTCCTGAAGCCGCGCCTGGTCGAGATGCGCCGCCTGCTGTCTCCGGACGGCAGTCTCTACCTGCATCTGGACCCGCGCGTCGCCGCGTATGCGCGGGTCGAGCTGGATCGCATCTTCGGCGAGGAGAATTTCCTGAACGAGATCGTCTGGTGCTACCGGACGGGCAGCCGCCCCGGGCGACATTTCCCGCGGAAGCACGACACGATCCTGCTTTACGCACGGCAGCGAGGGCGGCAGGTGTTCAACGTTGTGCGCGACGGCGAGTACCGGACCCAGGGGCTTCGGCGCGACGGGAACGGGCGACCCTTCAAACGCACGCGACGCGGTCCGCTCTACTTTCACGCCGACGGTCCGGCGCTGACCGATGTCTGGGACATTCCCTTTCTCTCAACGGTTTCGGCGGAACGCACGGGATATCCGACGCAAAAACCGCTGCGCCTGCTGGAACTGATGATTCGGACGAGCACCCACCGTGGAGCGGTTGTCGCCGATTTTTTCTGCGGAAGCGGAACGACGCTGGCGGCGGCGCAGCGCCTCGGGCGGCGTTGGATCGGGTGCGACGTCTGCGATGCCGCGGTAGCGGTGGCCAGACGCCGGCTTGCGTTCGGGAGCGACTCCGATCCGCCAGCCCCGAACGACCCGCCTGTCGGATTGGGAGACCGAGTCGCCCCGGCATCTCAGGAAGCGTCGGCAGGGGAGGGGCTGTAACGCCAACCACCCTCTTCCCAAGCCTCAATATCATCCCATCTTAACAGAACCCCAGCGTCTATGTTGGTTCCGGACCGCAGCGGATGCGTCATTTCCCCCTGTGCTGGTCCAAGCCCGGGCGAGAGGAGACGAGAGCGTTCCTTCGAGGTTTCGTAGCCGAAAACATTTATAGGACAGTAGATTGTATCAGGCGCTGGTCTGGTTATGAGGGTGGGGATTGTGGCAGCAGGGGGGAGGCGGGGAGTCCGCAAAAGATTATTTCTTCAGCTTCGATTTCTCGCTTGACTTCGGCAAGGCGTTCTGGTCAAATGAGGCGATACTTGCGAAGTCGTGTTCCGTCCGGAGGCGGTTTGGCGGAGGCTTCGCAGGTGGAGGAGCGGGAAGGCGGATCTGCGACCAGCTTTTCACACCCAGCTCCGCGTCAACGGAGGTCCCAGTCGCGTTGGGAATGTCTGATAGTTGCGGCGAAATTGGAAAAGCGGACACGAGGGTCGCCGTTCCGCTTGACGGGAGAGAAGAAGCCGCTGCTAAGATCAGTCGTCTCGACGATGGGAGATTCGTTGCCACACGCATGGTGGACGGACTGGATTGAAAAAGGAGGTTGAGGAAATGAGGAGATTGCCGTTGAACATTGTCGCCGTCGTCGGGGCGGCGATGCTGGTCAGCCCGGTGCTGGCTCAGCCGAGCAACGACCTTTGCGAGAACGCGATTCCGGTGGCATGCAATTCGTTCACGCTGGGCACTACGGTCGGCGCCACGACGGACAACGGGTTCGCGGCGTGCGGGGACACGGGCATCACGTCGCCCGGCGTCTGGTACGCCGTGATCGGAACCGGCGGGATGGTCGTGGCGGATACCTGTTCGGGCTCGACCACGTACGACACGAAGATCCACGCCTTCCGCGGCCCCTGTCAGGGCGCGGTCTGCGTGGCGGGCAACGATGACGATCCGAACTGCGGTCTGAGCTCCCGCGTGCAATTCGGCACGGTGGCGGGCGAGGTGTACCTGATCCTCGTCAGCGGCTTCGGCGGCGCGACGGGCGACTTCGGTCTGAACGTCGCGTGCGAGCAGGTCTTCGAGGACTGCAACGGCAACGGCGTCCCGGACGAGGACGACATCGACAACGGCACGAGCACGGACTGCAACAACAACGGCATTCCCGATGAGTGCGAGAACGATTACACGACCTACACGTTCGACGTGAACCTTCCGATTCCGGACCTCGGGAGCGTGTCGGACACGCAGAACATCGGCGACAGCGGCACGATCGGCGACGTGAACGTCCGCGTGGTCATCACGCACACGTTCCTGGGCGACCTGATCATCGACGTTGAGCACAATCTCACGACGGTGCGTCTGTGGGACCGGCAGTGCTCGTCCAACGACAACATGGATGTGATCTTCGATGACGCCGGTGACCCGGTGATTTGCGGTACCCCGACGATCGGCACGTTCGAGCCGGTTCAGCCGCTTTCGGCGTTCAACGGTGACGACCTGTTCGGCGACTGGACGCTGACGGTGTCCGACAACGCGGGTCTGGACATCGGCACCCTCAACTCGTGGGAGCTGATCATCGGCATCCCGCGCGTCGTCTGCTGCACGGGCATCCTGATCTCCAGCGACACGATTCCGGACGGCGGCATCGACGCTCGTGAGGAGCATGAATTCTGCGATCCGGCGACCCTGACGGGCCTCAGCTCGTTCGAGTTCACGTTCGACGACAGCAGCACGATCACCGCGGATTGCTTCTCGGTCAGCGAGACGGGCGGCGGATCTCCGCCGAACGTGGTGAGCGTGGATGACCTGGGCGGCAACCGCGTCCGTCTGAATCTGGATCGGCCGATCACGGCGGGCCAGTGGACGACGGTCGGCTACAACGGCATCCAGCGCAGCCTGGTGGACATCGGCTTCCTGCCGGGCGACGTGGATCAGAGCGGCGTGGCGACGACGTTCGACATCTCGGCCCTGGTGGACTGCCTCAACGGCATCGGCCAGTGCGCGGTGTACCAGACGGACATCGATCGCAGCGGTCTGAGCAACGGCAACGACATCACGCGGTTGCTGGACGTGCTCCAGGGTCCGGGCTGCGATCCGTTCATCTGGCTCAACTACGAACTCCCGCCGGAACCGAATCCGTAATTCGGTTGCGTAGGGTCTGATAGTCCGATCCATCGAATCCCCGTCGCTCAACGCGGCGGGGATTTTTTTTGCGCGCGGACGTTTGCGCCATCCCGTCTTTTTCGAGCGAGAGGTTGCGGGCACGATGCCCCATCCTGAACCCGGCGAGTTGCGAACCGTCGCACCGCTATCAATTCGCGTCGAACGCTGGCGCGATCAACGCAACGAAACGCCAATCGAATTTCCGGGAACGGGCCTGCGGGATTCCGCAAATCCTCGATGAAAGGAGCGGCACGACAAGGCCGATCACACGTTCTTCACCCTGAGGAAGCAGGAGGTCATGGCGTATGTTCGTGCACCCGTGCGGCTTATCGCGTTTGTCACCGAGCGCGCC
>BOJX01000028.1 GCA_016860685.1 Planctomycetota bacterium
GCCGAAGTTGGTCCAACACGAATAACTGGGACAACGGACCTCCCGATGAAGGGTACCACGCCATCATTCCTCACAACCCCTCCGGAGGCGTTTTCCCCCGCCTTAACAACGGCGAGACGCGGCGCGCAGGGAAGCTGACGATCAACGTCTCGGGCGGGACACGCGGCAAGGTCGAAGTGTGGGACGGGGCGACGCTGATCCTCGGCGACGGCAATGCCCGGACGACGACGATTCACGGCGACCTTTACCTCGGCCGCAGCGGTCATGAGCACGGCATCCTCAAGATCAACGGCGACCACACGATTCAGGGCGAGGGAGGCGTCATTCATATAACAGACTATGTGAACACGAAGATTCTCGAGAACGACGGCACGGGCGATGAACTGACGCTCCAGTCGAGCAACCCCTCGTGCTCCGGCTGGCCGCAGGACCGGAACTGCACCGTTGTGCTGCGCGGCGGCGGCGAGATTCACGTGGCGCTGGACAACCGCGCGTATGTCGTCGGGGATCTGGACTGCCTTCGCCTGAAAGACGAGCCGAAGACGGGAAGCTCCGCGGGCTTCTGGGTCGTGGAGAACGACACGGAGTTCCACGTGATGACCACGGTGACCGGCGCGTGCGCGTGGCAGTGCATCGACATCACCGCGCCGCTCGGCGGGACGTTCATGATCGAATACGGCGAGGGCTGCGTCGCGGCCACCGGACCGGTGACGCTCCACGCCGGGACGCTGGAGTGCGGGGCGTCGTTCTGCACCGCCGGGAAGCTGACGCTCAAGTCGGTCGCGTGCGACGACTGCGTGGATGACAAGTCGGAACCCAGGATCATCGCCCACGTCGGCGTCAGCGCCACCTTCGGACTCGGCACGGCGTCGCCCGGCTGTTCGAGCTGTCCGTAGCCGCGCCCTGCGCGATCGTCGGGCGGGGGAGTGAACTTCGCCCGGAGCCTTCAGAGCGCGCCCGCGTTTCCAAATGATCCGGGCTTTTCATGTCCCCGTACCGTCCACCGCTATCGAACGCGCCCCTTCACGGTCGTCGCAATCCGGAAGCGACTCGAAGCCGGTTGTTGCGACCTCCATCACGGTTCGGGGGAGACGTCGGTGGGTTTGAGGCCGAGGGCTTCGCCCGCCCGCCATGCTCGACCGACGTCGACTTCCACGCGATCTCGTACACCGGCCGGGCGACCCAGCGCGGGTCCACGATCCACCTCATCATCAGCGCCGAATCCCGCGGGCGTTCGCGCAGGCTCCTTTGCCCCGGCGGAAGGTCGCGGTCACGCGGCGCGCGTTCCTCCGACGGCAGTGTTCCGAAGTAGAAGAGGTCGCCCCAGGTGTGCAGGCGACGAAGGTCCGCGTCCTGGAAGGAAGGCCTTGTCTCGCCCGTCTTCGCGCGTAGCCTGCGAAACTCGTCCACCGTCATCATCGGCGTCAGCGGCTTGCGGCTCACCACCGCCGCGGTCTGGGAGCGCCCGGGGCGCGTCGGCGTGGGCGAAGTCCCGCATGATCGTGCGACCGCTTCGGCTATGCCGGGATTCCTGCCGAGCCAAAGCAACCTCAAACTCGGGAAACGCCCGTCCCGGACCGCTTCGGCGATCGCCCGCGCATCGTGAGCCGGGCGGCGGGCCTAGCCCGCCCTACGGGTCTGGGTGAGGCAGTATTCAGGAGGATTCGGGTCGGATTCGGCGTCGTCGGAGGTGCGGATTCGGGGCGGAAAGCCGCTTTCGCGGAAGCGATCGAGCGGAGAAGATGTCCGGCGGCGGGGCGGGGCGGGGCGGGGCGGGGCGGGGGGCGGGGGTTAACGTCTGATTCGCGTTCGTCATCGCCAGGCGTTGAAGACGATGTTCAGCGGGATTGTCGAATGCAAGGGTTGCGTGACGGGGCTGCGCACAGGGGGCGGCGGGGGGGTTCGGCTGCGCGTTCAGGCGGAGGGAGTCGCATCCGGGACGGCGTTGGGGGCGAGCGTTGCGGTCAGCGGGGTGTGCCTGACGGTTGCGGGGATCGACGGGGAGCATCTTGAGTTTGACGTGGTGCCGGAGACGTTGCGGCGGACGACGCTGGGGGATCTGCGGGGGGGAACGTGGGTGAACCTGGAGCGGTCGTTGCGGGTCGGCGACCGTCTGGACGGACATTTCGTGCAGGGGCACGTGGACGGGACCGCAACGGTGGCGGAGGTGATCCGCCGGGCGGATGAGCATGGGCTGCGTTTTGCGCCGGAGCGTGGCTTGATGGCGTACATGATTCCGAAGGGGTCGGTGGCGGTGGACGGCGTATCGCTGACGATCGCGGAAGCGGCGGGAGACACGTTCACCGTGGCGCTGATCCCCACGACGTTGCAGGTGACGACGCTCGGCGATCGCCGTGTCGGGGACCGTGTGAACCTCGAGACCGACATCCTGATCCGGGCGCTGTTTCACCGGTTATCCGGCGCCGGCGAGCCTTCCGTCGGGGCGGGAGCCGGGGGGGCGGCGCCGGCGGCGAGTCTCGGCGCGGTTTCGAGCGTGACGCGGGAGCTTCTCGAACGCGCGGGGTTCTTACGATGACGCCGGCGGGGACAGCCGATTCCTGCGGGGGCGGCGCGGAGCGCAAGCCGGTGATCGGCGTGACGATGGGCGATCCGTGCGGAATCGGCGCGGAGGTGATCGTCAAGGCGCTGGCGGACCCGGCGGTGCGGGCGCGGGGTCGGTTCATCATTTACGGGTTGGATGAGATCCTGTCGTACGCCGCGGATCGGGCGGAGATCAACCCCTTCTGGTTCCGGTTGCCGCACGAGCAGGTTTCGACGATCGAGAGCGGCGTGGTCGTCGCGGATTTCGACGAGTACACGCTTTTCGATCCGACGCTGCGTCGTCCGACGGCGGAAGGCGGTCATGCGTCGCTGCGGTTTGTGGACGAGGCGATCGAAGCGGCGCGGGCGGGGCGCGTGGACGCGATCGTGACCGGGCCGATTCATAAGACGAGTTGGCAACTGGCGGGATACCGGCGACCGGGGCACACGGAGAAAATCGCGGACGCGTTCGGCGTGGAGCATCCGACGATGATGTTCGCGGCCGGGGATCTTCGGGTGGCGCTGGCGACGGTCCACATCGGGATCGCCGAGGTTCCGGGCGTGCTGAACATCGGATGCGTCTTCCGGGCGATCGAACACCTGGCGCAGGCGCTGAAGCACTGGTGGGGGATCGACGACGCGCGGATCGCGGTGGCGGGACTGAATCCGCATGCCGGCGAGGGCGGTCGCTTCGGCGATGAGGAGCTGCGTGTGATCGAGCCGGCGATGACGATGGCGCGTTCGGCGGGGTGGGGCGTGGAAGGGCCTTTTCCGCCGGACACGTTGTTCGTGGAGGAGCGTCGTCGGCGGTTTCACGGGATCGTGGCGATGTATCACGATCAGGCGCTGATCCCGGTGAAGCTGCTGGCGTTTCATTCCGCGGTCAACGTGACGCTGGGCGTGCCGATTCTGCGGACGAGTGTGGATCACGGGACGGCGTTCGACATCGCGGGGAAGAACGTCGCGCATCCGGGGAGCCTGTCGGCGGCGCTGGCGCTGGCGTGCGAGCTGGTGGACCGGGCGAAGGCGGCATCGAGAACGCCGGCGGGAGTGTCTGAATCCGCGTCAGACCCGGACGATTAAAGGCCGGCGCGACGTTTTGCGGGATTTCACGCCGCCGGATCGTCCTGATTGGCGAACCGTGTCGATACAATACCGCATATCATCAAACGATTGCGGTGGACGGACGGAGCGCAGCGTTGGCGGCGAGTCGTGACAGGAAGAGGCGGATGGGGCGAGGGTTCTCCCTCGTTGAGCTGCTGGTGGTGATCAGCATCATCGCCGTGCTGCTGTCGATCCTGCTGACGGCGCTGGGGCGTGCGCGGCGCTCGGCGCGGCAGTTCGTGTGTCAGAACAACCTTCGCAACGTGGCGGTGGAGTTCACGTTGTTCGCGGAGGCGCCGGAGAGCGGTCTGAACGGCGACAAGGCCGTCGGTCTGGGCGCGAGGTTCCGGCTGGAGACGTTTCAGGAGAAGGTCTACCGGATCAATGCGTTCTGGGATCTTCCGAATCTGAATTCGGCGCCGATCAACCCGCAGGTTCAGCCTCTGATGTGCCCCGAGGGGCCGGCCGACCTGCGTCGTGTCGCGAACCTGCCGTGTCGGGATTACGCGGTCGCGCCTCCGGAGCACGTCAGCGTGGCGTTCAACGCGCGGCTGGACCGGATCAGCGTGCGGATCGAAGACCGCTGGGTGCTTCAGGAGGCCCTGCTGGGGGCGCGGATTCTTGAGTATCCGGCGGTTCCGCTGGCGTTCGACGCGGACGGTGCGGAAGCGGTGAAGAAGACGGTCGTGCCGTATTACTCCGCGCCGCCCGCGGGAGACGCGGGGCGCTACGGGAGCGGGCAGTTCTGGTTTCCGTCGATGCGCCACGGAGGGAAGCTGACGAGCGCGTTCGTCGGCGGATATGTGCTGTCGTCACGGAACCCGGAGCGGGAGCCGGGGTGGGACTGGTCGTATCAGCCCCCGGCGGAGTAACCCACGGTTTCAAGACCTTCGGAGCAGGGCGGAATAAGCACGCTTCCTGCCCCCTGACCTCGCCGCGCAACGTCAAGGGCCGGCGGGTGCGGCACGGTCATGCGGTGGGGTGGGGCGGTGGAGACGGACGCAGATCCGGCGGTGGAACATGCTTCTGCGCCACAAGTTCGGTCTTCTGGCACTGGTGTACGTCGCGGCGATCGCGGTGACGCTGGTCGTGGCGCTGACGTGCATTGTCGTGTATTTCGACGCGGCGCTGGAACGTGCGCATGCGGTGGTGGCGCTGCGCGACGAGGTCGAGACGTTGCGCACGCTGGCGCGGGCGTACGAGGAGGTGGGTTCGGGAGCGGACGGCGCTGCGGCGCGAGAGGGGCTGGCGCGATCGTGGAGGGAACGCAGCGCGCGGCTGGCGTCGCGGTTGCAGGAAGGTTCGTTGACCGCGGCGTGGTCCGAGGTTGCGCGTGCGGCGACGCCGATCCTCGGGGAGGGGTTGGTGGGAGGTGAACCGGATGCGGCGGGTCGGGTGGTGGGTCTCGATCGGGCGCTGGCGGCGCTGCTTCGGCGGCTGGGGGATGAGGGCGGGGAGCAGGTGACCGCAGCCGGTCGGACGCAACAGCGCGTCGTGTTGCTGCTGGTCATCAACGGCGTGGCGGCGGCGGCGTTGTGCGTGGCGGGGCTGGTGCTGGTTCACCGGTGGATCCAGCGGCCGATCCTCGAACTGCGGGACGCGACGCGACGGATCGCCGGAGGAGACTTCAGCGGGCGGATCGCGGTGCGCTCCCGTGACGAACTGGGGCGGCTCGCGGACGAAATCAACCAGATGTGCGGGATGATCACGGCGATGCAGGCGCGGCTGGCCGAGCAGGAGCGCCTGGCGGGGGCGGCCGAGATGCTGATGCGGGTCGCGCACAACATCCGCAATCCGCTTCAGGGGCTGCGGGGGCTGGCGGAAGAGACGATCCACCGCCACGCGGACGACGCACAGACGCGCGATCTTCAGCAGCGGATCCTCGGGACGGTGGATCGCTTCGAGCGCTGGCTGCGCGAGCTGCATCATGCAACGTCGCCCGGGACGATCCACCCGGGTCCGGTGGCGCTGGAGCCTTGGCTGCGCAACGTGGCGGAGGTGCTCTCGCCGATGGCGCTGAAGCGCGGTGCGACGCTGGAAGTGTGCGTGGAGCCGGAACTGGACTCGGTGGTGATGGACTCGGTGCAGATGGAGCAGGCGCTGGTGGCGTTGCTGACGAACGCAATTCAGGCGTCCGGCGCGGGCGGCCGGGTGCGGGCGACGGCGCGGCGCGGGCGCGAGGCGAAGCGCTGGGAGCTGGAGGTCGCGGACGACGGTCCGGGCATTCCGGAGGCGCTGCGGGAAGCGGTGTTTCAGCCGTATTTCACGACGAAAGCGGACGGATACGGGTTGGGGCTGGCGATGGCGCGACAGATCGTGCGACTGCACGGGGGGGAGGTCGGCGTCGTGACCTCGGCGGGCGCGGGGAGCAGGATCGTGGCGACGTTGCCCCGGCACGCGACATCGGGTGCGTCCGCGTGACGGACTTGGGATGCGCGGTCCGCCGGAAGGCGGGCGTCGGATGAGCGGCGGGCGGGTTATCGCGGGAGGGTTGAATGCCGGACATCCTGATCGTGGACGACGAAGAGAACGTGGCGTACGCGCTGCAGCTCGCCCTGCAACGCGCGGGACATCAATGCCGCGTGGCGCACTCGCTCGGTCACGGCTGGGAAGCGGCGCAACAGCGTCACCCGGACGCGGCGCTGGTCGATCTTCAACTGCCGGACGGGGCCGGGATCGACCTGATCGGGCGGTTGCGCGAGGCCGGAATTGAGTCGCCGGTCATCGTGATCACGGCTTACGGAACGGTGGCGCGGGCGGTGGAGGCGATGAAGAGCGGGGCGGTGGATTTTCTTCAGAAACCGCTGGCGATGGAGGAGGTGGCGCTGACGGTGGGAAGGTGCCTCGAGCACGGGCGGATGCGCCGCCAGCTCGAGGCGTACCGGGAGGCGCAGCGCCTGGACGTCGGCGGGGCGCAACTGATCGGGACATGCACGAAGCTGCGCGCGGCAATCGAGGCTGCGGAACGGGTGGCGACGATCCCCGCGGATCCGTCGGCGGGACTGACGGTGGCGCTGATGCTCGGCGAGACCGGAACGGGGAAGGAACTTCTGGCGCGTCACCTTCACGCGCGGGGACCGAAGGCGGACGGTCCCTTCGTCCACGTCAATTCGACGACGATTCCGGATGCGCTGTTCGAGTCCGAGTTGTTCGGACACGAGCGCGGCACGTTCACGGACGCGCGGGACGCGAAGAAGGGGCTGGTCGAGATCGCGCATGAGGGGACGCTTTTCCTGGACGAGATCGGCGACCTGCCGGCGGCGGTGCAGGCGAAGCTGCTGGTGGTGATCGAGAGCGGACGTTTCCGCCGGCTGGGTTCGACGCGTGAACGAGTCGTATCCGCGCGGGTGATCGCGGCGACGAACGCGGATCTGAAGGCGCGGGTGGAGCAGGGACGGTTCCGCGCCGACCTTTATTACCGGTTGATGCAGTTTCCGATCGAGCTGCCGCCGCTGCGTGAGCGCGGGGAGGACTTGTTTCTGCTGGCGGATTTCTTCCTGGAACGAGCGGCGCGCAAGTTTCACAAGCCCGCGCCAATGCTGACGGCTTCCGCGCTTTCGGCGATCGGCGGTTACGCCTGGCCGGGCAATGTGCGGGAGCTGGCGCATGTGCTTCAACGAAGTCTGCTGCTGTCGGACGATCGGGAGTGGACGGCGGCGACGCTGGGACTTCCTGCGGGAGGCGGGGCGAACGCAGGCCGGGCTTTCGGACCGGTCAAACTGGAACTGGACTTCGCCTCGGGGGCGATCACGCTGGATGACGCGCAGCGTCGCGTGATTGAGGCGGCGCTGCGTCACTGTCGAGGGAGCGTCAGCGAGGCGGCCCGCGTGCTGGGAGTGACCCGGGGCGGTTTGCGCCACCGGATTGAAAAACTTGGGATCCTTGTGCGTAATCCGGACGGACCTTAAATCGCCGGGTGATCGCGGTGAACACCAAGTCAGGTTGAATTCGCGGGTTTTATTCTCCGGTTGAAATCCAAGCCGCCCTGGCCACCGGCCGCCGCATTTGACGAATCTTCTGGCCGGCGGTCCAACGCCTGCACATCTTAAGCTTATTTAATACATAAGGTTGCGCATTGTTCTTCGCGCGGATCACCGGCGGCACGTCGCGTGCCCACTCTGCGGATGAGGACGGCGGGTGGTCGGCATGCGCTGTCAGCCGGTTGAGATTATTCAAGGGAGAGACGGGCCGCCGGTCGAGGGCAGGGTTCGATCAGCGACCCGGTATGTGTATGTCCGGCACGCTGGTCGAAACGTGGCGTTTGCGCTCGCGGGCCGGTGCGACTCGACGGAGCCCGTCGGGTGTGCGGGCGTCGGCGGTTGAGGTGGTTTTTATTGATCGCGCGAGACGAATCAGTGTTGATTTCGGAGCGAGCGGAATACGTAAACGTCAGGAGGAAAAATTATGAGGAAGCTGGTTGGACTGCTTGCGGCGTTGGCGTTGAGCGCGGGGTATGCCTTCGCGGATTGCTCGGGCAATGAGGCGATCTCGGCGAAATGCCGCAACGGGAAGGTGAAAGTCAAGCTGACGGGCGGAACGGCCGGGGACACGGCGACGTTTCAGCTTGACGGAGATGAGAGCACGAACATCAGCGTAACCGTGGATGACGACGGCAAGGCCAAGGCGAAGTGGAAAGGCGTTGCGGACGGCGCGCACACGGTCAGCTACCTTGAGTGTGGGCAAAGTGCCGACGTCGAGTGCTAAAGGGGGCCAAGCGAAGGCGCGAGTCCCATCCTCCGGGGGGGCTGATCCGCTTGCGGGTCGGCCCTTTCCGCTTTTTACCGGGCGGGCGGCGTGCGAGGGGGGGTACAATCAGGCGAGACAGGGGGTCAGGAGCGACAAACGTGAGAAGGGCGTCAGACGTCAAGTATTTCTCTCGTAACGCCGTCGATCCGCGCAGGTGGATCACGGCCGGGGTCGTGATGGTTCTTGTGCGGGCGCCGGCGATCGGCCAGACCGTGCGGACGTGGGAAGACGCCGCCGGGGATGTGCAGGTCCGACGCACGGACGCCGGGGCTGACGGACTGGTTGACACGAACCTGCACCCACCGGCGGATCTTCTGTCCTACCAGGTCGGGGTGTGGGCGCCCTCGGATGCACGTGCGGATCTCTTCGAGGGTAGGTGGTGGGATGCGGGGTTGTTCATGCGGTTGAACCTGGTGTTCGCCGGGCTGGTGAACCCGCCGGGCACGATGGGGGAAGACGAGTTTTTCGACCCGTTCCGGTACGGGGCGTCTCCGGTGTTCGGCTATGTCGAGGTGGATGTGGATGCGGACATCCACACGGGGGGAGAACTGGCGTTCCCCGAGCTTCGGTATCAGGGGAACGCGGGGCGCTGGGGCGGACTGCCGTCCGGGAAGCGGTTGGCGCGGCGCGTGGCGCTGGATGCGACGGCGTTCGACGGGGATCTGTCGACGCCGCCTTACGTGGAATGCAGCGGAGAGGAGTTTCATCTGGCGTTCAACGGCCGGGCGTGGGAGGACATCCGGATCAAGCGGGGCAACGCCAACCCGTTTTTTCAGCGGGGGGAGGCGTGGATTCTGACCGGGCGCGTGTTTCATCGGGCGCACGGATTCGAGGCGTTCAGCTACGCCTGCTGCTGCGAGGGGGGGCAGGGGCGCTACCTGCCACGCGTGCAGGTGCAGTTTGATCATGATGCGTCGACGGACCGGACGACGGTTTCGCTCGTTTATCCGCTGACGAATGAGGGAGCGGCGGCGATGGCGGGGGATTCGGAGGTTGAACCCCTCGACGGCGACGCGTGCAATCAGAACAGTCTCGCGGAAGCGGTCGATGATCTGATCTTCAGCACGCGCAACGCGCCTTCGTGGTGGCGAAGCGATCCGGACTTCCCGATCATCGCGGGGTGGGAGTTCAAAACGGTGGAAGAGGCGATGACGCCGGCGACATGGGAGGTCACGGCGCTCACCGCGACCAGCTACCTGGAGCGGAGTTCCGGCGATCCGTGGTTTGTCTGGACGGATATTGCGCCGAACCCGCTTCCGCGTGACGTGGACGGGAACGGCGCGGCGAACGAAGCCGACAAGGACGCTATCGCGCGATTCGTCGTCGAGCATGACGGCGACCCGGAATATGACGGGGACGGTCGCGTGAACGATCGCGTGACGGTCATCGACTTCGGTCCGAACTTCAGCGTGTATGACGTCAATTATGATGGTCGCGTCGAAGCGTCGGATGCGACGCCGTGCAGCGAGCGCGAGACCGTTTCCGGAAGCTGCCGACGGGGCAAACTCAAAGTGAAGGTGACCCGCGGCGTTCCCGGCGCGACGCTGACTTTGCGTCTTGACGACGACGCCTTGACGGACTGTCCCACGACGCTCAACAACCGCGGCCGGGGCAAGGCGAAGTTCAACGACGTCGCGCCCGGCGAGCACCTGGTGACGCTGCTGGAGTGTGAGACGCGGGCGCAGGCGACGTGCGACTGAAACCGCGCAGAGCGGTCAGCCCCGGGTTGCGCGAGCGAAGGTGGAGCCGGGTTGGATCAGGCGCGGGCGGCGGGTAAAGTCGCGGGGTGGCTTCACTCGATGCAATCTGCGGATGAAACCCTCACCGTCGTCCAAGCTTCGTTATCGCGCGTTCCGTCGCGGTGTTTCGTCGCCCGCCGCGTCACGCGGCGTGGAGGGTGCATCGAGCGCCTCGCCCGGCGCGCCGCCTTCCTTTCGCAGGGACAATGATGAAAAGCCCCACGGGCGCGACCTGAAGCGTCACCTTCGACAGTACCGGACGTGGCTTTCGCCGCATTTCGGATCGTTGGCGCTGGTGTTCGTGCTGGCGCTGGCGTCGGCGGGGCTGAACATGGTCCTTCCGATGGTGACGAAGATCCTCATCGATGACATTCTGCTGGCGGAAGATTTGACCTCGGACGCGCGACTTTCCCGGTTGTTTCAGGCGGGACTGGCGACGGCCGCGCTGCTGGTGGCGGCGCAGGGGCTGGATGCGTGGCGATCGGTGCGGATGTCGGTGCTGAACTCGAAGGTGATCTTCAAGCTGCGGGAGCGGCTTTTTGACCGGTTGCTGCGTCTGCCGCTGGCGGCGTTGTCGGAGATGAAGAGCGGGGGGATCGTGTCGCGTCTTTCGGGGGACGTGGACAGCCTGACGGGTCTGGTTCAGCTTGCGATCATTACGCCGGGCGTAGCGATTATCCGGGTGATCCTGACGATCGGCGTGCTGGTGTTCCTGAGCTGGAAGATGGCGCTGGTGTCGGTGCTGCTGATCCCGCCGGTGGTGCTGATCAACGTGATGTGGGTGCGGAAGGTGCGTCCGGTGTACCGGTCGATCCGGGATGACCGGGCGGAGGTGGACGGGCGGATCACGGAGACGTTCGGGGGGATCCGGGTCGTGCGGTCGTTTCAGCGGGAGGCGCACGAGGAGCACGATCACGCGGTCGGGCATCACACGATCATCCGGAAGCGTCTTTATGCGAACCTGCTGCAACTGGTGGTGACGAGCGGGTGGGGGCTGCTGATTCCGGCGACGACGCTGCTGATCGTGTGCTTCGGGGGATACCTGGTGATCCGGGAGCAGGCGACGGTGGGGGACATCTTCGCGTTCCAGATGTACGCGTTCATGCTGCTGACGCCGGTGTCACAGATCGTGAATTCGTGGAACGAGACGCAAAGCGCGCTGGCGGCGATGGAGCGGGTGTTCGAGATTCTCGATCTCGCGCCGGAGAAGCCGGACCCTGCGGACGCGCTGCCTGCGCCGGGGCGGGTGGAAGAGTTCCGGTTTGACCACGTGAGCTTCGCGTACCGTGAGGGACATCCGGTCGTGCACGGGTTCGACCTGACGGTGCGCGGGGGGATGACGGTGGCGCTGGTGGGTCCGAGCGGAGCGGGGAAGACGACGGTGACGGACCTGGTGGCGCGGTTTCATGATCCGACGGGCGGGGCGTTGCGGTTGAACGGGGTGGACATCCGGCGGATGCGGTTGCGGGAGTACCGCGGACTGGTCGGAGTCGTGCAGCAGGAGGTGTTTCTTTTTGACGGGACGGTGCGCGACAACCTGACTTACGGGCGGCGGGGGGCGACGGACGAGGAGGTAATCGCGGCGGCTCGCCGGGCGAACGCGCATGATTTCATCGCGGCGCTGCCGGAAGGGTATGAGACGCTGATCGGGGAGCGGGGCGTGAAGCTGTCCGGGGGGCAGCGGCAGCGGGTGAGCATCGCGCGGGCGCTGCTGGCGGATCCGCAGATTCTTGTGCTCGACGAGGCGACAAGCAACCTCGACACCGAGAGCGAGCAACTGATCCAGTCCTCGTTGAGGGAATTGCTGCGCGGGCGGACGACGTTTGTGATCGCGCACCGGTTGAGCACGGTGACGCACGCGGACCTGATCGTGGTGATGAATCAGGGGCGCATCGTGGAGACCGGATCGCACGACGTCCTGATGGCGCGAGGCGGGCCTTACCGGGAGATGGTGGACCGTCAGCGGCGGGCCATGTCGGAGGGGCTGGACGGGGCGGCGTGGAGTTGTGAGAGCCTCAAGAGCGCCGCACAATGACGGGAGTCCGGGCCGCGCGCGGTCCGGGCATCGCGTCATGCATCCTGACAAGCAATTCAAGATGAACGATCCGGACCGATCCGCGCGGGCGCGCGGCACAGCGGCGGCGCGCGGCGCGGCGGCGGCGTTGATCGTTGTGATTTCGGTCGGGGCGCTCGCCGGAGCGGTCGCGGCGGCGCGCTCGGGCGGGCCGGCGGCGCGATCGAGTGAGGGTGCGTCGCTCAGGACGCCGGAGCCGGGCGACGCTCAGTCCCGGCGTGTGCAGTTTCTGGCGCGGGAAGCGCGGACGTTCGAGGGGCCTGCCGACGACGGAATGTTGATGCCCTCGGACGTGGCGGTGCTGTCGGACGGGACGGTCGTCGTCGCGGACGGCGTGCATGATCGCCTGATGATCTTTGAGTTCGACGGGGGCGGGCGACGGGAGTTGCGCGGTTTCGGGCACGTGGACTTCAGCCGGCCGCTGGGCGTCGCGGCAGGCCGGGCGGATCAGATCTGGGTGGCGGACACGGGAAGCTCGCGCGTATTGTCGGGAACCGTGCGGGGCGAACTGACGCGGGTGATCCCGATCGGGGAGAGCGGAGCGGACATCACCGATGTCGTGTTGAGCCTTGACGAGCGGCGTCTTTATGTCGCGGACAATCATCTTCACCGTCTGTTACGGGTAGACCTGGCCGGGGGGACTCAGACGGTGCTGGGTGGCCCCGGCGTCGGGCGAGGGCAGTTCAACTATCCCTACCTGATCGCGGCGGATCGCGGCGGACGCATTCTGGTTTCCGACGTTATCAACGGTCGGATCGGGGTTCGACAGGAGGATGGCGCGGCGCTGCCGGAGATCGGCTCGTTCGGGGTGATGCCGGGGCAGTTGTACCGTCCGAAGGGTGTGGCGTCCGACGCGGCGGGGCGGACGTGGGTTTCGGACGGGCGGCTGGGCGTAATCTCGGTGTTCACGAGCGACGGAAGGTACATCGACGTCCTGCGCGGAGAGGACGGTATTCCGCTGCGTTTTGAGGAACCTTCAGGGCTGGCGTTCGACGGTCAGGGGCAGTTGTACGTTGTGGAGGTTCGCGGCGACCGGGTGCGGTCGTTCGAGCTTGTTGAGCGTGAGGCGGCGACTGCGGTTTCGGAGACGGTGGCGCCGACGGTAGGGCGTCAACCACAGGGATGCACGGTGTGCCACCTGGAGTGGACGACGCCGCTGGTGGACGGAAAAAGGACCGAGTTGATCGCGGTTCCGGAGAATCCGTCGTCGCATCCGCTGGTGAGCCGCGAGGAGAATTGTCTTTCCTGTCATGACGGGTCCGTGGCAGACTCGCGGAGGCGGGTCTGGGTGGAGCACGGGCACGGGACGGGCATGACACCGCCCGCGGGCATGACGGTTCCGGCGGGGCTGCCGCTGGCGGACGGGCAGATCGTCTGCCGGACGTGTCACAGCGCGCATACCCGCGGCGGGTCGGGGAACGCGCTGAAAGACGCCGTGTTCCTGCGGGTGAAATCGGATGCGGGGGAGCTTTGTCTGGGATGTCACGCGGATCTGGCGGGCGGCGCTGTCGCCGGGATGCATCCGGTCGGGGGGTTCGAGGATCCGCTTTCCCACGTGCTGCGGGCCGCAGGCGCGAAGGCGCCGGCGGACGGGGCGGCAGGCGCCTGTCTGACGTGTCACACGCCGCACGGGTCCGCCCAGACCGCGCTGATGATCGAGACAGCGACGGCGGAAGCGCTGTGCATTGAGTGTCATGCGGACGTCACCTCGCAACATGCGGCGGAGGCGGCGGCGGGGCATCCGCTTTCGGGCGAACTGGACGACGGACAGCGTGAGACGCTGCTCGGAGCGGGCGTGCGGCCGCGCTGGGCGGGCGAGCTGGGGTGTCTGTCGTGTCATAAGATGCATCACGCGCCGTCGAAGGATCATCTCCTGATTCAGCCGCCCGAAGACGGAGCGTTCTGTCTCACGTGTCACCCGTCGCAGCGGGCGGTGATCGGCACGGCGCACGATCTGCGGAGCAGTGCACCGGAGGAGACGAACGCGGCGGGGTTGACCGCGGAAGCCTCCGGACCGTGCGCCGCGTGCCACGGCGTTCACGCTCCCGCAAGGTTGTCCGGTGGGCCTGCTGATCCCGCGAAGCAGGCGCCGCCGACGCGAGACGCGGACGAGGCGTGTCTGACCTGTCACCGGACCGGCGGATGCGCGAAGGTTCCGGAAGAATTGCGGCATCCGCGAGCGATGCCCGTCGATCGGCTCGCGGGCCTGCTTTCGGCGCTTGCGCGGCATCCGGCAGGGGGTGCTGGCGACGGGAGAGAACGTGCCGCCGAGGTTGAGGAGGATCAAGCCGAGGCTGCGCAGATGCGATGTACTCACTGTCACGACCCGCACGATGCGACGCATGCGGCTTATCTGCGGGCTGAAGCGGACGTGCTTTGCGCGGCGTGTCACGCGGATCAGGCGGGAATGCTGGGGGGGCGGCACGATTTCCGGGACGATCCGCATCTCGTTGGCGGTCGGGGGCAATCAGCAGAGATCACCGGCGCCTGCGGGCTCTGTCACGCGGTTCACGGCGGAGCGTCGCCGGTGTTGTGGGCGGCGACGGCGAGCGTTCCGAAGGATGCGGAAGGGTTGTGCCTGGAGTGTCACCGCGCGGGCGGGCTGGGGGCGGCGTCTGTCGCCCCGCGTTCCGCGCATCCGACCGGCGTTTCGTCGTTGGCGGGTGGGGCTGGGATGCCCTCGTCAGCGATGATGACGTCCGAGCTACCGCTTTTCTGCGAAAGTGGGCTTCGTGATCCGAGGGGGGGCGTGACGTGCGCGACGTGTCATGACCCTCACGCCGGCGCGTCCGGGGCTTCGGCGATGCTCCGCACGAGTTCGGGCGGCGACTCGACGACCTTGTGCCTGCGCTGTCATCCGCACACGCAAGGCCTGACGTTCAGTGCTCACGGACGCGCGTTGGCGAAGGACGCCCCGGAGACGACCTGCGGACCGTGTCATGCGGTTCATCCCCCGGAGGCGATCGTCGGGGAGAGGATGTGGGTCGGACCGAGAGGGGAGGCTGGACACGGAAGGGGCGATCTGGCGGCCGGGGAGACCTGCACCGGTTGTCACAAGCCGGGAGGGACCGCCAAGGCCGCGCGTCGAGCGGGGCACCCGAGGCTGCTGATGACGAATACGGTCGCGGCGGATCACCCGGCGTACATGCCGCTGAGGGATGCGCAGGGGCAACTCTCATCCCGAGGGGAGATGACGTGCGTGACCTGCCACCTGCCTCACGGTGGGTTGACCGCAGAGGAGGCGGGTCCGCTGCTGGTCGCTGACCCGTCCGGGCGGCTGTTGTCGGGCGCGAAACCGATGCTGCGGTCGTTCGTCGCGCCGAACCTCTGCACCCAGTGCCACGGTTCGGAAGGATTAAGGCGGTTCCTGGATTTTCACCGCTGACGGATTCGTGTCCGGGCGTGACAATTTGTCAACGCCGGACACGGTTCGGAAGAGCGTTCTGACAACGTGGCAATGCGTCATGACGGTCGCGGCAGGCGTAGGCCATGTAACATTATTTATTATAAGATGTTACGATTTAATCGGGATGATTTTCGGGTGGCATCAGGGTTGCTGAGGGGCTGAGGGGAGAAGGTTCGGACCTACGCAGGCGGAGTCTTCCGAGGTCGACTGACAAGCACAATCTGGCGGGCGGAGCAACCGCCCGCCCTTTTCTGAAATCCTGGCAGGAGCAGTCTACGATGGCGGTAAAACAATTGGCGTTCGATCAGGACGCGAGGCAGTCTTTGTTTCGGGGCGTGGAGAAGTTGGCGAACGCGGTGAAGGCGACGCTGGGGCCCCGCGGTCGGAATGCGGTGATCGACAAGGGCTGGGGCAGCCCGACGGTGACGAAGGACGGGGTGACGGTCGCGGAAGAGGTCGATCTGAAGGACAAGTATGAGAACATGGGCGCGCAGCTTCTGAAGGAGGCGGCGAGCAAGACAAGCGAGGTGGCGGGCGACGGGACGACGACAGCGACGGTCCTCGCCGAGGCGATCTACCGGGCAGGGCTGAAGAACATCGCGGCGGGGGCGGACGCGAACGCGCTGAACCGAGGGATCGAGGCGGCCGTCCGCAAGGTCTCCGAACATCTCAAGACACTCTCCACGCCGGTGAAGGTGAACCGGCGGGAGGACATCATCAACGTCGCGTCGATCTCGGCGAACAACGACCGGGCGATCGGCGAGATTCTGGCAAACTGCTTCGACAAGGTGGGCAAGGACGGCGTGATCACGATCGAGGAGGGGAAGTCGTCGGAGACGACGTTCGACGTGGTGGAGGGCATGCAGTTCGACCGGGGCTTCCTGTCGCCGCACTTCGTGACCGACCAGGACGGGATGGAGTGCGTCTTCGAGAAGGCGTTCGTCCTGATCCACGAGGACAAGATCAGCAGTGTGCAGAAGCTGGTTCCGCTGCTGGAAAAGGTATCGAAGGCGAAGCGTCCGCTGCTGATCATTGCGGAGGACGTGGACGGGGACGCGCTGGCGACGCTGGTGGTGAACAAGCTGCGAGGCATTCTTCAGGTGTGCGCGGTCAAGGCGCCGGGATACGGCGACCGTCGCAAGGCGATGCTTGAGGACATCGCGATCCTGACGGGCGGCAAGGCGATCATGAAGGATCTCGGGGTGGACCTGGAGAACCTGCCGATCAGCGACCTGGGCCAGGCGAAGCGGATCCACGTGGACGCGAAGGACACGACGATCATCGAGGGAGCGGGGGACACGTCGAAGATCAAGGGGCGTATCAGCCAGATTCAGGCGGAGATTTCGAAAACGACGTCGGATTACGACCGTGAGAAGCTGCAGGAGCGGCTGGCGAAGCTGGCGGGGGGCGTCGCGGTGGTGCGCGTAGGCGCGGCGACGGAGTCGGAGATGAAGGAAAAGAAAGCGCGTCTCGAGGACGCGCTTCATGCGACGCGGGCGGCGCTGGAGGAGGGGATCGTCCCGGGCGGCGGCGTGGCGCTGCTGCGCAGCGAGTCGGCGCTGGACGGGTTGAAGCTGAAGATCGACGACGAGATGACGGGGGTGCAGATCATCCGCGAGTCGCTGCGGGCGCCGTTGCGGCAGATTGCGATCAACGCCGGGCTGGAGCCGGGCGTGGTGGTTCACAAGGTGCTTCAGAAGGGCGGGTCGTTCGGTCTGAATGCCGACACGGGCGAGTACACCGACCTCCTCAAGGACGGCGTGATCGACCCGACGAAGGTGGTGCGGACGGCGCTGGAGAACGCGGCGAGCGTGGCGCGGATCCTGCTGAGCACGGACTGCTGCGTGGCGGAGAAGCCGGGCGACAAGAAGGGCGACGATCACGAAGGGCACGGTCACGACGACGACATGGACATGATGTAAGAAATGCGAATGACGATGGCGGCGCGGTGATGGGGTAACCGGCGCGTCTTTTCTGGAAACAAAAAACCGAGAATCCGGGTGCAGCCAACAGGAGGTTCTGAACAGACATGGCGACAGCGACAGCGACAGCGACGAAGGGGAAGAGCAAGACGAGTGTGAAGTTCCGGCCGCTGGATGACCGGCTTCTGATCGAGCCTCACGAGGCCGAGGAGACGACGGCGGGCGGGATCGTGCTTCCGGACACGGCGCGGGAGAAGCCGCAGCGAGGGACGGTGGTGGCGGCGGGTCCGGGAAAGCTGCTGGACAGCGGCGATCGCGGGGAGATGACGGTCCGGGTGGGGATGAGCGTGCTTTACGGCAAGTACAGCGGGACGGAGATCACGATCGGGGGCGAGGACTACGTGGTTCTGCGAGAGTCCGACGTGTTGGGGATCGTCGAGTAGGCGGCAGGCAACAGGCGACAGGAAGACGGTATGCCAAAACAAATGATGTTTTCTCAGGACGCCCGGCAGCAGATTCTGGAGGGCGTTTCGAAGCTGGCGGCGGCGGTGAAGATCACGATGGGTCCGACGGGGCGCAACGTGCTGCTTCAGAAGTCTTACGGATCGCCGCGGGTGACGAAGGACGGGGTGACCGTGGCGAAGGAGGTTGAGCTTCCGGACAACTTCCAGAACATGGGCGCGAAGATGATCAACCAGGTCGCGTCGAAGACGAGCGACGTGGTGGGCGACGGGACGACGACGGCGACGGTGCTGGCGGAGGCGATCTACCGGGAGGGTCTCAAGCACGTGACGGCTGGAGCGAACCCGATGGCGCTGAAGCGCGGGATCGACATGGCGGTGGCGGCGGCGGTGGAGTCGATCGCGAAGCAGTCCGTGAAGGTCAAGGGCAATGACGACCTCGCGAAGGTGGCGACGATCTCCGCCAACGGGGACGAGGGTATCGGCAAGCTCCTCGCGGAGGCGCTGGCGAAGGTCGGGAACGACGGTGTGGTGGAGATCGAGGAGGGTAAGAGCCTCGAGAATGAGCTGGAAGTGGTGGAGGGGATGCAGTTCGACAAGGGCTACATCTCGCCCTACTTCATGACGGATCCGGGTTCGTTGGAGTGCGTGCTTGAGGATCCGTATATCCTCATCTACGAGAAGAAGATTTCGAGTCTGCGTGAGTTCGTGCCGTTGCTGGAGGGCGTTCTGTCCGGGGGGCGTCCGCTGCTGATCATCGCGGAGGACGTGGACGGCGAGGCGTTGGCGACGCTGGTGGTGAACAAGCTGCGCGGGATTCTGAAGGCCTGTGCGGTGAAGGCGCCGGGTTTCGGCGACCGGCGCAAGGCGATGCTGGGGGACATTGCGGTGCTGACCGGCGGTCAGCTCATCAGCGAGGATCTCGGCGTCAAGCTGGAGAACATCACCCTGTCGCAGATGGGCACGGCGAAGCGCGTCGTGATCGACAAGGACAACACGACGATCATCCAGGGCGCCGGGAAGAAGAGCGACATCAAGGCCCGGACGGAGCAGATCCGCAAGCAGATCGAGGCGACGACGAGCGACTACGACCGCGAGAAGCTTCAGGAGCGGCTGGCGAAGCTGACGGGCGGCGTGGCGGTGATCCGCGCCGGCGGGGCGACGGAGATCGAGGTCAAGGAGCGGAAGGATCTGCTGGACGACGCGTTTCACGCGACGAAGGCGGCGTCGGAGGAGGGCATTGTGCCGGGCGGCGGGGTGGCGTTTCTGCGGGCGATTGCGGCGGTGGACGCGGTGCGTGGGAAGGCCCGCGGCGACGAGAAGACCGGCGTGGAGATCGTCGCGCACGCGTTGCGTATTCCGACGCGGACGATCGTCGAGAACTGCGGCGAGGACGGCGAGGTGATCATCGAGCAGGTTCTCGAGAAATCCGGGTCTTACGGGTACGACGCGCGGAGGGGCGAGTTCACCGACCTGCTGAAGGCGGGGGTGGTGGATCCGGCGAAGGTGTCGCGCGTGGCGCTGGAGAACGCGGCGAGCGTGGCGGGGCTTCTGCTGACGACGGAAGTCATGCTGACGGAGCTGAAGGACGACGCCAAGCCGGCGGCACATGCGATCCGGTAAAGGCGTCGGGGACAATCCGGTCGATGAATCAGGAGGGCGGGCGCGTATGAGACGGCCCGCCCTTCGGTACGTAAGGCGGAAGCAAAGGACGAATGACCAAGGATAGATAACCCGCTGACGATCAGACTCTGCTCGGGCGGGATACCGTTTTTCGTCATTTGTCATTCGTCATTAAGAGACGGTCGCTGTGCGGTGATGTCAGCGCAGAAGCGGGATTATTACGACGTCCTCGGGGTGACGAAGTCGGCTTCGGAGGATGAGATCAAGAAGGCGTACCGGCGCTGCGCGCACAAGTATCATCCAGACCGCAATCCGAACGACCCGGAAGCGGAGAGGCGGTTCAAGGAGGCTGCGGAAGCGTACGACGTTCTGTCCGACGCCTCGAAGCGGCAGCGGTACGACCAGTACGGTCACGCGGGTCTGAACGGCGCGGGCGTGCGCGACTACGAGCACATGAACATCGAGGACATCTTCTCGGTGTTCAGCGACTTTTTCGGGGGTTTCGGGGGCGGAAGCCGGCGTTCGCGCGGAGCGGATCTTCAGACGCAGCTCGAGATCACGCTTCAGGAGGCGGCGACGGGGGTCGCGCGAAGCCTGACGTTTGAGCGGCGGGACATGTGCGGCACGTGCGGCGGGAGCGGGGCGCGGCCGGGGTCGCGGAAGCAGACGTGTTCGACCTGCGGGGGATACGGGCAGGTGGAGCAGGTCAGCGGGATGGGGGGGATTTTCACGAGCCGGATCGTCCGCGCATGTCCTCATTGCCGGGGTCGTGGGCAGGTGACGAAGTCGCCGTGCGAGGCGTGCGGAGGCGGCGGTCAGGCGCGGGTGACGCGGACGGTCAGCGTGCAAATCCCGGCGGGGATTCAGGACGGTCAGGCGGTGCGTCTGCGAGGCGAGGGTGAACCGTCGGAGGACGGACAGTCGCGTGGGGATCTGCATTGTTACATACACGTTCAGCCGCACCCGCTGCTGGAGCGGCATGATAATGACCTGCTGTGCCGGGCGCCGATTTCGTTCACGCAGGCGTCGCTGGGGGCGAAGATTGACGTGCCGACGCTGACGGGTCGCGCGGACCTGACGATTCCGGCGGGGACGCAGAGCGGCCAGATGTTCCGCCTGAAGGGGCTGGGCATGCCGGACCTCCGGACGGGTCGTCGCGGCGACGAGATCGTGCAGGTGCTGGTGGAGATTCCGCGCAAGCTCAGCCGGAATCAGGAGCAGCTTCTGCGGCAGTTCGCGGAGACGGAGGACCGGTCGGTGCTCCCGGAGTCCCGGGGTTTTCTGGACAAGTTGAAGGAGTATTTTTCACGTCTTGACAAGCCCGGGGACTCCGGGGACCGAGGCGTCGGTGCTTGACAGCATGAGTCGCAAGGGAGCGCAAGGGTCAAAGGCGCGGAAGGAACATGACGGAGCAACCCGACATCATTCAGAAGGAAGGATCGGCGGAGGAGGTCACGGGGTCGGCGGCGCCGACGGCAGACGCGCGGGAGCTTCAGGTGGGCGAGCTTTCGAGGCGGATCGAGGAGCTGGAGGGGCGGCTGCTGCGGGCGCGGGCGGACTTCGCCAACTTTCAGCGCAGCGCCGCGGTGGAGCGCGAGTCGTCGATCCGTTACGCGAACGCGGAGCTGATCCGGTCTCTGCTGACAGCGCTGGATGACTTCGAGCGTTGCCTTAACGTGGAGGCGGCGTCGGAGGATGCGAAGCGCCTGCACGACGGGGTGAAGCTGGTGTACGACAATATGCTCAAGGCGCTGCGCGACCGGGGCGTGACGGTGCATGATCCGCTGCATCAGGCGTTCAACCCGGAATACCACGAGGCGATCCTCAGCCAGCCGACGGACGCGCACGCTCCCGGGACGGTGATCGCGGTGGCGGCGAAGGGATATCAACTCGGCGAGCGGTTGATCCGGCCTGCGCGGGTCGTCGTCGCGGCGCGTGCGGACGTCGCGAGCGGTAAAGGGGACGGAGGCTGAAGACATGCCGACCTACGAATACGAATGTACGCGGTGTGGTGAGAAGTTTGAGCTTTTTCAGTCGATCAAGGATCAGGCGAAGAAGACGCTGGCGGTGGATTGCACGGAGTGTAATAACCGGGCGCCGGTGGTGCGGTGCATCGGGACGGGCGGGGGACTGATCTTCAAGGGATCCGGTTTCTACATCACGGACTACCGCAGCGAGGGATACAAAGAGGCTGCGAAGGCAGAGTCGGACAGCGGCAAGGCGAAGTCCGACGGGAAGTCCGATGCTCCAACCTCGAAAGCGACATTGGGCGAGAAGTCGGATTCGGGCAGCACAAGCGGCGATGCTTCACCTTCAGGGTCGTCGAAACCGAAGGCGCCCCGGAAGTCCGGAAAGAAGCCGCAACCCTGACTTCGCCGCAGCGGTCGGGTCTGCGGTAGAATGCGATCGTGTCTTCGCGCGTCGAATCCCTGAGGCTGGACTGGGTCAGCGATCGCCACCTGCGCGTCCTCTTTTGCGCCGAAGGTCCGGACTTGGCGGGGGGGAGGCTGGGCCAGGCCGCACGCGCGATCCGCGACGCAGGGGTCGCGGGACTTTCATCCGTGACGCTCGCGTGGAACTCTCTTCTTGTCGAGTTTGATCCGTCCATGCCCGACGAGGAATCTGCGACGGCCGCGGTGCGCACGGTATTGAGCGAGGCGTGGGCTTCGTGGAACGACGAGGCGTGGCGCGCGGTTGAGATCCCCGCGTGCTTCGAGGGCGCGTTCGCGCCGGATGTCGAGGCGGTCGCGGCGCATCACGGAATCCCGCCGTCGTCGCTCATCGAGGCGTTCTGCGCGGCGCCCTTTGTCGTCCGCTTCGTCGGATTCTGCCCCGGATTCGCCTACCTGAGCGGGCTGCCGAGCGCGTTGGAGACGCCGCGCCTGAGCACGCCGCGCGTTCGTGTGCCCGCGGGGAGCGTGGGGATCGCGGGCGATCAGGCCGGGGTGTACCCGCTGGCCACGCCGGGAGGGTGGCGGTTGATCGGGCGCACGCCGCGCGTGATGTTCGACGCGCGCCGGAATCCGCCGGCGCTGCTTTCGCCGGGGGATCGGGTGCGCTTTGTCCCGATCCGAGCGGACGAGTTTCACGCTTTTCTTCAGCGGACCGAGCGGCATGTCTAGATCGGCGGCGATCCACGTCATCGAGCCGGGGATGTTCACGACGGTTCAGGATCTGGGCCGCCCGGGGTGGACGCAGTTCGGCGTGCCTCGCGGGGGCGCGGCGGATGCGTTGTCGTTGCGGATCGGAAATCGGCTGGTCGGAAACGAAGACGGAGCGGCGGGTCTTGAGATGACGCTGGTGGGCGGCGCGTTCGAGTTTACGCGCGAGCTGGTGATCGCGCTGACCGGCGGCGACGTCGAGGCTCGGGTCGAGGGTTCGGGGCAGGAGCGCGCCGTGCCGATGTGGTCGGCGTTCGAGATTCATTCCGGGGAGCGGCTTGTCACGGGGCCGGTGCGGTCCGGAGCGCGGACTTACTTCTGTGTGCGGGGCGGCGTGCAGGCGCCGATGCTGCTCGGAAGCCGCTCGACACACCCTGCGGCGGCGTTCGGCGGACATGAAGGCCGGGCGCTGCGGCGCGGGGATGCGCTGGAGGTCGGGGAAGGCGTGCGATCCCGGGAACATCACGGCGCTGCGGCAGCGGAGGCGGTTCGGGCGTCGCAATTCGCGAGGGACGTTCTGGCGCGGCGTGAACTGCGGGCGGTGGGCGGAGCGCACATGAGGTTGTTTGAGCCTTCGACGGTTGAGGCGTTCTGGGGCGCGACGTTCGAGGTGTCGTTGAACGCGGATCGGACCGGAGTGCGCTTGACGGAGCGGATCGGGTCGGGGGCTTGCGGGGGACGTCTTCCGAGCGAAGGCATGATGCACGGTGCGGTGCAGGTTCCCGAGAGCGGCGAGCCGATCCTGCTGGGCGTGGATCATCCGACGACCGGGGGTTACCCGGTGATGGCGTGCGTGATTGCGGCGGATCTTCCGATTCTGGGGCAGCTTCGTCCGCGTGACCGGGTTCGGTTTGTGCAGGTTGATCGTGCGGAGGCGAGGACATTGTACACGACGCAGGAGCGTCGCCTGAATGCGGAGATTCCGTCGTGAGCGAACGCTCAGGAGCGGCGCCGTGGTGGCGTGAGGTCGGCGCGGCACCGTGGCGCGCCCTGGCGGCGGCCGGGGCGGGCTGGATGCTCGACGCGATGGATGTGACGTTGTACGTCATCGCGCTCGGGTCGATCCGGGAGGAGTTCGGATTGACGAATGCGCAGGCGGGGGCCGTCGCTTCGGCGACGTTGATCGCGTCGGCGGTGGGAGGCGTGGCGAGCGGCGTCCTGTCGGATCGGTTCGGGCGGGTGCGGATGCTGACGTGGTCGATCCTGACGTACTCGGTGTTTACGGCGCTGACCGCGACGTCGCAGAGCGTGGCGCAGCTTGTGATCTGGCGACTGCTGGTGGGGCTGGGGATGGGGGGAGAGTGGTCGGCGGGGGCGGTGCTGGTGGCGGAGACGTGGCCGGCGAAGCATCGGGGCAAGGCGATCGGGCTGATGCAGTCGGGGTGGGCGCTGGGCTACATCCTTGCGGCGGTGATCGGCGCGGTGGTGCTGCCGCGGTGGGGGTGGCGGGTGTTGTTTCTGATCGGTTTCGCGCCGGCGCTGCTGACGCTGTGGGTGCGGCGTCACGTCCCCGAGCCGGCGGTCTGGCGGGAGGGCGGGGTCGCGGCGTCGCGGGAAGCCGGGGGTTGGGCGAGCTTGTTGCGAGCACCGCTGCGATCGCGGGTGATCGTCGCCACGGCGATGACGGCGTCATTGCTTTTCTCGTACTGGGGTTTGTTCACGTGGGTTCCGAAGTACCTGGCCGGCGCGGACCACGGCGGGGCGGGGCTGGGGATCGTGCGCTCGACGGCGTGGATCGTGGCGATGCAGATCGGCGCGTTTTTCGGATACACGTCGTTCGGGTTCCTCGCGGACCGGTTCGGGCGTCGGCCGACGTTCATTGCGTTTGTGCTCGGGGCGGCGGCGATCGTGCCCGTCTACGGCGCGAGCGCGCGAAGCGGAACGGCGCTGATGATCCTGGGGCCGATCGTCGGGTTTCTCGGTCACGGGTACTTCAGCGTGTTCGGGGCGATGCTGGCGGAGTTGTTTCCTTCCGGTGTGCGGGGGACGGCGCAAGGGTTCTGCTACAACGCGGGGCGGGCCGTCAGCGCACTGGCGCCGTGGACGATCGGCTGGGTCGCGGACCGTCAGGGATTCGCGCTGGCGCTGGGGTGTACGTCGGTGTGTTACGTGATCGGCGCGTCGCTGGTGCTTCTGCTTCCGGAGACGCGCGGACGGGAGATTGCGTGAAGGTGAGGGCGATCGACCTCAATTGCGACCTGGGCGAGCGGACCGACCGGACCGGGATCGCCGAGGAGCTGCAATTGCTGGAGTTCGTGTCGTCGGTGAACGTGGCGTGCGGCGGACATGCGGGCGACGCGGGCAGCATGACGCGCGTTGTCGAAGTGGCGCTGGCGCGCGGCGTTGCGGTCGGCGCGCACCCGTCGTATCCGGATCGGGCGGGGTTCGGCCGGACGGAGCAGGACATGCCTCCGGAAGCGCTGGAGGACGCCGTCACGACGCAGGTGGCGGCGCTGGGCGAGGCGGCGCGGCGGGTCGGCGCGAAGGTCACGCACGTGAAGCCGCACGGGGCGTTGTATCACGCGGCGGCGCGGCGAGCCGAGATCGCGGAAGCGGTGGCGAGGGGTGTGCGGCGCGCCGCGGGGCTGGTGACCCTCGTCGGTCCGTCAGGCTCCGAGGTGCTGGATATCTGGCGCCGGCTGGGTTTCCGGGTCGCGGCGGAAGCGTTTGCGGATCGCCGGTACGAACGAGATGGAACCTTGCGGCCGCGCACACGGGCGGGGGCGGTCCTCCCCTGTCCGGACGACGTCGCGGCGCAGGCGGTGCGTATTGCTCGGGGGCAGGGCGCCGTGACGGAGGACGGGACGGTTGTGGCGATCGTCGCTGACACGTTGTGCATCCACGGCGACGCTCCGAACGTGGTGGAATCAGCGCGTGCCGTGCATCGGGCGCTCACAGAGGCCGGAATCCGCATTGAGGCGCTGGTGGACAGGTGTGCTGCATTCTGATGAATGCGGTTCCGGCAAGCAGGCCTCAACGATCCGTGCCCGCTTTGGGTCAGCCTTGAACACCGGGTATGATGGCGTCAAACGGGTGCGGTCGCTTCATGCTTGGGAAGCGAACGTAACGCGGCGGGGAGGGCAGCATGCGCGGGAGCATTCCAGCAACGATCATTCTTCTGGCATCCGCAGGTGCGGGACACAGCCAGGTCTTGATGGAACCGTGTTCCCCGAGGACCGATCGGGAGGTGCATCAGCCGCCGGCGCTTCCGGAACTGCCGTCGGCCGGCGGGGTCTTCCGGGATCCGACCTTCTGCACGTCGATCCTGCGCGTGACGGATGAGCGGGACGGGCGGTATTTTCAGACCGCGTATTCGTACTGGCCGACGTTCAATCGGGACAGTTCGCGCATTTACCTCCTGCAGGATGACGACGGATTGCGGGCGTGGACGTACGAGTTCGACGCGCGACGGTTTCGAGTTTCGGGCAAGGGTGCGGTTTTGGATGCTCCGGCTCCGAACGGCGAGTCGCCGCGGACGGAGGACGCGATCTGGAGCGGGACGGATCCGGAGGTGCTTTATTGTCATGCGGGGCCGGGGTTGTGGGCGTATGACGTCACGACGCGCGCGTACGCGCTCGTTCGGGACTTCTCCGCGGAGATCGGCGACGGACATCTGCGTCAGATGAGCCGGAGCGTCGACGACGGCGTGTTTGCGTTCACGACGCTGAACCGACGGTTTCGGGTGACGGGGTCGCTGGTGTGGCGTCGATCGGACAACCGCGTCATCGTGCGCCCGGACGAGCCTGAGGGGCTGGACGAAGTGCAGATCGACAAGTCCGGGCGTTACCTGGTGATCAAGACGGGCGGCGCGGGCGATGGCGCGATCCAGGTGCGCGTGCTTGATGTTGAGACGGGCGCGGTTGCGGAACTGACGGACGGTCCGCCGGATTACGCGCCGGGGCACGGCGATTGTGGTTTCGGCACGATCATCGGATATGACAACTGGCTGAACCGCCTGCGTTCGCGCCGGCTTTCCGATCCGCATTCGCGGAAAACGGTGTTCAATCTGGGCGACGACTGGACGCAGGACATTCATGTGTCGCTGCTGGGCGACGATCCGGCGTGGATGCTGCTGAGTTTGTACACGCAGTCCGCGGACTGCGACGTTCCGGCGGGTCTTTTCCGCGATGAAATTCTGCTGATGCGGACGGACGGAAGCGAGGAGGTGCGACGGTTGGCGCATCACCGGTCCTGCGTGGGAGAATACTGGGATTCCCCGCGCGCAAATCTGAGTCGTGACGGGCGTTTTGCGGCCTTCACGAGCAACTGGGGCGGAGCGGATCGGCGGGACGTTTTTATCCTCCGGACGGGAGGGGACGTTCCGGCGCAGTCATTGCGCCGGGTCGGGCCGTGAGAGGCTGAACACTGATTTCCTGATCCTGTGCTGAAGCGCAACGGATCCGGATCCGCGGGAGCTGAAGTTCCGCGGATCACTCAAGCGGGAGGAACCCGCGGGGCGACAAGACCGGTCCGCGTGGGCGATTGATGTCATGCCGGTATTCGAATGTCCGACATGCGGAAAAGAATTGAGGGTAGAGCGCCGGGAGGACGCGCCTTACCGTCCGTTCTGCTGCCGGCGCTGCAAGCTGGTGGACCTCGGACGCTGGCTGGACGGAACGTACTGCATCAGCGAACCGTTCACCGGTTCCTTCCCGGAAATACCGAAGACGGTGGAGGATGAGGACTGATCGCATATCAGCGGGGTGTGCAACGGGAGACTTGACGGCCGCTGCGCGCCCCGTGTAATCACGGTCGAACGAAGCGGCAAGGGTGAGCGCAGCAGAGACGAGGAGGCGGATCATGCACATGCGGCGATCAATCTTAGGGATTGCGGCGGCGGGAGTTCTGGCAGTCATGTCGGCATGCACTTCTTCCGGATCGAAGCAGGCGGCCGCGTCGTCGCCCCCGGATCCGCAGGAGGCGGAGCTGGCGGCGGAAGTTGAGCAGCATCGGGCCGCGTATTATCGCAATCTGCTGACGTTGCACGACTTCTACGCCGCCAACGGTTTTGAGACGAAGCGTCGCTGGGCGGCGTTTGAGCTTGAGGGTCTGGGCAAAGTGCGGACTTACGCCTACGCCGGGACGGTTGCGTCGGCGACAGATGGCGGTCCGAACAGCGGTCAGTAGCGCCAGCCGGGTGAGGACGGCCCGGGGGCGAAGTTCGTCGGAAATCTTCAGAAGGATTTGACCCGGGACCGATCCCGGAGTAGATTTAGGGTGAATTGGAACTTGTCGTGGCGCACGGCGAATGCCCGCGCGGCGGTTTCCTTCCTGGGCGACGGTTCGGTTTTTCCTTGACAGGCAGAATCCGTAGCTACTTTGCGCGATCTTGATGCCGTAAAACGCGAGATCCGGGACCGCGTACCTCTGGTGGAAATCGTGTCGCAGCACGTGGCGTTGCGCCAGCGCGGGCAACGCTTCCTCGGGCTGTGCCCTTTCCACCAGGAAAAAACGCCGTCCTTCACCGTGCATGCGGACCGGGGCTTTTTCAAATGCTTCGGCTGCGGGCGCGGCGGTGATGTTTTTACCTTCGTTCAACTCATCGAGAACACCTCCTTCGGCGAGGCGATGCGCATCCTTGCGGATCGCGCGGGGATCGAACTGCGGCGATCGGGCGGGAAGACACCTGAGGGCCCGGGTCGCGCGGACCTGGCGCGGATCAATGCGTGGGCGTGCGGGTACTTTCGGCGGCAGTTGCAGTCATCGCCCGCGGCGGAGCACGCCCGGCGGTATGTCCGGCAGCGCGGAGTGACGCCGGAAACGGAGGCAGCGTTCGAGTTCGGGTTCGCGGCGGGGAATCTGGAAGCTCTGCTGGAGCAGGCACGCCGCGCCGGTCTGAGCACGGCTGACCTGATCGCCGCGGATCTGGCGCGCGAGGGCGAACACGGTGTTTATCCGACGTTCCGCGACCGGCTGATGTTTCCGATCCGGGATTCAATGAACCGCGTGATCGGGTTCGGGGGCAGGACGCTCTGCGACGACAAAGCGAAGTACTTGAACACCCGTCAGACGGCGCTGTTTGAGAAGGGGCAGGGTTTCTACGGATTGGCGCAGGCTCGTCAGCGGATGACGGAAACGGACCGCGTCGTGGTGACGGAGGGTTATTTCGACGCGATCATGGCGCATCAGGCCGGGTTCGCGGAGACGGTGGCCACGCTGGGGACCGCGCTCGGGGCCGCGCAGGTGGAATTGCTTCGGCGTTATGTTTCGACGGCGGTGTTTCTTTTTGATTCCGACGCGGCGGGAGAGGCAGCGGCGGAGCGAGCGATCGAGATCGCCCTGCCGCTTCGTCTGACGGTTAAGATGGCGAAGGTTACGGAGGGGAAGGATCCTGCGGATTACCTGTTATCGCATCCTCCGCAAGACTTTGAAGGGATATTGAACTCGGCGGTTGACGCGCTAGAATTCAAGTGGCTTCAATTGCTGCAAAGATTTGGCAAGGATGATCTTAAGAGTCGTCATCAGGCGGTGTCCGATTTTCTTGGGTTGATTCAGAGATCTTTTCAGACGCAGGCGGTGGACGCGATTACCCGGGGTCTGGTGGCCAACCGGGTGGGGGCGTTGTTGTCCCTCGATCCGCGGGAAGTGCTTGCGGCGGTGGGACGGGGTCGATCGGGCAGAGCAGAGCCTTCCGCGGCGGGCGCCCGCCGGTCGGAGCGGGCGCGGATGCGAGATCCGCTGGAGGCATGCGCGGTTCAAGCCCTGGAAGTGGTTTTGAATGAACCGGGGCTGGTCGGCAGGTGCGCCACGGTGCTGGAGCAGACGGAGTATTCCGAAGAGGTGGATCGGGTCGTGGCGCGGGTTGTGCTCGACCTTTTCGAGTCCTACGGCGAGTTCGAGTTGGGCGAAGTGCTTTTCAGGTGTGAAGATCCTGCGGTGGCCCGGCGTGTGACAGAGTTGGCGGAGCACGGCGTGCGGCGCGGGAACTACGAGGAGACCGTCGCGGTCGCGGTGTCGCGTTGGACGGACCTTCGGCGCGAGCGCGAAGTGGCAGGTCTGCGGCAACGGGTGACGCTGCGGGAAGCGGTCGTGGTTCAGGCGGACGAGGTGAACCAGGCTTATTGCGAGGGTGTCCGGTCGGGGCGACATTTCCGACCTCTGCGGCGCAGCGGCGCGGCTCGCCTTGGCGCGAAATCAGCGGAGCGGGATGCGGGTTCCGGAGGCGGGGATCAGGCGGTACAGGGAGCGGATTCTTCGGTATGAATGCTGCGACACAGACGGCGACGAATCTCGCCGAGGTCATTGAGAACACGGTACAGCGGCTGATCGCCCTGGGTCGGGAGCAGACGTTTCTGACCTGGGACGACATGAACGCGATCCTCCCGGACGACTGCGTGGATCCGGATGCGGCGGACCGGATTCTGCTGCGCCTGGAGGAAGAGGGTCTGGAGGTTCTCGATCAGGTCGACGCGATCGCCGCCGGGCGCAAGCGCCGCAGCGGGCGCGGTTCCGGGGCGTCGCGAGCAACCGGCGACCGAGACGCGGGTCCGTCGGGGATCGGACCTGGCGCGCTTCCGGCGGACGAAGGGGGCGACGAACCGGTCGTGATCGTCGAGGAACCCGCGGGCAAGCGGATCGACGACCCGGTGCGGATGTACCTGACGCAGATGGGCGAGATCCCGCTGCTGACGCGCGAGGAGGAGATCCGGCTGGCCAAGAAGATCGAGTTGACCCGGATGGTGTTCCGTCAGAAGGTGCTGGAGATTCATTACTGCTCGCGGCTGGCGGTTGAGATTCTCGAGCAGGTGCAGGACAACCGCCTGCCGTTTGACCGGACGATGAAGATTTCGACGTCGGAGCACGCGGCGAAGGCGCGCATCACGTCACGCATGCCGGGCAATCTGGAGACGGTGCGGGCCCTGCTGCGGCGCAACGAGGAGGCGTGGGAGGACATCGAGACGCGGCGCATGCCGGCGGCCGAGCGTCAGGATATCGATCTCCAGATCAAGCAGCGCGCCCGCCGGATCGCGAAGCTACTGGAGGAGTTGTCGCTTCGGACGAGCCGGATTCAACCGCTGATGAAGAAGGTGCGTGGACTGCACCTGAAGATGGGGCAGCTTCAGCAGCGGATCGAGTCGCAGAAGAAGCGGCGCTCGATGTCAGACGAGGATTTCCTGGCGATGAAGGAGGAGTTGAGCGGGATCGAGTCGCTGTGTCTGTCGCACAGCGGCCCGCTGTCCGACCGTCTGCGCGTCATCCAGCGCGTATTCGGCGAGTACGAGGACGCGAAGCGCAAGCTGTCCGGCGGAAACCTGCGCCTCGTGGTGAGCATCGCCAAGAAATACCGCAACCGCGGGCTGGGCTTCCTCGACATCATCCAGGAAGGGAACACCGGTCTGATGCGGGCGGTGGACAAGTACGAGTACAAGCGCGGGTACAAGTTCAGCACGTACGCGACGTGGTGGATCCGTCAGGCGATCACGCGAGCGATCGCCGATCACGCCCGGACGATCCGCATCCCGGTCCACATGATCGAGACGATGAGCCGCCTGCGCAACATCAGCCGCGAGCTGCTTCAGGATCTGGGGCGCGAGCCGACGATCGAGGAGGTCGCGCGGCGGGCGAAGATGCCGCTGTCTGAGGTGCGCCGGGTGATGAAGATATCGCGGCAACCGATTTCGCTGGACAAACCGGTCGGAGAGAGCGAGGATTCGTACTTCGGGGACTTTGTGGAGGACGACCGGGTCGAGTCTCCGATCTCGACGGCGGGCGGCGAGATGCTCCGCGACCGGATCGAGGATGTGCTGAAGACGCTGACGTACCGCGAGCGCGAGATCATCAAGCTCCGCTACGGCATCGGCGACGGGTATACGTACACGCTCGAGGAAGTCGGGAAGATCTTCAAGGTGACGCGGGAGCGCGTGCGTCAGGTCGAGGCGAAGGCGATCCGCAAGCTTCAGCATCCGGTCCGGTCGCGGAAGCTGGAAGGGTTCCTCGAGCAGCTTGACGCCGCCGTGGCGCAGGGCGGCGATCTGTAGCGGGCGCGGGTCGCCGCGAAGCCCGGCGCGACGGGTTCGGCGGCAGCGGGGTCGCTCCAGGGGCGCCGACCGGGTTGAACCGGGGGGCGGGGACGTGTCCGCTCGGCGCGCAGGCAGGAGACGGTGGTGACGATCTGGTACGCACTGGCGGCGCTGCTGACAGTCGCGTGGATCCTGCGCTGGTACGTCGTCGAGCATTATCGCCGCAAGGAGCGTCTGCTGACCGAATCCGCCTACGACGGACCGCCGGACCCCGCGCCGCCGGTGTCGATCCTTGTCGCCGGCAAGGATGAAGAGGACAACATTGAAGTCTGCGTACGTTCGCTGCTCGCCCAGGATTACCCGGATTTCGATGTCATCGCGGTCAACGATCGCAGCGGCGACGCGACGCCGTCCATCCTTGATCGTCTTGCGAAGGAATTCCCCGACCGCTTGAAGGTGATTCATGTGCGACACCTGCCCGACGGCTGGTTCGGCAAGCATCATGCGATGCACGTCGGGGTTCAGGCGGCACGCGGGGACTGGTTGTTGTTCACCGACGCGGACTGCCGACAGGTTTCGCGGCGCACGCTGAGCCTGTCGATGCGCGAGTCGATCGAGCGGAAGGTGGACTTCCTGTCGCTGTTGCCGGTGCTGGACAACCGGCGGTTCTGGGAGTGCTGGTTTCAGCCGGTGTGCGCGGCGATCCTGCTGCTGTGGTTTCAGCCGCGGAAGGTGAACAAACCGCAGTCGCCGCACGCCTACGCCAACGGCGCGTTCATGCTGATGAACCGGCGCTGTTACGACGCGATCGGGGGCCATCCGGCGTTCCGTCAGCAGGCGAACGAAGACATTCACATGGCCCGCGTCGCCAAGTCGCAGGGACTGCGTCTCAAGGTCATGCAGAACGACGGGCTTTACGTCACGCACATGTACCGCACGTTCAAGGAGGCGTGGCGCGGGTGGGGGCGGATTTTCTACGGTTGCCTCGGTCAGCGGCGGAAGATCGCGCTGGCGATGATGTTTCTGCTCTTTTTTTCAATCACCCCCTGGGCGAGCCTGATCGCGGCGCTGGCGGGAGCGGCGCTGGCGGAGGGAGCGAACCGCGCCGCGTGGCGGGAGGCGGCGCTGGTCTGGACGGGCGTCGTGCTCATCATGCAGTTCGCGCTGGTCTCGTGGTACCGGATTGTGCGCACACCGGTGATCTGGTCGCTGGGCTACGCGCTGGGCTCGCTGGTCGCGTGGACGAGTTTGCTTCATGCGTTCTTTCAGGTCGGCGGACGAGCGCGGACGGTCTGGCGCGGCACGATCTACCGCGCCGGCGTGCGCACGGATCAAGCCCCGGATTCGACGCCATCCGAAGGCCTTCGAGGCTCCGCGCCGGTGATCGCCGAAGCCGCCGGATACGGTGCGCCTCCGGCTGCGCCCGGGACGGTTCCGGTTTCGCCCATCGCCCTTCCGTCGCAGGCGGCGGAGAGCGTGCGGCTTGAAGGATAAGCCGTCCGATGTCCCAGGACGTTTCGAGCCTGCCTTCACCAAAGGATATTCCGACGGAAGCGGTGCGCGACGCGGCGGAAGATTTCTTTTTCGGACTGGACCGCACGAAGCTGATCTGGCTGGGCTGGCTCGTCGGGCTGCTCATCGTGTTGTGGGCGGCGCGGCGGGTCATGCGGTGGGTGCGCCGGCGGCGGCCCGTGAAACTGCATCCGAACCTCCAGAAATACGGCGACGCCGCCGCGCCGTCCGCGAGCGAGGACGAACTTTCGGCGAAGCGCCACGCGGAAGCGGCGCGCATCGTCGCCACCTCCAGCACCGCGGACATCACGGGATACCAGATTCTTCAGCAGGTTGAAGCGGTATACGTGGACGGGTTCCGCCGTCCCGAAGATGCGCTGGAGGGTCTCAAAGCCGCGGCGGCGATGAAAGGAGCCAACGCCGTCATCCGCGTGCATCAGGAGCGGACGGCGGCGGGGCGGTGCAGCGCCTCCGGCGACGCCGTGATCGTGCGGCGCACCGAGAGTCCCGCCTGAGATCGTCCGCGTTTCCCCGCGACGCTCCGGCGCCGCAGCGCAGGCTCGAGGGCGTCACGCCTCACAAACGAGACCCGAGGCAAGACGCGGTCCGCAAAACCCGAGCCGCGCGGCTTTAGCCCGCGCGAGGAATCGCGCAGGCTCGGAGAAGGGC
>BOJX01000029.1 GCA_016860685.1 Planctomycetota bacterium
GCGTTAACATCCTCCACGTGGAGTTCGACCAGCCGCATCACGAACAGGCGTTTTCGGTCGGGGAAGCGCTCCGAATGATTCCCGGAACCAATATTGTCAGAGGCACGGATCAAGGCTGGTCGTCGCCGCGCATCTTTGATGGTGAGCAGGACCGCGCGGTTGAGGACGCGGTCATCCTTGAGAAATCCGGGCTGCTCGACACGAGGGAGTTTCTGAGCCGAGTCATACGATGGGAGAGCGACCCGAAATACTCGCTTCCGAAATCCGTAAACGACTTCGAGTCGCAGGTTGAGGTCCGGCGAAGCCCGGGCTTGTGGGAAGACTATACCCGGAAGTTTATCCGCGAGTTCGACTTGAGCCGCCCCCAGACCGATCGCGCCTGGAAACATCTTCGTATTTGCCAGAAGGACGCCTACGAATATCTGGACGCCCAGGCCAAGGCGTTCAGCGACATTCGCGAGCAAAGAGCGAAGGCGCGTTCGACGGCGAATGACGCCGCAGGTTCGGAGGCCCAGCGCGCCGAAGCCAAGGCGCAGCTCTCCCGACTTGACGAACGGGAGAGCGCTTTGCTGGAGCGCATTGATCTGATCTTTGAAAAGCGGCTCAAGCCTGGGTTCCGCGAGTTGTTGACTCCATCCCAGGTTGAGGCGGCGGCCAAGAGAGCGTCCGCACCGTCGAAATAGTATTCGTCATGCCCGGATGGGGATCCGTAGGTTCGGCGCCTCGCCCCGAGGTTCTCGGCCGGTCTGAAGGCGGCAAGCGACGATTCCCCGGTAAGGCGTTCGCTTGCCCCCGAGGCCATCTGCGGCTGGCCGGGGTGCACCTGCTGGCAATCCTTCGAGCGCTTCACCGAGTTGCGGATGAGCGTGGAGCACCGGGCGTGAGCAGGCGGCGGCGTTATTCCTTCCAGCCGCTCTTGCCAATCAGCCTGACGAATCGCACGGCGATGAGGGGCGTCTCGATCAGGCGGGGGCCGTTGCGTCGCACCTTCAGCAGTCTTTGATCCTGTTCATCGCCGATCGGGGCGATGAGCAGGCCGCCGTCGGCGAGTTGATTGAGCAAGGCCGGGGGGACTTTCGGTCCGGCGGCGGTGACGAGGATGCGGTCGAAGGGCGCGGCGTCGGGCCAGCCCAGCGTGCCGTCGCCGCAGCGGAAGTGAACGTTGGCGACGCCGAGGGCTTCGAGCCGGCGACGGGCGGGTTCACAGAGGCGGTCGATGCGCTCGAGGGTGTACACTTCGCGGGCGACTCGGGCGAGGATCGCGGTCTGATAGCCGCTACCCGTGCCGATCTCGAGGACGCGGGATTCCGGAGTCACGTCGAGCTGCTCGGTCATGTACGCGACGATGTAGGGCTGGCTGATCGTCTGACCGGCGCCGATCGGCAAGGCCCGGTCCTCGAGGGCGGCGTCCTGCAATTCGGGGGGGAGGAAGTGCTCCCGCGGGACGTCCTCCATCGTCCGCAGCACGCGTTCGTCGCGGACGCCGCGGCGGTAGATGTCTTCGAAGATCATCCGCCGCCGTGCGAGGCGACCCGCGTCATCTCTTCCGATGTTGTCCGGGTTGATCATGATCGTGCCACGCCGTTGTCATACCACGGCGCCGACCGTGGTTTCTACCGTCAAAGGTGGGGCGAGAACAGCTTCACGAGGCCGTCGCGCAATCGCGTCGGGATCGGACGGCTGTCCACCTCCTCGAGGGTGACCCGCGTGCAGTTCGGGATCAGCGACGTCAGCCAGGCGGTCAGTCCGTGGGCGAGGTCGCGGTCGTAGGCCTCGACGTTGAACTCGAAATTAAGGCGAAAGCTGCGGCGATCAAGGTTGGCCGAGCCTAGAAGGGTCCACAGATCATCGACAACGGCGAGCTTGGTATGCACGAAGGGCGGTCGGCGACGGTACACCTCGACGCCGTGTTCGAGCACCTGCCACAGATAGGCGTCGGCCGCCCAGCGCATGAAGGCATGATCCACAACGGAAGGGAGAAAAAGCCTGACCCGCACGCCGCGCAGCGAGGCCATCACCATCGCCGAAATGAGCGACATCGTCGGGACGAAATAGGGCGTCACGACGTCCACGCTGGATCGTGCCGCCGCGAACGCTGCGAGCAGGTACCAGTGAATGCGTTCGAGGTCTTCGTCGGGACCGCTGGCGATGCCGCGGCACAGAGCGCCGGCATCCTCAATCGGCGCCTGAGGGGGGAGATAGTCCTGACCGTCGAGCATGCGCCCGGTCGCCAGGTGCCAATCTTCGATGAACGTGTGCTGAATCTCATTCACGACGGGGCCCGTGATGCGGAAGTGCAGGTCTTCGCAGCGGTGCGGCGTGTCCCGCGAGACGAGGTGCCGTGCGGAGATGTTCATTCCCCCCGTGTACGCCGTGCGCCCGTCGACCACCAGGATCTTCCGGTGATTGCGCAGGTTGATGCGCAGCCGTCCGAAGGGGAGGCGCACGGGAAAGAACGGAACCGTCTCGACGCGCGTCTTTCGCAGGCGCCGGGTCATGCGCGCCACCTGTCCGAGCGCGCCGATGCCGTCGACCAGGACGTGAACGTGGACGCCGCGATCGGCCGCCTCCGCCAGCGCGTCCGCGAATTCGTAGCCGACGTCGTCGCAGTCGAAGATGTAGCTGATGAGCGTGACGGATCGCCGTGCGCCGCGGATCTCCGCGAGCATGTCGGGATAGGCCTGCTCGCCGTTGTGCAGGGGGACGAGGCGGTTTCCCTTGAGCAGGGGCATCGGGGTCACGCGGTCGGTCACATGCCGAAGCAGCTCAAGATGACCGACGCTGCGGCGGATCTCATCGGCGGAGGCGCACTGGTCTCCACAGGTCCGAAGGTCGAAGGGGCGCGCCCGGCGACCCAGAATGCGCACGACTTTCCGCTCGAGACGGTTGATCCCGAGCACCCAGTACAGCCACGGCCCGGCGTAAGGCAGCAGAAGGATCAGCAGCACCCAGATGGCGCTGCTACGCGGGTCGCGCTTGAAAATGATCGCATGACCCGCCGCCAGACCGGCGAGGAACAACCAGGCGACGAACCCGACGACGGCCCAACTGTTTTCCATCCAAGCGGGCATATGCCGGAATTGTAGCAACTATCGAACGCCCGAGGCGGCGTGGACGGCGACCTTTCAGAAATTCCCCCGAGGGAGCGGGATTTCACCCTTCGCAGCCCCGGCTCGCACGAAACTGGCGCCGTCGGGCCGCATCCGCGAGGGAGGAACGTACTATTAATGGGGTCATCAAATCGTTTACACTCGGAACTCCTCGAATCGTCGAGTCATGCTGAAATCGCTACGGTTCGCCATACGCGATGTAAACTATTTGATGACCGGAGTAATAGTACAGGCGTCGCGCAACGTTTTTGCGTTCAACCGAGTGAAACAGAACTACGAGCAGGAGAAGCCCGAGCCGTGTGAGGGCCGCCGGACCTTTGCAATGGATCCGAGTGCAAGACTGAGAAGAAGGAGGAGTGCCTCCGCCGCCCTTCCTGGCCCCGGCGGTGCTTGCAGGGGATGTCGGCGCGCGTAACTCCAGCGGCGCAGACATTGTCAACAACACGTTTCATGCCAATGTTCTTGGGCCTGGAGACGGCGCGCTGGAAACGGGGGGTAGCCACGGGATCCGCCTGGGCTTCTCCGTCCCCTCCTGGATCAACAATCTCTTCACTGACCTGCTCCCTTTTTTCTGATCCAGGCGTTATGAGAGTCTAACCGGTCGCGGAGCGACCAGGGAGGACTTTCGATGAAGCGGAAGCGGCACGGTTCGGAACAAGTGATCCGCAAGTTGCGGGAAGCGGACGCGGAGTTGTCGGCGGGCAGAAGCATCGGCGAGGTCTGTCAGAAGCTGGAGGTCAGTGAGGCCACGTTCCATCGTTGGCGTCTGAAGTACGGCGGCATGAAGGCCGACGACGCCAAGCAGCTCAAGAACTCCAGGAAGAGAACAAGCGACTCAAGAAGCTGGTGGCCGGGATCGGGCGTCCGCTGATCGCGGGGTGCGCGCGTCAACCCCGGTGGAATCCGGTCATGCGACACGCACGGCTGGGGCAATTCATGCGTCATCGGACGAGAAGGCTGGTGTCGTGTAATATTTTGATAATAATGAAGTTAAGACTATTTTTCGGCTGAGCGATTTCATGCCCTTGACAGCATTTCGGGGTCGCTTATGATGCCGTGCCCGGCCGAGGTAGCGGCAGGCGCCTCGGCGGGGAAGTTCTTTGACAAGTGAACAGGTTTGTCGCCGAGAGGGTGCGAAGCGTCATGCGACCACGCCAAAGGGTTGTGTGCGCTATGAAATCGCGGGACGTTTTTTCACAGACGGGTCCGCGTCTTCACGAATCGGGTTCAGCCAGAGCCCGTTTCAACTGCATTCTCATCGGCGTGTGAGAGTGTAGGCCAACGTTAACATCGAGCGTGCTTCCGGAAACGGGGGCACACAGGATGATGAAAAAGAAGTGAAGAGTTTGATCCTGGCTCAGATCGAACGCTGGCGGCGTGGCTAAAGCATGCAAGTCGAACGATGCATGTAGCAATACATGCATAGTGGCGGACGGGTGAGGAATGGAAGGATAACGTACCCGGGACTCGGGGATAGCGGCAGGGGCAACCCTTTGCGAAAGCGCCGGTAATACCCGATGACCCCGCGAGGTCGCATGGCCTTGCGGGCAAAGCTCCGACGGTCCCGGATCGGTCCTTTCCCTATCAGCTAGTTGGTGAGGTAACGGCTCACCAAGGCTTCGACGGGTACCGGGTGTGAGAGCATGACCCGGCACATCGGAACTGAGACACTGTCCGGACACCTACGGGTGGCTGCAGCAACGAATCTTCCGCAATGGGCGCAAGCCTGACGGAGCGACGCCGCGTGCAGGAGGAAGTCCTTCGGGATGTAAACTGCTGTCAGGGGTCAGAAACACAATGATCGGCCCCGGAGGAAGCCCCGGCTAACTTCGTGCCAGCAGCCGCGGTAATACGTAGGGGGCAAGCGTTGATCGGAATCACTGGGCTTACAGCGCGTGTAGGCGGGGCGGCAGGTCTTCTGTGAAAGCCCCCGGCTCAACCGGGGAATTGCAGGGGAAACCGCCGCTCTTGAGGCAGGTAGAGGTGACCGGAACGTGTGGTGGAGCGGTGAAATGCGTAGATATCACACGGAACGCCGGTGGTGAAAACGGGTCACTGGGCCTGTCCTGACGCTGAGACGCGAGAGCGTGGGGAGCAAACAGGATTAGATACCCTGGTAGTCCACGCTGTAAACGATGTGCACTAGGTACGAGAGAGTCTGACCTCGATCGTGCCGAAGGAAAACTGCTAAGTGCACCGCCTGGGGAGTACGGCCGCAAGGCTAAAACTCAAAGGAATTGACGGGGGCTCACACAAGCGGTGGAGTATGTGGATTAATTCGAAGCAACGCGAAGAACCTTACCTGGGTTTGACATGCACGGATGGTCTTGGTGAAAGCCGAGTAATCTGCCTTCGGGTGAAACGTGCACAGGTGCTGCATGGCTGTCGTCAGCTCGTGCTGTGAAGTGTCGGGTTAAGTCCCTTAACGAGCGAAACCCTTGTCGTTAGTTGCCAGCGGGTCATGCCGGGAACTCTAGCGAGACTGCCGGCGTTAAGCCGGAGGAAGGTGGGGACGACGTCAAGTCATCATGGCCCTTATGCCCAGGGTATCACACGTACTACAATGCCCGGTACAGAGCGAGGCGAGACCGTGAGGTGGAGCAAATCGCAGAAAACCGGGCCCAGTTCAGATTGGAGTCTGAAACCCGACTCCATGAAGTTGGAATCGCTAGTAATCGCGCATCAGCCATGGCGCGGTGAATGTGTTCCTGAGCCTTGTACACACCGCCCGTCAAGTCATGGGAGCTGGGAGCACCCGAAGTCCGCTTAGCTAACCGCAAGGGGGCGGCGGCCGACGGTGAGACCGGTGACTGGGACTAAGTCGTAACAAGGTAGCCGTAGGGGAACCTGTGGCTGGATCACCTCCTTTCTAGGGGATATCCTGGAGAGCTGATCGCTCCTTTCGGAGCGCTCAGTTTCTAACCGTCAGCGCAACTTCCAGTTGGTGAAAACCAACTTGCCGGACCGCAAGGTTCCGGCGGGCGACAAACCTGTCCTTGATATTCAAGTGTGCCCGACAGGACATGGTCTGTTGGGCACATTTTTTGTTTGTCAGGCATGTCGTGACTGTCGGAGGGGCAGGTCACTTGAGCTGCTTGGCGTCGTCGGCCTTCATGCCGCCGTACTTCAGACGCCAACGATGGAACGTGGCCTCGCTGACCTCCAGCTTCTGACAGACCTCGCCGATGCTTCTGCCCGCCGACAATTCCGCGTCCGCTTCCCGCAACTTGCGGATCACTTGTTCCGAACCGTGCCGCTTCCGCTTCATCGAAAGTCCTCCCTGGTCGCTCCGCGACCGGTTAGACTCTCATAACGCCTGGATCAGAAAAAAGGGAGCAGGTCACTTTGACCTTGCTTCGCAATGTCCAGGTCAGGCGGGCGCGGCTCGGTCTTGAAACGGCGCCTCACGGGAAGCAATGCCGGGAATTCGGCTACAGGGATGCAGGGATGCGACGATGCCGTGACGCGGACGATGGGCGTGACGTAGCCGATGCCCCCCTTTGCACGGGAAATCCGCCGGATCGCCCCCGCGCTACGGGCCGAAGCACTCCGTGCGCAACGGCGGCAGGCGCTTCGATGTTACCAGTCTGCGACGTTCGTCATGTTCCGATGCGTCCGACACTTGAATAAGTTTTCGTCTTCGTGACGCAGGGGCGGAGTGAGCGCTCCGTTGCGGGCACGGCTCAGTCCTGAAGAAACGTCTTGGTCGAAAACTCAAGGAGAAGGATGATGAATCTGTTGTTGAGCGTGATGGTGCTGCTGAATGCGGCGGCCGACGCCGCAGGCGCGCAGAGTCGGTGGGAAGGCTACTTCGACGCCCGCAAGCATGAGTGGGCGGCGACGATGGATCGCACGTCCGCGGTGCGGTTTGAGGGGCATTTGTGGGAGTTCACCGCCAATCCGGACGGCCCGGGACTTCTCGTGCGGATTCATGGCGCGCAGGCGAGGCAGTTCGTTCTGTCCTGCGACGACGCGCTTGGCCAGGTGATCGCCCTTGAAGCGGCGACCCGGGAGGATCCTGATCAGATGTTCATCGCGGTTGCGGTGGCGTGCGTGCCGAAGGAAGGCGATCGCATCGAATACCGCCTCCTCCAGGGCGGACGCAACCGCGGCAGCCTGGACGAGGAAAAGAGCTGGTTGTACACGAAGGTTCTGCTGACGCAGCCGCTTGACCGTCCGCATGAACTGCTCGGTGCGGCGGCGCTGGGCGGCGACTCGATCGTGATGACGGTCCAGTTCCTGGAGCGCGGAGCAGAGGACTACCGGGTCGTGACGCACTCGTTCTTCAGCAACTGCCCCTTCGGCGGGTTTGAAGGCGGGCGCACCTTCGGGGTCTGGCAGTACACCGCGACGGCGGAAAAGCGCGTCGCCGCGACGCCGGCGGGAGGGTCGTAGGCACGGACGGCGCACCCCGCAACGCGGACCGGAGGTCCGCGATCCGTGTAAGCGCGGCGAACCTACAACCCGGGACGCCACGGTGTATCCGCGCTTGCGTCCGGGTCGGCGAACTTGAACCGGAGTCGGCGCAGCAGTTCCTCATCCGGTTGCGGCAGGAGGAAGAAAGATCGGCCCACGGTTCGAGCCCGGGCGCCAGCGTAAGAGATGTCGTCGAGAAAGGCGTTGAGGTCCGCGCGGTCGCTTTCCAGTCCGATCAGCGCGACCCGGCGGCCGTCGCGCAGGGCCGCGTCCACGGCCTTCGGATATTCCGGAACGCGGTCGAGTTCCTCGAACCACCGCGCGATGACGCGCTCCCGGCTCGCGTAGGGGATGTGCCACTGCAGCATCGCGTCCAGGCAGAATACGTGGCCGACGCCGGAAGCCTCCAGTTCCTCCGCCAAGGCGTCGATCTCCCGCGGCGACGTGATGTGGTTGGTGGGCAGCACCACGGCGTCGCGGAAGGCGCGAAGCTCCCACGACGCGCCCGCCGCCAGCGCCGCGACCAGCGCCGGCGCCCCGCAGGACAAGGCTCGGTGCGCGCCTCCGCGTCGGTGCCACGCCGACCAGCCGGCCGCCAGGAACATCACGGTCATCGCCCCGAGCGGCGCCAGATAACGACAGAAAAAGAGTCTCGGGCTTGCCGCAAGCGTCATCATGATCGTCAGCGTTCCCGCCGCGGCGCATTGCAGCGCCAGCGTCCGAGGTCCGCCGTCGCGCAGTCTTCGTCGCAACAGCAGCGTCGCGGGCATCGCCGCCGTCGCCGCCAGCATCAACGTCGCCCACGCGGTCCCGAGCGGACCGGCCGGAAACGTCACGGTGTACGCATGCAGCGACGCGAAATACACGGTCAGCCGGCGCGGAAGGTCGTGCAAAGAAAAGAGCGGATCCGGCTCGCTGAAGATTCCCGGGGACCAGAACGCGGAGGTCACGGTCGTCGAGGCGGCGTACCCGAGCACGAACGCCGCCAGCGCTGAAACCGCGACCGCCGCCGTTGTCGCCGCCGATCGTGCCCGGAACAGGTACGCCGCGAGGAACGGCGCTGCGCACGGCAGCCACAGCGGCTGGGCCCAATACACCAGCCCCAGCCCCCCTCCGATGAAAAGATTTCGCAAGAGCGATGCGCCGCGTGCGACGCCTGACCGCCGTGTTTCAGCGGCGCTGCCGTCACAAAGCCAGATCACTGCGTGCGCGGCGGCGAACGAGGTCAGGTAACCCCCGCGGGCCTTCATCGACCAGAACAGCCACGCAGGCGACAGCGCGAGCAGCAGACCCGCCACGCCCGCCGCGCCCACGCCCGCCCGCCGCCGCACCGTCAGCACCGCGAACATCCACCCCGCCGCCCAGAGCGGAAGCATCGACCACTTCAAAACGGCGTCGTCGCGCCCGAACATCGCGTACCCGGCCGCGGCGAGCGATGTCTCCACCAGGGAAAACCCGTAACGCTGTCCGTAAAAGAAAAACGGAACGCCGCGTCCGTCAAGAAGATGCCCGGCCATCAATCCGAGGATCGCTTCATCACCGTCCACCGCCTGCCCGCGCGCCCCCAGCAGCAGCAGGCGGCTGGCCACGATCAAAGCAGCGCCGCCGATCAGCAGCGCGCAGCACTCAAGCGCCGCCCTGCGTGAGTGACTGAGGGCTCCTGTCGGGTTTTCACAAGGTGAATCTGAACGAGGAACGATGAACAAGCCCCGTGAATGTGGTGCAAAAACGCTGACGCCCGCGAAAGCGGTCATGAACACATTCTTCGCGGAAGAAGTTCACGACGTGAAGGTATGAGACGCGCCGCGATATTTCCAGCGCCTCCGGCGATGCGCCGACGCCCGATCATGCTGGCAGCTCGTTCCTCAGGGGGTATAATACAGGAGACGAGCGAGAGCGCCGGCCGAGAACCCGCTCATTCGGGCGAGGCGGAGGCGGCGCAACCGGTGCGTTGCACGTTCATTCGGGATCACATACCCAAGGAGTGCGAAATGCCCACCGTACAAGCCATCCTGGATCGAAAAGGAACCGACGTGGCGACGATTTCGCGCGAAGACTCGGTCCTGTCGGCCGCGCGGGTGATGAACCAGCGACGGATCGGAGCGCTGGTCGTGACGGAAGGCGATCGCGCCGTGGGGATCTTCACCGAACGCGACGTCCTGAACCGCGTCGTCGCCCAGGAGAGGTTTCCGTCGCAGACGAAGGTCGGCGAAGTGATGACCGCGCCGATGGCGTGCTGCCGGCGGTCGACCCCGGTGGTCGAGTGCCGCGAGATCATGACGCAGAAGAAGATCCGCCACCTGCCGGTGGTCGAGGAGGGCCGTCTTTTCGGCATCATCTCGATCGGTGACGTCCTGGCGCTTCAAAGCGCCGAGCAGGCCGTGACGATCGAGTACCTTCATGAATACCTCCACGGTCGGCACTAAGACGCGGCGTAGTGGGAAGATGCTTCCCTGGGGACTCCGCTCATTTGGAGACGCCCTGAGGGCGGCGGAGCGCGGACGGGTTCGCATCCGCTCGAGGCGGATCGATGTCGCGTCGCGAGGCGTCGCGCGTGCGCAGGGCCAGTTCCCGACGGCTGTCAATCCACATCATGAGGCGTTCCCGTAAAACTGGGACGTTTCCGGGAGTGATGACTTCGAGAGCGGCAGCACCGCTGGCCAGGTAGGCGGCTTGCACGAGGTTCGCGCCGCCGGTCAGGGCGAGGGTCGCCGTGGCGAGGAGCGCGTCCCCGGCGCCGAGGGCGTCGACGGCGTGGGGGGCGAAGCTGGGGAGCGCTTCGCTGCGAAGCCGGCCGGCCCACCCGGGGGCGCCCGGCGCCGCCGTCGGGCGCTCGAACGTCACCAGACCTCGCTTCCCGAGCGTGATGATCGTCTGCCGGACCTGCGTGAGATTCAGAAGCTGCCAGACCGCGTTGGACAGCCCCGCGTCGTAGTCGTTGAGCGCGGCGCGCATCTCGCGTTCGGTGGGGCAGAGGAGATCCACCTCCCGAAAGTGCAGGAGGTTCGCGCGCTTTCCGCTAACATCGGCAGCGAGGAAAGGCACATTCTTGCGCAGTTGAGGCAAGACGCGGGCCAGCAGCCGCCCCGTAATCATTCCGCATCCGAAATCACAGATGATTACCGCGTCGGCGCCGCGCGACACATTCATCAACGTCCGACAGGCGTCCTCCTCCTCCTTCGAGTCGAGCGGCCGATGATGCACCTGATCGAGCTTGAAGAGTTTTACGTCGTCAGCGAGAAAGCGCGTCTTCTGCGGCAGCGGCGTGTGCAGCGGAAGAAGCTCGTGACGAACGCCCTCGCGATCGAGCGTGACGCGGACCTCGCCCGAAGCCGGGTCCACGCCTGCGCGGGACACCAGCGTGACCTCCGCTCCGAGCGCCGCCAGGTGACGGGCGACGATCCCCGCGCCGCCGACGTAGGTGCGCTCCTGAAGCTGCGTCAACGACATGACCGGCGCCTCGCTGGCCACCCCCACCGCGTCGCAGTCGACGTAACGATCCAGCAGCACGTCGCCGATCACGACGACGCGCCGATCGCTGAAGCGGGCGCAGAGGTCGCGCAGCGCGGTCTGGTCAACGCCGTAACGCGAGCAGGTCAGCGCGAGACGAACGCCCTCGCCTTCTCCGGCGGCGATCCGGCCGATGAGGTGCGTCGAGCTGAACACCACGTCGCCGCTGGAGAAAATGATGCGCCCCCCGCACGACTCGACGACGCGGCGCTCCTCCTCGAAGCGAGGGTCGCGGGAATGTTCGTACTCAGCCCCCTTGACGTAGATGTCGGGGCGAACCTGTCCGAGGAGGTTGACGGCCGTGGCGTCGGGGTTGATGTAGACGAGGTCGACGAACTCAAGGGCGGCGAGGTTCTCCGCGCGGAGATCCTGCGGGATGTAGGGGCGGTCTTCGCCCTTGCCGACCTGCGCATCGCCCGTGAGAGAGACGACGAGCAGGTCTCCCTGTCTCCGCGCGAACTCGAGGTAGCGGACGTGCCCCGGGTGAACGATGTCGAAACACCCGTGACACTGCACCACGACGCGCCCGGCGGCGCGGGCCTCCTCGATCCGACGCCGCAGCGATGCCAGATCGACGATCTTGGATTGATAGCTGGCGGTCACGTCGGACCGATCCCTCAAACCGCGCCTCGCGGCTAACCCCCGGTGCGCCGGGTCCGCCGCGAACCGCACATCCGTATATCGGCGGTCTACGTCCTCGGGCGCCTCCGCGCAGATGTTGCGCGACCACGTCGAGGCCTCCTCGGGCCGCGGACGGCGTACAATGAAAGAACGCGCTCAAGGCCGGGCGCCCCGAGCGCGTTCCTGAAGCTGTCTCCCGTCAGCTTCCGCGGACGGAATCAATGTCGTTACACGCAGCTGGCGTTACGGACAAACGTACGTGTCCTCGTCCGTCGCTCCACATCCCCACAGCGCCTGAACGCCGCGTTCCTCGCCGACAAGCTGCTCGAAGCGGACCTTGCCCGTGCCGCGATCGTTGAGCGCGCCGTAAGCGGTCTCTCCGGTGGACAGCCGGACGGCGAAGGCGTCGCCCGCCGCGCCCTTCTTAAGCTTGACGATCAGGCGGTGCTCAAGCTCGTCCCCTCGGCAGCGGCTTGAGGCGATCCGCTCCGATCCCGTGCAGGGCATGCCGCCCTGGGTCTCAAAGGCGCCGATGTCCACGATCGGCGCGGCGCCGCGGCCAGTGTCGGCGGTGAAAGCGTCGTTCACGAAGCGCGGCAATCCTGAAAGGTCGGACGCGGCATCGGCGGGCACGCCCTGATTATCACCGGCGTCTACGCCCGGCGACCCGCTCAGAAGACGGAAGTCGCCGGTCGAAGCGTCAACGTAGTGCGGCGCCGCGTCGATGTTGCCCGCGCCGGTGAAGCCGCCCTTGATGTTGCTGTAACTGACGGCGGGGCGTCCCCAGATCTGGTCGCCGCCGGTGTTGTCGCGGATAATCGTGTTGACGATCGTGGTCTGCGATGAGGAGTCCAGAACGCCCGCGCCAAAGCGGGACACGTTGTTGACGATCGTCGAGTTCACGATCAGCGCTCCGGTGTCGAAGATGCTCACGCCGCCCCCGGTGACCGGGGCGTGATTGTCCGCGATCAGGCAGTTGATGATCCGCGGGCTGCTTCCGTTCCACGCGAAAACGCCGCCGCCGTCGTCGTTCGACGTGTTGCCCGTCATGACGCAGTTCAGGATCGTCGGGCTGCTGCCGTGGCTGCAGCAGATCGCGCCGCCCCAGCAACCGGCGTAATTCCCGGTGAGAATCATGTTGCGGATCGTCGGGCTGCTGCCGAGCGTGACGAGGATCGCCGCGCCGTTGAACTGGTCGTCGATCGCGCCGTTGGCGGTCGAGCCGTTGCGGATCGTGAATCCCTCGACGACGCTCTCGGCGGTTTCGCCGCTGTTGAAGACGAACCCGCGGTGCGGATTGTTCACCGAAGCCTGACAGTCGATCACGCATGCCGCCGGCCCGCGGGCGCTTTGAACCACGATCGCTTTGCCGCCGAAGTTCAAGTCCACGTTTCCGGAACCAGTGTAGACGCCGTCAGCAACCACGACACGATCCCCGGGAGAGGCGGCGTCGATCGCCAGCTGGATCGTCGCATAATCCGCCGGCACGCGGAGTGTGTCCGCGCCCGCCGCCGTCACCCACATCGCTCCCGCAACGCACGCCGCGGCAAACCTGGACCGCCTCCTCATCTCCCTCTTCTCCTGATTCATTGATGACTCTCCCGTGAATAAGACCCGCCGGAAGGATCGGACCGTCCGATGTTCCGGCAATGCGGCGGCAAGCGATCCGTCGGGAGTGCATCGCGCGGCGCCGATCGCGCGACCCGGATGCTCTGATATGTCCGCATGCGGGCGGTGGATTGCACCCGGCGCGATGAAGCACCTTAAAGTGGGAACCGGAGTATGACGGTGCCGACTCTCAACCGTCGCACAGATCTTAAGGAAGGAAGAACGCGCCGACGCCCGCCAGAAAGCTCATCAGAATCCCGCCCGTCGCCAGATCAAAGCGGATCGGCACCGTCAGCCACTGCCGCGACCACGCCGGCAGGCGGTACACACGGATCACGCTCAGGGAAAGACAGAAACCCGGAAGGGCAATCACGCAAGCCAACAATCGCCCCAGCGGCGAGATCAGGGGCACGTACATGCGCCCCACCACCCATCCCAGCAGAAGGCATGCCAGCGCGATCAACGCAAGCCAGAACCCGGCCTTGATCCAGTCATTCACCGAGCGCAGCACGCGAAGCTCGAGCTTGAGATTGTTGATGTATTCGGACAGCTCCCGACGGCTGAAATACATGCCGCACTCGGGGCACCGGTCCGAGACACTCCCCGTCAGATCATACCCGCACTCGAGGCAGACGGGGGGCATCGACTGCCGCCAGTCGTCGCCTATCATCAGGTCCAGGTCGTGCGTTTCAATCACAACTCCTGCTCCGCACGCTTCCCCCTTCGCGCGCAGCGTTTGTCGCGCCTGTCCTTTTTTCATCCGCGCCGCCGCGCTGCACCACGCGAAGGAGCGTTTCCACCGCACTGCCCGGCGAAGGTTCCGAAATCACCGCCGAACACACGCAGAGGATCGCATCCGGGTCCGCCTCGCACACTCGGGCGGCGTTGTCCGGGCGGATGCCGCCGATCGCCACGCGCGGCAGGCTTGTGACTCTCCTCGCCTCCCGCAGCGCCTCCGGCCCCGCCGGCGCCCCCAGCCGCTTTGTCGAGGACGGAAACATCGGTCCGACGGCGACGTAATCCGGCCCCTCCGACAAGGACGCCTCAAGCTCCTGCGTGTTATGCGTGCTGACGCCCACCAGTCCGCGCGGACCGAGAATCCGCCGGACCTGAGGCGCAGGAAGATCCGACTGCCCGACGTGGACGCCGTCCGCCCCTGCAAGGCGGGCGATGTCGGGACGGTTATTCACGATGAATGTCCTTCCCCGGCCCCGACAAAGATCGACCAGGCGCTTCGCCCGATCCAGCAACTCTCGATCCGGGAGGGTCTTCTCACGCAACTGAAGCATCTCTGCTCCCGCGGAAAGCACCGCCTCCGCAGTCTCCAGCCACCCTTTCCGGCACAACGCCTCGGTCAGGATGACATATACCCGAGCCTCGCCGAGCCGCTCGCGGGCGACGGCGTGTCGATGCACACGCAGCTCCAGTTCGTAAACCCGGTAACGAAGGCGCCCCACCCGCGACGCCGCCCCTGCCGAGACTACCTTCGCGTACTCCTCGATGACGCGCAGCGCTTCCTGGGTTCGTTTTGCGGCGGCGGCTGCGACCTCCGAGGCGTCCGCCCTCGCCGCTTCGGCGCGCGTGCTGATCCCGGCGCCGACGTCGCCAACAAGGTCTCGCGTTCGCACAAGATCGGAGGGCAGCACCGCGGCAAGTTCGCGCACCTCATGCCGCGCCTCCTTGCACGCCCGCGACAGCGCCGCGTCCTCCAGCACGAACCGTGCGTGCTCCTCCAGCACTCGCAGCCCCTCCCGCGCGCGATTCAGGTTAGCGTCCAGGATACGGAGGATCAGAGGATCGGCATGATCGCCACTCATAAGAGAAGGTCTCGACGAAACACGCCTTCGTCGGGGTCACCGGGGCTCGGCACGCTTCACCAGTTCGGGCAGCATCTCGCCTGCTTTTCCGATCAACACAACGTCCGCCGCCGCGGACAGCGGCGTCCGCTCAAGATTGATTTCGATGACAAACGCACCGCATTCAGACGCAACCTGCGCGAGCGCCGCGGCAGGGTATACCACGCTGCTGGTTCCGATGACGAGCATGACATCGCACGATCGGACCGCACAATCCGCTTCCTTCAAGGCGTCGGCGGGGAGATGCTCGCCGAACCAGACAACCCCGGGACGAAGCAACGCCCCGCATGCCCCGCAGTGCGGTGACGTCCCCGACTCTTCCGGTGGCTGCACCGACGCCCGCCAGCGGGCCTCGACATGCTCCGCCGACGCACATTGCATGCAGATATTCAACCAGATATTCCCGTGCAACTCAATGACTTTCCGGCTGCCCGCCCGTCGATGCAGCCCGTCCACGTTCTGGGTAACCAGCGAAAACCGCGGGCGGAAACGCTCTAACCGGACGAGGGCGTGATGCGCCGGATTCGGCTCGCATTTCAGGAGATTGAGCCGACGGGCGTTGTAAAACCGCCAGACCCGGTCCGGGTCGCGGGCGAAGCCCTCCGGATGCGCGACCTCCTGAACGGGTGACCCCTCCCACAATCCGCCGGCGCCGCGAAACGTGGACAATCCGCTCTCGGCGGATATCCCAGCCCCGGTCATCACCGCAACGCTTCCGGCATGCCGGACCCTTTCCGCGGCCCGGTCCAATACTGTCCCAGTCCCCGCGTCCACCGGATGATTTTACATCCAGGCGGTTGACAATGCAGCCCGGAGTTTCTGAAGTGTCCGCATGACCCGAGCTTTATCCGCAATCACGTTCGCCACGACCGTGTTGACGCTTGCGGGATGCGAGCAGAATGTCCGCAACGACGCCGACCGCCGCGCATACGCGCTGATTCAACAGCGCCAGATCGAAGCGCTCGGAGAAACGCACGACGCCGGCATCGACCGCCCCGAGTCCGTCGCCCGCCTCGAGAAAACCTCGGTCGGCGATCCTTACGCTTACGTCCCGCATCCGGTGACGCCGGAACTTCCCGACGCCTTCAAGGTCCGGCGTGAAGCTTCCGCCGACGCCGCGACGCCTCCCCCGGAACCCGAAGCCGACCCCGCCGACGAGGAGACGATGACGGCGCCGGCCGCAGAACCGCCCGTCGACCCGGCGACGCCCGGCGAGGCTTCGACCGCGCCTGCTTCTGATGCGGTGGCGCAGCAACTTCCGGACAACCTGAACGCGCCCACGCCCGAAACGGCGGACCCCGACGCGCCCCCGACGGCGCAGGAGGACGTCGTCTCGCAGCCTGGCGCCGCATCGCCCGTCGCCGATCCGCCGACGGCGCGCCCGCCTTACACGCGGTTTGAGCCCGCGCAGCCGATGCCGATCCCGGAGACCGTCGCCTACGCAATGCGGCACGCCCGCGACCTTCAGACCGCCAAGGAGGAGCTTTACCTGGCGGCGCTGGATCTCTCGCTGGAGCGACACCTCTGGACACCGCAGTTCGAGGCCGCGATCAGCGCCGAATTCGCCGATTACGGGCAGGTCCGAGACTTTGACCGGGCGATGACGACGGTGTCCGAGGTGGCGATGCGCCAGCGCCTGCCCCTGGGCGGCGACGTCACCGCTCGCCTGCTGAACACGCTGATGCGCGATCTGGGCGAGCACATCACCTCGGGCGAAAGCGGACAGTTCATCCTCGAGGCGAACGTACCGCTCTTCCGCGGCGCCGGGCGCGTCGCGCAGGAATCGCGCTACGCGGCCGAGCGCGCCCTGATCTACGCCGTCCGACAGTACGAACGCTTCCGCCGACAGTTCGTCGTCCAGGTCGCCACCACGTATTTCGACCTTCAGCAGGCGCAGGCGTCGATCGTCAACGCCGAAGCCACGCGCGAAGCGCTCTGGCTTAACTACCAGCGCGCCCTCAGCTTCCAGCAGCACAACCAGATGGCGCTTTTCGAGGTGACGCGCGTCGAATCCAGCTTTCGTGCAGCCGAGAGCAACGTGCAGGACGCGCTGGAGGCCTACGAATCCGCGAAGGATCAATTCAAAATCCTGATCGGCATGCCGGTCGCGGAGCCCTTTGACGTCGTTCCGCAGGAGGAGGATCCGATCGGACAGTCGATCGAACGCCTCCTGCCGCAGGTGACGCTCGATCAGGCGGTGGATGCGGCGCGGCGCCACCGGCTGGATCTGCTGACCGAACGCGACCGCATCGGCGACGCTCAGCGCGGGTCGATCGTCGCCCGCAACAACCTGCTCCCGGACCTGAACCTCTCTGGCAGCCTGGCGCTCTCGACCGACCCGGCGCGGAAGAACTCGGTCTCGTACAACACCGAGCGGGCGACGTGGCGAGGACTCGTCGAGTTGCGGCTCGACGACCGCATGACCGAGCGCAACGCCTACCGCGAGTCCGTCGTCGCACAACGACGCAGCGAGCGTGATTACGTTGAAGCTGAGGAGCGCGTCCGAGCGGAAGTCCGCCGGGCCCTGCGGCGCATCGAGCAAGCCCGCGCCAATCAGGAGATTCAGCGCATCAGCGTCCGGGCGAACATCGAGCGCTACGAGGGCGCTGACGCGCTCAACAAGGTCGGCCGCGCGACCAACCAGGATCTCGTCGACGCTCAGAACGAACTGCTTGACGCCCGCAACCGCTTCGCCGCCGCGCAGGCGCAGTACCGCGCCGCAATCCTTGAGTTCCGGCTCGCCACGGACACCCTGCGCATTGACGACGACGGTCAGATCATCTTCGAACCGATCCCTCCGGTCGGCGGCGGCGGCGCCCGGGAAGAGGACGGATTTTGACCCGTCCGGCGGGCGACGGCACACTGCCCGCATGACGCGCGTGTACGCCTCAAACGATCCGTCCCTGCTTGCGATGCTTCAGATGCGCCTCGACGAAGCCGGTATCCGCAGCGCCGTGTTCAATCAGCCTCTCGCCAGTGTCGTCGGCGAGGTGGCCTTCAACATTGCCGTCCCGGAGATCTGGGTGCCGAAAGAGGACGCCGACCGCGCTCGGCTGATCGTCGAGGCGTTCGAGCACGAGCTTTCAGGTTGACGACGGCCTGCGGAGCGGGCTGACAACGCGGGCACAGGTGCGTCGAGCGCCCCGCCGCCACGAGGCGTGCAATGACCGCTCCGCAGTTCGGACAGGGTTCGCCCGTCTTCTGGTAGACCCGATGAAACCGCTGAAAGTCGCCCTCCGACCCGTCAGCGCGGCGGTAGTCGCTGAGCGTTGAGCCGTTGCAGCGGATCGCGCGACGGAGAACCTTCTTGATCGACGCCAGCAGCCTCCGCGCCTCGTCATCTCCGAGCGTGTCCGTCCGCCGTAGCGGGTGAACGCCGGCGTCGAAAAGCGCCTCGTCCGCGTAGATGTTGCCCAGCCCCGCGATGATGGATTGATCGAGCAACGCGGCTTTGACCTGCCGCCGCGAACGCCGCAGGATCGCGCGGAAGTCTTTGAGCGGCAACTCGAGCGGTTCAGGTCCGATCTTGCCGAAGAAGCGTCCTTGCCCCGTCGTGGCGTTCTCGAGAAACCAGATCCCGCCGAAACGCCGCGGGTCGCGGAAGCGCAGCTCCTCGTCTCCGCCGTCGAGGCGGATGCGCACATGCGTGTGCTTTTCCACCGGGGCGGCTGCCGCCGCCAACGTCAGCCGGCCGCTCATCCCGAGGTGAAACGCGAGCACGCCGCCCTCCAGTTCGATCTGGATCCGCTTCGCCTGCCGCGTCACCGCGCGAACCTCGCGCCCGGGCAGCACGTCCTCAAGGGCATGCGGACCTCCGCGGACGATATCGCGCCGCGCCATCTCGACCTCACGCACATGCCGCCCCGTCAACGCGGAACTCAACTGGCGCACGATGCTCTCCACCTCGGGAAGTTCAGGCATGATCCGCTTCCTCCCTCGTGCCGCTTCGATCCCGGACTGGCGCCGCGCCGTCGCGGGAGAGGAGCATGCTCATCTCGTCGATCCGAAACAGCAGACCGCAGGCCGCATAACCCGTCAAACCCACGAAGACCAGGCACCCCAGTTCGACCGCATCCCAGCGAGACACGATCCGCCACGCTCCCTCGAGTCGTGGCACCAGCAGCAGCCCCGCCGACATCACCCCGGTTGCGCCTAACTGCCTTGCCGTACTGCGAAGGATCGGGCGCCAGCGAACCTCCGGAAGCCGCCGGCGCAGGCGCTGCGCGAGGAGCACAACCTGAAGACTCGCGGTGACCGCGGTCGCCAACGCGATGCCGCGTTCCTGAAGCGGCGTCAGAACCAGCAAGGTGCCGAGCACGAGATTTAACCCGACCACCATCGCCGCAATCCGCATCGGCGTCGCGCTGTCCTTCAAGGCGTAAAAGGCGCGGACGATGACGTGCAGCGCGCCGTAAGCGGGGATCCCGATCGCGTAACAAACGACCACACCGGCGACGCGCGCCGTGTCATCGCGCCCGAATGCGCCGCGCTCGAACAAGGTCCGCACGATCGGTTCGGCAATGACGATCATCCCCGCAGCCGACGGCAGCGAGATGAACATCGACAGCCTCATGCCGCGCGAAAACACCTCCGCCAGTCCCGCCCCGTCGTCCGCCGCCGCCCGCGTTGACATCACCGGGAACACGGCCGTGGCAAGCGCAATCCCGAAAACACCGAGCGGAAGCTGATACAAATACTGCGCGTACCCGAGGACGGCTGGACCGACGCGCTCCCCGACCTCGTTCGTCACCGCCAGATACGCGATCAGGTAATCCGCGACAGAACTGACCTGCACCGTCGAAAGCCCGAGAATCATCGGACCCATCATCGAGAAGACCCGGCGCACGGCTTCGGAGCGAGTATCCCAGACCAGCCGCGGCGTGAACCCGACGCGCTGAAGTGCCGCAAGCTGCCAGAACACCTGCACAACACCGGAAACCAACGTCGCTCCGCACACGACGGTCATTAACTCGAAATCCGCAAGCCCCAACCCGCGCGCCCCGGTCAGCGCTCCGGCGATCAACGCAAGATTCATGATCACCGGCGCCGCCGCAGGTGAGGCGAAATGCCCCCGGACGTTGAGCACGCCCCCCGCCGTGGCCGTCACGCAGATCAGCAGCATGTAAGGCAGGAGCATCGCCGTCAGCTTCAGCGCGGGCTCGGGAGTCCGGCGCATCGCGATCGCCAGGGCGACCTCCGCAAGGATCGTCAGGACGGTCAGCGCCGCCGTCAGAAGGACGAGGATCGCGCCACTGAGACGCCGTCCGGCCTCGTCGCCCTCCCGATGAATCACGTCTGTCAGCACCGGTACAAGCGACGACGACAGCGCGCCCTCGCCGAAAAGACGCCGCGCCACGTTGGGGATCATGAACGCAACCCGGAACGCCGAGAGCACGGGGCCGGCGCTGAAGAAATGCGCGAACGTCATCTCGCGCGCCAGTCCGACGAGGCGTGAGCCCAGCGTCAGCAGCGCGATGACCCGCGTGGTTCCGACAATGCGGCGGAAATCTGACACGCCGCGAGTTTAAGCGGTCCAGCGTCGTCGTGCGACACGAACCGCCTCGGACCTCGCGCCGCGCAATACCCGCGCAACGGCGACGCAACACCCGCGTATCAAGCCGACGCTCACAAGGATGTCGTTACCGACTCATTACGCCTCCCCGCCGGAATGTGGGTTATGTTGACGATGGGTGCGATCCAAGCAGGTTCAGTTTTAAAAGGAGAAACGCATGAGCGCAGGTCGGATCGGATTCTCGTTCAGCACGACACTCGTTGCGGCGACGCTCGCCACGGCGCCCCTCGCGTCAGCACAGACGGTCGCTCAGGGATCAACGCGGCCTTGGGCGGGCAACACCGTCATCCCGCAAAGCCGCGCCTACTGCACCGGCGCGCACGAGGCGCTGGGGATTGAGAAGGTGGACGCAAAGATCGATGTCGTCGAGCAGGTCGCCACCACGGTGCTCGACGTGCATCTGGTGAACGAGACGGGACGCCGGATCGAAGCGGAGTTGCTCGTTCCCGTGCCCGAGGGCGCAGCGGTCCGGGGCTTCGCCTTCGACGGGGCGTCCCCGGAGGCGTCGGCCGTCCTGCTGCCGGCGGACGACGCGCGACGGATGTACGAGCGGATCGTCGCGGACGTTCGAGACCCGGCGATCCTCGAGTTCGTCGGGTTGAACCTCGTGCGGTCCAGCGTGTTTCCGGTTGAGGCCGGTGGGCGTCAGCGCGTGCGCCTGACCTACGAGCAGGTGCTCCCGGCGGACGGCGATCGCGTGGACTACGTCCTGCCGCGATCCGAGTCGCTCGGGCAGCAGATTCCGTGGTCCGTTGAAATGCAGATTCGCACCCGCCGCCCGCTCTGCACGGCGTACTCGCCCAGCCATCCGGTTCGGACGCAGCGGAATGCGGACGGGCGATACTTCGTCAGTCTGGCGCCCGGAGCTTCGACGGAACCCGGCTCATTCCGACTTTCCTACCTGCTGGGCGGAGATTTGTCCGCCTCGCTGCTGGCGTACCCCGATAGCGACGGCAAGGACGGATATTTCTTGCTTCTTGCCGGCGTTCCCGCGCGCGGCGGCGGAGTCGAGACCGGAGTGAAACGGGAGATGACGATCGTCCTGGACCGCTCCGGAAGCATGCGCGGCGGCAAGATCGAGCAGGCGAAGGAAGCCGCCCGGCAGATCATCGGAGCGCTCGGCGAAGGCGAGACCTTCAACCTCCTTGTTTACTCGGATTCGGTGATCTCGTTCGCCCCCGTCCCGGTCGCAAAATCCGCAGAATCCGTAAAAAAGGCTTGCGAATTCCTCGACGGGGTGCAAGCCGTCGGCGGAACCAACATTCATGATGCCCTGCTGGAGTCGCTGCGACAACCGGCGGCGCCGGGCATGCTGCCGCTGGTGCTCTTTCTCACAGACGGATTGGCCACCGTCGGTCAGACCGCGGAGAGCGCGATCCGTGACGTGGTCGTCAAGGCCAACCCTCATCATCGCCGGGTCTTCACGTTCGGCGTCGGATATGACGTGAACGCTCCGCTGCTTCAGAAAGTCGCCGCGGACACCCGGGCGACTTCGACGTTCGTGCAGCCGGACGAAGACGTGGAAATCAAGGTCGCGGAGGTTTACCGGCGTCTTCAAGGCCCGGTCCTCACCGACGCCGTCCTGACCGCCTCCGCGGCCAGCGGCGCCTCCGGTGCGGTTGTCGCGGACCTCCTCCCCGACCGTCTTCCCGATCTTTTTGACGGGGATCAGCTCGTTCTCCTTGGCCGCTATCTTGGCGACGAACCGCTTCGGTTCCGCCTGGCCGGACAGCACTTCGGAAACCCGCGGACGTTCGACTTCACCTTCGCGTTGGACAAGGCGACCACGAAGAACAGCTTCGTCCCGCGGTTGTGGGCGACCCGCCGCGTGGCGCAGCTTGCAGATGCAATCCGGCAGCTCGGCGGCGACCCCGGCGCCGTCGCTGCATTGAACCAGAACCCGCGCACCCGGGAACTGGTGGACGAAATCGTCCGGCTCTCGACTGAGTTCGGCGTCCTGACGGAGTACACGGCGTTCCTCGCCGAGGAGGGGACGGACTTGTCGAAGCGCGACGCCCTGCACGCGTCCGCCGCGCAAGTGCTTCAGGAGCGGGCGGCCGGCGTGCGCAGCGGAATCAGTGCGGTGAATCAGGCGGAGAATTACAACGCCCAGGTGATGCAGTCGTGCTCGAACTACTCGAACCGGTTCTGGGACGCGAGCATGAACCGCGTCGAGATCGCCGCCGTCCAGCAGGTCAACGACCGGGCGTTCTTCCAGCGCGGCGGGACGTGGGTGGACAGCCGGATCGCGCAGCGCGTCGCCGGCGCTGAACCGAAGCGCGTTGTGACGTTCGGCTCACCCGAGTATTTCTCGCTGCTGACGAAGCTCACCGCCCAGAACCGTCAGGGCTGCGCGTCGCTCAAAGGCGACATCCTGATCGAAGTTGACGGCGAAGCGGTGCTGATTCAGGCGCCGAAGGCGACGGTTTCGGGCGCAGCACAAGGCGGTCCGACTCTCGCTCCGTCCGATGGCTGCTGATCTGGCGCTCGTAGACGCAGAAGAACCGCCCCGTCTCGGGTTACCCTGAGACGGGGCGGCGTCCTTCGAAGCTTTCTTCTCACCAGAAACGAGGGAATTATCCGCGTCCGCCCGGAAGCGGAAACGCCAACTGCTCCTGCTCGCTGGGGATGATGATCTTCGGTTTGATGAGGATCAGCAGCACCTGCTCGTCCTTGACCATCGAACGCGAGGAGTAAAGGCGCTTCAGCAGCGGGATTTTCGAGAGCACCGGGACGCCGGCGTCCACTTCGATCTCCGTCGCTAGCTTCTGCCCGCCGATCAACAGCGTTCCCCCGTCCGGAACGTTGACCGTGGTGTTGAGCACCTGACGTGTTACGCTCGGAAGTTGAACGAAGCCGGCCCCGGATTCGAGGTTCGCCCCGGCGAACTGGAACGTCTCCAACGCGTTCAAGCGGCCCACGCCCGGACGCAGCGTCATCGTCACGTAACGGCGGTCCGCCGAAACCGTCGCCTGCACGTCCAGCACGGCGCCTTCGTTCACCGTCTGCGTCTGCGGCGCCTGCGCCGCCGCTCCACCGGCGACAACCGGCTGAAGCTGGCTGACGAAGGCGTGAGACGTCACCACCGCAACCCACGACCGCTGTCCGTTAGTGAGCACCAGCTTCGGGGCGGTCAGCAGGGATGTGCGGGCGTTCGCCTGCGTCGCGCGGATCAGGAAGTCCACCTGAATGTTGTCCAGGAACGATCCGAAGATCGACAAGCCCTGGATGTCGCGGCCCGCGAACGTGCCCGGGATGGCGCTGGCAAGGCTCGTCGGGTTCGTGATGTCCAGTAATCCGGATTCGCTCGGGACCGGCGTCATGTTCTTCCCGCCGACCAACCCGCCTCCGCTGCGCGCGGGCACGAGCGCCGGGTTCGTGAAAGGCTGTTCCGGATCGCCCGACGTGTTCGCCATCGGATTGCCGCCGCCGGGGACGTTCGGCAGGAAACCGTAGCGTGAGAACTGTCGCGGCAGGAGCAACCGGCTGCCGAGCGCCGGGTCGCTGGCGATCGCGCCGTCCTGGTTGCGGATGAAGTCGAACCCGGCGTTGCCCGCGTTGAGCACGAGGTCGAGGTCGATGCCGAATTCCTCGAGGAAGTTGCTCTGCACGGTCAGGAAGCGGGCTTCAACCGCCACCTGCACCGAGCGCTGCTCGCGGAGTTTGTCCAGCAGGTTGCTGACGCGCTCCTGCGCCGCGGAATTCTGCGTGACGACGAGCTGACCGTTGAACTCGGTGATCGTCCCGATCGAGCCGTTGCGCTCGCGCCAGCTTTCCGGAGCGATCTGATCCTGAATCAGGTTGATCAGTTCAAGAACCCGAACCTCGCGCGCGTCGTCCGGGAGCGGCGCATCACCCGTCGGCGCCCCTCCCCACCAGACTTTCTGATCCTGCCGCAGTTGGTCCACGTTCAGCCCGTTCGAGTCGATGTAGCCGACCGTCGGCGCCTGTCCGAACTGCGGGATGTCGGAAAGCAGATCTTCGATCGGGTATGCGACCTGGTAGACATTCTCATGATCGAGCCAGTGCTGCGTGGCGACGGTCAGAACACCGTCCTGTACTACGTAGCCGAGATCCGCCCCGACGCCCTCCACCTGGTTGAGCGTCATGCTCAACGCCTTCTTGAGCGTCACTTCCTGCGGCATCTTCAGCGTGATCGGCGTCGCCGGGTCGATGCCGGCGGCCTGCACGTCCTTCCAGTTCACCTCAATGTTGACCTGATAAGCGTCGGCGAAGCGCTCCATCGCCTCGCGGAAGGGGACGGCGTCGAAGTCCAGAGGCACCATCGTCCGATCCAGCTTGCCCAGCAGCATCGCGTCCAGCGGTCCGGTGCTGCCTTTCTGCCGCTCCGGACGAGAGATAACCTCCAGCCAGTTCTTCGGATAATTGAGTTCCTGCTGCCAGTTGATCGGAATCTTCGAGTCTTCGACGTCGATCAGGATCTCCCGATCGGCTTCACCAAGCTTGTACCGGCTTTGCCGCGTGCGCCGCGCCGCCCAGTGATCCTTGTACTCCTCCAGCGCCCACTCCGCCCCCTGATTGCGCGGATCAATGACGAGAATCTGCTCGAGGACACGGATCGCGGACTCGTAATCCCCGTCCTTCACATGCGCTCGGGCCTGGGCGAAAAGCGAGTCCACCGTCGCGCGGCGCTTGCTTTCCTGCTCGCGCTGGCGAAGGTTGCGCTGCTCCTCGACCTCCCGGCGAATCCGCTCGACCTCGCGCCAGTGAAACTCGCGTTCCCGGTCGTTGATCAGCCGCTCGAGCGCCTCCACGTCTGCGCGAAGCGTCTCATACAGGCTGAGCGGCTCGGCGAACTGGCGCCCGGACTCGACCACCTGGCGGGCGCGGGCGAACACCTGCCGCGCCTCCTCGAACGCTTCGCTCGCCACGAGGCGGTTGATCTGCGCCTTCAGCTCGGCGTAGAGAAACTCAGTGCGCTGCCAGTTGATCTGCGCGTCGCGCCGGATCTGGTCGGGAAGCGACATCGCCCGGTCGCCGGAGACGTTCTGACGATGCTGGTCAATACGCACCAGCCCCGCCGTCGCCTCAGGATGCCCCGGAATGTGGCTCAGAGCCTGCATGTAGAGCTTCTCCGCCTCGTCGTAATTTCCGGTCGCGACCTGCTCGTCGCCCTGCCTCGTGAGAGAAGCCGCCTGCTCGATGTCCTGCGCCGCGGGCATCGCCGGCGCTGAGGTCGCCTCCTCGCCCGGCTGCGAAGCTGCGTTCAACTCCCGCAGCCTCGATTCCGCCGCCGCCTTCACCTCTTTGTGCGCATACTTGTTCTCAAGGACGCGCTGAAGGAGTTCGGTCGCGCGGGCGTGGTCATTCTCCTTCGCCGCGGTCTCGGCGTCCTCGATGTCGCGCAGCGCCCGCTCCGACATCGTCGCCGCCACGTCCGACTGCGTCAGGTACTCCTGCCGCCGCGCCCGCTCCTCATCTGTGAGCTGGTTCGGGTCGATGCCCAGGAGAATCTCCTTCGCCTGAACATAATGACCCTGATCAAACAACGTGACGGCTTCCGCCAGCGCCTGCGAAGCCGTCTTGTCCTGGGCCTGCGCCGCGCCGGTCCCGATCAGAACCGCCGCGCACATGACCCGTCCCGCCCAGCGTGCAACCTGTGTTCGCAAAGGAGTAGCTCCTTCTCCTACGAGGTCCACGAGCCGGCCGCCTTTATCACGCGAAGCCTTCATACCCGTTTCGCTCCGCTCCCGGGACGCCCGATGCATCACCCGGCGCCCACGCGACCTGCCCTTCTTGGGTCCATCTCGTCGGAATCGATGAATGACGACATCTTCGGCCACCAGCCGATCGGACCCCTGCCGCGGCGGAGTTTAGAAGCATGTCGGGAACGTTGCAAGACTGTCGAAACGTGTCACGCGGGTTCGGGGATCCCCCTCTGCTTTCCTCGACCCCGGACGCCGGGCAGCATCTGAACAACTTCCAGCTCCGGACTTCCCGGAAACCGCAAAACGTCCGCCCTCGAAACCCGTCTGATTCCGGGTCGCATCCCGGTGCCGCGCAGATCGGACGCGATATGATAAAGAGACAAATGACGGCAGCCCGAGAGAGATAAGACACCCAACCCTGCCGCCTAGGGAGTACCTTATGAATCCTCAGATGTTCCGGCACGGGGTTTTATTCGCCGTGGCAACACTCCTCTTCGCGGCTGCGGTTGCGGTTTCCGCGGAGGATCCACCGCCGACCCCGAATCCCGAACCTCCGAAACCTGTTGTAACCCTCATCGAGGGGCAGGTGCTCAACTACATCGGCGGAGGGGAACAAGGCGTCAAGGTGACGTTGTACACATCCGCTTCCGACGGCAATCCGGGAGAGCTGCTCGGCTCGGCGGTCACCGACGGCTTGGGAGATTTTCGCATCACGGCCGAGAAGGGCCGGACCTGCGATGCCCTGATCCGGTTCGAAAAGACAGGATTCAGCGTGATCGAGAAACCCGTCAAGTTGGTCGCCGGAGAGCCCCCGCCTTTTGTCGACGCGGAGCTGGCCGGTGACTACGTGGTCACCGGCGCCGTTTTGGATGCGCGGACCGAGGAACCCGTGCTCGCAGCGAGCGTCGTACTTAAGACCAGCTTCCGGGAGTGGACCGCGACGACCGCCGAGGGCGGGAAGTTCCGCGTCGAGGGTCTTTACCCCGGAAGCGTCACCCTGATTGTTCAGGCGACCGGTTTCGGACGGCATTCCGAGGAGCTGGCGGTCGAGGCGGACGGCAATGACGTCCGGATTCTGCTCAAACCTGAGCGGATTGCACGCCTTCGGGTGGTGGACGGCGCGGGCAAGGCGGTCGCCGGGGCGGTGATCGAATGTTACGACCGTGACCGGGACGATTTCCGCAATGCGGCGACGGACGCAGAAGGGTCGGCGGTCCTGAAAGGAATACATTTCGACTCGACAGGTTACACCCTGCGGCTGTCGCATCCCGATTTCATCAGCGATCAGGATTTCTCGCGGCGGATCGACTTCCCGGGGGATCGGACGGAGTCGGTTCACGAGTTGCGGCTGACGCGCGGCGCGAGGATCATCGGCGAAGTCCTCCACGCCTCAAAGCGCACGCCGCTTTCGGACGCGCGGATCATTGCAGGGGCGCGGATCGACGACTTCGCCCCGCAGGCCTACTCCGATGTCGAAGGCCGCTTCATCCTTCGCGGCATCCCGGAGGGCAAGTGCGTCGTCACCGTGTACCGCTCGGGCTTCGCCCCGGAGATGGCGGAGGTGGAAGCGCTCGCGGGACAAGAGAAGTCGCTGACCCTCAAACTCTCCGAAGGCCGCGAGGTGCGCGGCGCCGTGCTCGACGCCGCCGACAAACCGGCTCCCCAGGTCTTCGTCTCGACGCTTAACTGGCGCGGGAAAGACACGCTCGCGTTGCGGGCCGTCACCGACGATCAGGGGCGCTTCGTCATCCACGACGCCCCGCTCGACGCCTTCGACGTTACGGCCGTCTCGCGCGAGGGCGGCGAGGGGACGGCGAAGGTCTCCGCGGAGAAATCCGAAGTCGTGATCACGCTCGGCGCGGCGCCGGCGCGACCGGGAGCCGGTCGCTCAAAAAGCCCCGCACAGGGATCGGACGCGCCCGACCTCACGCTGGTCACGCTGGAGGGTAAGACGCTTCGACTTTCCGACCTGAAAGGAAAGGTCGTTTTCCTCGACTTCTGGGCGACGTGGTGCGGACCCTGCGTGGCGGAGGTTCCGAACGTGACGGCGGCGTTCGAGGCGTTCAAAACACGCGAGGACTTCGTGCTGATCAGCGTCAGTCTTGACCGCGACGAAGCCGCGCTGAAGAAGTTCATCGCGGATCGCCGGATGACGTGGCATCATGTCTTCGGAGAAGGCGCCGGGGCGAATTCCGCCGCGGACGCTTTCGGTGTGATCGGCATCCCCGCAACCTTCCTGATAGATCGGAGGGGACGGATCGCGGAGGTCGATCTTCGTGGCCCGCAGATCAAGGATCGCATTGCGGAAGTGCTGGCCTCCGGGACCGGCGACGGGCGGTAAGCGGGACCGGCCCGGGAGCCTCGCTGCCGCTACCGCAGGGGTGCGTCGCCTGTCACGGCCGAGTACGATTCCGGCGCCGGAATAAGCGGAACGAAGCCGTCCCCTCGATCGTCGGGAGAGGCGGTAAGCTCGGAAACATGCGGGAGGTGATGATGATGGTGGAGCAGGATCGGCGGACATTTGTGCGCGGACTGGCCGGGGCGGGCGCGGGATTGGCGCTGACGGGGACGGCGTCGGCCCAGGAATCACCGGGCGGCGCCGCAATCGGAAAGCCGCGCTTTGTGGAAGGCAGCCCGTATCCGACCTTCTCACGGGCGGCGGTCTGGGCGGGCGTGGCGCACGTCGCCGGCGTCGTCGGACAGAAGCCTGGATCGACGGACCTCGTTGCGGCGGATTTTGAACCCCAGGCGCGTCAGACGCTCGAGAACCTCAAGGCCTCGGTCGAAGCCTCGGGCTCCACGCTCGACCGGGTGTTGAAAGTGACTGTGTTTCTCACCGACGCCGCGGACTTCGCCACGTTCAACCGGGTGTACGTCCAGTTCTTCCCGAGCAGCCCGCCAGCGCGTTCGACCGTCGTGGTCAAGGAACTGGTCGTGCCGGGCGCCAAGCTGGAGGTGGATTGCTGGGCCGCGGTGTAACGCTCGTTCGCGGACGACACGGACGGCACGTACGGCGCGACCGAACTGAGATTCGAGTCTGCATCCTGCGCTCGGATCGCGAACCTCCGGTCCGCACACGGGGGATCGACGCGGGTGCTCCAATGTAATTGCACGGCGACGACCGCCGCCCGCGCTACCGGTTCTGAATCTTCATCGACTCCACCAGCCCGGTGAACCGACGCGGTCCGATCGCGGCGCCCGGGAACCCTTGCGGAACCAGACTCATCGAGACGCCCACGTCGTCCTCCGCCTCATCCACGTTGAACGCAAGAATCACGTCCCACCGCGGATACCGGCGCAGCAGACCGACCGTCAGGTCCAGCGTCTTGCCCCGGTCCAGGTCGAACTCCTCGCGGAGCGCGAGCGTGTATTTCTCGTTCAGTTCGTAGTTGGCCCCGAAACCGATAAGGTTGGATTCCGTCTCTTCGATGAAGCGGTACGCCAGAAGGTACGTCAGCCGCGGCGTCCGCTCAACGACCAGCGACACGTTGTACGCGTCGATCTCGCCGTCATTCATGTCGTAGTTGATGTCGTTCACCAGCGCAGTCGCGTCGTTGATGCGCCAGATGAGCGAGTGATTCACATAATTGCGTGAAACCGAGTTCTCCGGACGCGCGAACGACGCGAACCCGTAAGTGAACTCATCCGACTCCGCATCGTTGAACGCTCCGACGTCCACGTCCCACGTGACCACGTCCACCGTGCGCCGCGCGTCCGGCGGACCGCGCCGCGTCTGCCACCGCTGCCGCACACCGAAGCTCACGCCGTCCACTTCGTCGATGCCTTCGACATCCTCGTCAAAGGGATACAATCCGTCGGAATCCAGGTTCGTGTGACTGCCCCAGACCACAAAGTCCGGCTTGATGATGTGCCGCACGCCGTCCACGTCCCACATCGCGCTTCGCATTTCCTCATCCACGCGCCAAAAGTACATGCTCCCGCGGACGCCGTATGCGCCGAACACGCGCCCGTCGCCTCCGAGTTCCGGCGTGTCGTCCCACGCCCCGGCGCGCCCGCTGACGAAGGGCACGATGCGCATCGGCCCGATGTCCAGCGGCGCGTCCAGCTCCTGCCGCGTCTCCGTCCGCGCCGTGGTTCCGGACGAGTCCACGTGCCCCCGTCCGAATTGCAGAAAGTCCCGCAGCGTTGTCTCCGCCGCACGATAGCGCACAAACCCGGCGCGAGTCTCGCTGAACCACGTCAGACGTTCCGCCACCGGTTCGCCGACAAGGCGGAACGAGAAATCCGGAAGACGCTCCGTCTGCGTCGTGAAGTCCAGAATGCGGTACTGAAGATGCGCAGTGAACGCCCAATGATCCACCTGTTTCTTGAGGTAGATCAGCGACTCCTGTTCCTTCTCGATGTCGAATTCCTTCTCAAAGTACTCCTCCAGAAAATTCCGGTCGGAAATGTACGACAGCTCGAAGGTCAACTGCCAGTCATCCTGAAGATACTGGCGATGACGCATCAGGAACCGCCCGCGCAGATCGTTCTCCGGTTCGATATTCTTGCGCCCCGTTCCGAGGTTGTCCTCCCCCTCGTCGTGAATGACGTAGCTCCGCAACTCGCCGAAGGAGTCGTCCCGCCGGTAGTCGAGGTCCACGCCGACGGCGGGGCCGCGGTCGGAGAAATAATCCAGCTTCAGCGTCCCGTCGAACCCCTCCGGCGGCTCCGCGCCCAGCACGTTGAACAACCGCCACTCCGTCTGAAGCTCCGCCCCGAAGCTGCGGCTGTATCCGACGCTCACCCCCCGGATCGACGTCTCGCCTTCGTCGATTTCGCCGCGGATCACCGGCCAGTAAAGCACGGGCAGCCCTGCGATGTTCAGCGTGGCGTCACGCAGTTGAAAGGTTCCGGTCCGCGGGACCGTGCGCCGGCCGTAGAAATCCGTCTGCGTGCGATCCACCAGCTCGACCTTCCGGGCGCCGACGTGATAGTGCGGGGCGTGAAACTCGCTGGTCGTGATCATCGCGTCGGTCGCCTCGAGCTGACGTGCCGACAACTGCCGCACCTCCGCCGCGCGGATGAACAACGGCACGTTCCGCTCCGGAAGGTCCACGCGCACCACCGCGTCAAGAATCAACGCCCGATCATGCTCGAAGTCGTAATACAGACGCGACGCCCGGATGCTGTTCCGCACCGTCGTGAGCACCACATCCCCCTCGAGGTAGACCCCGTCGACGCGCGTGCCGCCGACGCCTAGCTCCGCGAAGCCCTCCGGTCGCACCGCCAGAGCGTCCATCGGAATCGTGCCGGAATCCGCGTCTCCGGTTTCGTCACCGACCTCGGCGGGCGGCCGTGTCGTATCCGGCCCGACGTCACGTTCAAGCGGCAGGAAGATCACCGCGCCTTCCGCCCGGATCTCGACAAACCGGTCGGATCCCGGTTTCCCCCGGAAGATCGCCACGTCGCCCACCGCCGTCACCAGCCGCCGACCGTCCACCACGTCCGAGGACAGGCTGCGCGACCGGTACGACACGAACGACGGAATCTCCGTCTGATCCGCAGATTTCTCCGTCGGCGGGCGGAAGACCTGGATCGACGACACCGGACCCGCGTCCGCCGCAGCGCTGCCGCGCAACGCCTCGCGCACCGCAGCGCCCTCCTGATAGACCCGCGTCTCCTCCGTCGAGTCGCTTGCCTGGTAGTCGTGATGCACGTACACCCGGCCGCGCGTAGCGACCGTCGCGAAAAGCACCGGTCCGGTCCAGATCGTTCCCGCCGGCTCGCGCATCGTCGCATCATCGCGCAGGTAGATCTCGATCCGGTCGTGCGGCGGGTCCGCCCCGGGCACGGCGGAAATCCAGAGCACGGCCTCCCGGCTGGACAGGACTTCGCCGTCAGGGTCGCCGATGCGGATCCGCGACTCGCCGATGACGTGAACGACGTCCGCCCCGTCGGGGGATTTGAAAAGGAACGCCAGCGTCCCGCTGACGTGGATGTCCTCGTCGCGGACGGCCGTCGGAAGGCGCGGCGTCTCGACCTCGTCGCCCAGCGGAACGCGGGATTGCCCGGTCGCCGCGGCGGCGGGGACGAGCAGCACCGCGCCCAGGCATGCCCGGGAAAAAAAACTCCAGCGGCGACTGCGATCTTCCACTCCGCAGACCCTCGCGCTCGGGAACCAGTTTCCGCGCCCGCTGACTCTCAGGGACGCCGCGAGTATATGAATCACGCAAGGAGTGTCAAAACGACGGTGGGTGCTCCGCCGAGCAACGTCTCCGGCTCGTCCGATTCTTCCGTCAACTCTGTTTCCCGCCAGAAAAAAAGAAGCCCAGCCGCCGGGTCATCCCTGCGCGACCGGGCTTCAGGTCTTCAGTAACGCCGGCGCGATCATGCGCCGTTCAACTCCCGAGCATCAGTGTGAACACGTCTTCGTGTCGCCGCACGCCGTCGCCGTGTGCTCGCCCGGAGCGTTCTTGATCGAGTATTTCCACTTCCCTCGGGCGTTGACGGTAACGCACTGCGTCTCGCTGTCGAGGACGAGTTCGATGGTCGCGTCCGGCGTTCCTGTTCCCTTTGCGATCACTTTGAACTTGTCCGGACCCTTGCACGCGAGGTTCTTGAATCGCCCGCACCCGTCATCCGGGCAACCCGGTCCCGGCTGCGAAATGCTGATGTTGTCGAACGCCATCGTGTTCCCCGCGACGCTACCGCCCGCAAACAGGCGGAAGCCGTCCGGCGGCGGCGGACCGCCCGCCGAACCGCCGAACAAGTAGCGATCCGTCGGGTTATACACAACGCTGACATTCGTCGTCAGATCGGTGATCCCCACCTCGGTCACCCGGTTCGTGTCCAGATCAGACGTCATCCACCGACGGTACCAGTGATTGACCGCCAGATTCTGGAACCCCGTGTTCGGCATTTTCTCCTGAAGTTGCGTGTTGGCGGCGTTGAACCACACCATGTCCGCGTCCCACGTCGCCGCCGTGTTCGGATCCGTCCAGGTCGTCAGCATGATGCAGGTCCGGTCTCCCCCGGGAACCGCGAAATCCTGCGTCGAGAAGCTGCCCACGTTCTGTGCTGACGGCAGCGTCCCCGTGAACGTCACGTAGATGTCAAACGCGACCGTCCACACCCCCGTCCCGTCGCCGTAAGGCGCGGGCCGCTGCGA
>BOJX01000030.1 GCA_016860685.1 Planctomycetota bacterium
GCGGGTTGCGGCTGGGGCTGGAAATCTCGGGGCAGACCCTCGCGGGCATCGTGCTGGTCATATTCGGGTTGGCGATGACGCTGCCGTCGGTTTTCGCATTGCGTTGCGTGCTGCTTTCGCGCGACCTGCCGCCGCTGGACCGATCGCGCCTGGGGCGCGAGGCGTGGGAGGAGTACGAGCGCCGCAGACGCCGGTGACGCCGCGGAGCGCAGAGCGATCCTCAACCCGACACGCGCCGAGAACGAAGCAGGCCGCGCCTCATGCCTGAAGCGCGGCCTGCGAACCCGCCTGGATCAATTCGCCCTGAACCGCCCGTTACGGACAGGTGACCGTCTCCGGTCCGCGGCATCCGTTCGGCGCATCGAGCGAGACCGTGTGCGTTCCGCTGAAACAGCAGATCGCGATCTTCGCGCTGCGCCCGCTGACGGTCGTGTTGTAAGGCGTGCCGTCGATCGACATCGTCACGGGCAGGCCGTCATGCGACGTGTCGGTGAAGACGAGCTTTCCGACGATCTTGCCGCTGCTCTTGCATGTGCCCTTGAACTTCTTGATGTCGTCGCAGATGTTTCCCCCGCCGCAGTCGCTGACCTGGAAGCTGGCGATCCACGTCGCCCACGTTCCGCCGCCGATCGCGTACTCGCCGACCGACCAGAACGTCGTGTCGTCCACCGGGTCCACCTTCGTGTCGAAGTAGTCGCCCCAGCGCCCGCCGTTGTAACCGCTCGTACTCAGCGCGACCTGTGTCAGCGCCCCCATCGTCCCCGGTGCGTCGCTCGACTGACGACCGGTGACCTGGACGCTGGCCCGCGTCGAGCTGCTGCTCATCGCCATCACCATCCCGACGTCGCCGCACTTGTTCTCCGCCAGCGCGGGGAACCACGTATGCACGCCGCTTCCGCCGTCCACGTTGCCCGATTGCGTCAGCGACGGCGAGCCGCTCGTCGGCCAGGTATTCGTGGCGAACTGATACCAGCGCGCCTGGTTCTTGCTGTTGAGGCGGACGCCGTGGCCCGCATAAAGCCGCCCGCCCCGGTACGCCACGTTAATGATGCGCCCGTCCAGTACGTCGATCGTGCTGCCGCCCGAGTTCGGCGCGCCGCCCGTCGGATACGAGTAGCTCGGGACCGTCACGTTGGCGCTGACCAGTGACGGCGTCCCCAGCGGGTCGCGGATCGCGTGCAGACGGATCTGCGTCGTGCTCCAGTCCTGGGCGAAAAACGGCGCCACCGGCGAATCATGACACGTCGCCGCCTGCACCGAGTACGCCGAACCGTCGCGGATGTCCGTGTACGTCGCCGGATTGCCCACCAGCAGTGGCGTCTTGTTGAACGTGCGGAACACCGCCCCGGCGAAACCGCCGCAGTTCCCGTTCAGGCGGAACAGGTTGCCCGTGACGTAATACGCCCGGTGGTCATACCCGAAGCCCGGATAGTCCACCCAGTACTGGCAGCCGTTGGCGGAAATCCGCGCGTCCGTCCGGTATTTGTACCACGTGCCGTGCGGATTGCTGTCGTCCGACACCGCGATGTCGATGAACGCCTGCGTCGAGCCGTAAACCTCCAGCGCGACGACCACGAAGCGGTTCTCATAGGGGTCGTAGAAGCACTTCGGATCGAACGTGAAGTTGCCCGCGCCGACGTCCTCGAAGAAGCCCGGATTGCCCGTGTTGTCGAGGTTCTGCGAAAACTCCAGCGCGCCCGTCGATTTGTTGAAGAACGCGATTGCCATGTTCACCGTCTCGACCACGTGCGAAGGTCCGACCGCGATCGTCGGGTCCGGCGGCGTCCACGGCGTTTGCTGAACCCCCGGGAAGAACGCTCCCGGAGTCGTGCGCACCTGGTCGGACAGCCCGCCGGCGGCCAGATCATTCTGGCCCTTCTCCCGGCGGACCTTCAGGTCCGGACGAGCGTGCGGCGGAAGGTGCTCCTTCACCAGCGTGACCGCGCCCTTCCAGTCCGTAAAAGCCTGAATCTGCGGCTGAACCGTGCTCGTGTCTGAAATCACGACCGGCGCCTCGCCTCGGGCGACGGCCCCCTCCGCCGTCAGGTCCGATTGCGCCAGCGCGACCCCGCCTGTCGCCACGGCGCCCGCAGCGACGAACGCCACCATCCAACTCCTTCGCATGATGCTCCTCCTCAAACTGACCGGATGCCCCCCAACCAGCATCGACGCCCCTAACGCCGATCTGGCCCCCGCTCCAGTTTATCGAACGTTCCCCGCCGGCTCAATACGGATGACCGCTCCGCCGTCGGGATCAGGCAGGGCGAAGCGTTCCAGCCTTCTACCCCCAAATCAAGCGTGAATGATCGGCCTTTTTCTGCGTCACGACCGCCGCGTTTGCGGCGCGCGGCGAGAGGTGGCGGCCGGGCGGTCGCTTAAGCGGCGGCAAGTTGTGGTTTGCGGCATGCACACCGCGACAGCGTTTTCACAAAGGCCCTTGCCAACCGAGGCATCCGGACCCCGGCATCCCTTTCCGAATTCAACAGCGCAACGGACAGCAGCGGGCCTCCGCGGTCGGCAGCGGGCGGCACAACGCGTCCGCCGCTCGCAGCAGCACGTGTTGCCACGGATTCCACGACAGCAGTCTGAACACCACCCGCCGCCCCTCGCGGACCCCCAGCGCCGACATGCACCCCGTGTTTGAGCTGATCGATGAGGTTCTCCTGGTCGCACCGTCCGTGCGCCGTAGGCACGATCGTGGGCAGAATGTGTTCGCGATCATTGGTGATGGTGAAGACGTACCGGTAGTCCGTAAACAGCCGCTCCTGCCCCTTTTCCACCGCGATCCGCTTGCGCACCACGATCATGCGGTACGAGCGGCGACACGCCTGCGGCGCGTGCTCGAACTCCGCCACCTCCTCGCCCAGCCCGCGGGCCTTGTCCGTCAGGTCGTAGCGGATGTTCCGCGCCTTCAGCATCGGTCGCGGCTGATCCCCCCACGCCCGCTCCCGCAACCGCCACGCCATCCGCCGCTTACGTTGCGCCAGCTTTTTCGCTCTACTCTTGCTCACTCGACAGGCCTCCTTGCCGGACCGCGCGGCCGACGCCGCGCGGGTGTTGTTTCCCTGCAAAACACGGCATTTCGAGTGTTGTATTGCACAAGAAGGCCAAGAATTCACGCTTGATCAGGGGCTAGCTTTCGCCTTTCGGCTTTCAATTTTCGCCTTTCAGCTTTCGCCTTTCAGCTTTCCTGGGGCGCGCCGCCACCTGCGCCCCGCCCACGACCGCCTCTTCCTCCTCCCTACTTCTTCCCCTCCGCCTGCGCCTTGTGACTGTGATAGACCTCAGCATAGGCGGGCATGTGCTCGATGAAGAGCTGCGCGGAGCCCGGGCCCGCCGGATTGCGCCAGTCGTAAAGCATCTCGCAGGCGATGGCGAACCATGTGCCCATGATGGCGCCGGCGTCCGACATGCGCATCAGCGAAGCCGTCTGCGTATCCGCGTTCATCGAACCCGAGGCGTCCACGACGACGTACACTTCGTAGCCCGCGTCCAGCGCCGACAACGTCGCAAAGGCCACGCAGACATCCGTGGTGATGCCTGACATGACGATCTTCTTTCTTCCGGTCTTTTTGATCGCCTCGACGAAATCCGCGTTCTCCCACGCGTTGATCTGTCCCGGACGGGAGATCAGCGGGGCGTCCGGCAACAGCGCCAGCACTTCGGGGAGGAAAGGCCCGTTCGGTCCCGTCTCGGCGCTCGTCGTGATGACGCTCGGAACATTGTGAAGCTTCGCGGTCTTCGCCAGGGCGATGACCATGTTCTTGAACTCCGTCGGCCGAGCGCTGTCGACCAGGTTCATGAGACCCGTCTGATGATCGATGAACGCGAACACGCAGTTGTCCGGCGTCCACCGCTCGCGCTTCCCGCCCGATGCCCAGGTCGGCGAGGATTTCGATGCCGAATCCTGCGGACCGGGCGTCGCCCCCGCGCGGGTCCAGGCGGAATAACCCGATCCCAGCAGACTGACGGCGCAAAGCCCGATGACCCACGTTGAAATACGTCCTCTCATCGTTGACTCCTTTAAAGAAGACCCTCTCCGTTTTGTTCGACGAAACCGCTACCGCCGCGCGGCGGTGACCCCGCTCGAACGGATTCCCTAATCGTTTACGCCGCGAAACCTCCGTCGATGGTCAGGCACACACCGGTGACAAAGGCAGCCTCAGGGCTCGCGAGATATGCGACCATGCCGGCGATTTCATCCGCGCGTCCGTAGCGCGGCAGCGCCATGAGCTTCTTCAGACCGTCCGCGAATTCCCCCTCATCAGGGTTCATGTCCGTGTCCACCGGACCCGGTTGAACGCAATTGACGGTGATCCCGCGCGGGCCCAGATCTCGCGCCAATCCGCGCGTCAGCCCCGCGACCGCGGCCTTGCTCATCGCGTAGACGCTTCCGCCAGAGAACGGCATGCGGTCGGCGTTGACGCTGCCGATGGCGATGATCCACCCGCCGTCCTTCATGCGCCGCGCCGCCTCCTGCGAGGCGACGAATACGGCGCGGACGTTGATCGCGAACGTGCGATCGAATTCTTCGAGAGAAAAACTCTCGATCGGCTGGACCACGGCGATGCCCGCATTGTTCACCAGGATGTCAAACCCGCCGAAGGCTTTGACCGTCTCGACGACGGCGTTTCTCGTCGCGGCGGCGTCGGCGCTGTCGGCGCGGATCGCCAAGACGCGTCCCCCGTCTTTCTGAATGCCGCTGACGAGTTCATCCGCCTGGGGTTTCGAGTTGGCGTAGGTGAACACGATCGCCGCCCCTTCACGGGCCAGCCGTTTCGCAATCGCCCCCCCCGATCCCGCGCGAACCGCCGGTCACCAGCGCCATCTTATTCGTCAAGGATTTCGTCATCAAGGATCCACCTTGTTAAGCGAGGTCGAAAAGCAGAACCTCGGCATCGCCTGCCGCTGCCACCACGATCTGGGGATGTTCCGTCAGCGACGCGCCGTCCCCCGCGACAAGGCGCTGCCCGTCAAGATCAACTTCTCCTCGCGTCACCTGCACCCACGCCCCGCGCCCCGGCGCCAGATCATGACGCGCTCTCTGCCCAGCGCGCAGCGCCGACACCAGCAGCCGGGCGTCCTGGTTGATGCGGATCGAACCGTCGCGTCCGTCGCCGGACGCCAGCAGCGTCAGCCGGCCCGATTCCGCCAGCGAGGGGAAACGGCGCTGTTCGTAGGTCGGCGGCGCGCCGCGTCGATCGGGTTTGATCCAGATCTGAATCAGATGCACCGGCTCGGTCGTCGAGGAATTGAACTCGCTGTGTTCGACCCCGGTTCCGGCGGCCATGTATTGCACGTCGCCGGGGCGGATCCGGCCGCGGTTGCCGAGACTGTCCTGATGCTCGAGTTCACCGGAAAGGGCGTAGGTCAGGATTTCCATGTCCCGATGCGGATGCATCCCGAAGCCCTGTCCCGGCGCGACGCGATCCTCGTTGATCACGCGCAGCGAGCGAAACCCGCGATAACGGGAATCCTGATAATCTCCGAAGGAAAACGTGTGATAGGTGTCGAGCCAGCCGTGATCGAAGCGGCCTCGGTCGACGCCGCGACGGATCGTCATCATGCCTCGTGTCCCCTGATTCCGCCGCGTCGCACGTGCACAGCGCGGTCCCTGCGACATCCTGCGCCGCCCCCTGGGGAGAACCTTCCGCGTCCGCGACCTCCCCCTCCTTCAGGGGCAACGCCAGGATGAGCACACTGTAGTGCAACCCCGGCCCGAGGAACAGCCCGCAGCGCGTGGGGCGCGGCGTCTTCCACTTCACCGGTCGGGTCGCCTTGCGCCGCAACGCCGCGCGATGCACCGGGGCGCGATTGACACTCCCCGCCCGATTCCGCGACAATAAGCCCGTTCGGATCGCCGAGGCCGGGGCGCTCTGACCCGGACCGGGCACAAGGGGATCGAGAACCGACTCTCAAGGAGAACACCATGTCCGCGACCGCAACCGCCGTTCAGCCGCCGAAAGTCCGTCAGACGCGCATGCTCATCAATAACGAGTGGTGCGACGCCGCATCGGGCAAGACCTTCCCCACCGTCAACCCCGCCACCGGCGACGTGATCGCCCAGGTCGCCGAAGCGGATGCGGAAGACGTCAACCGCGCAGTCAAAGCCGCGCGCACCGCCTTCGACGCCGGCAAGTGGGCGAAGACCACCGCCAGCAAACGCGGCTACCTCCTCAACAAACTCGCCGACCTGATCGAGGCGAACAAGGAGGAGCTTGCAGCGCTGGAGTCGCTCGACAACGGCAAACCGTACCGCGACGCCATCGCCGCGGACCTGCCGCTGACCGTCGCCTGCTACCGCTACTACGCCGGGTGGGCGGATAAGATTCACGGTAAGACCATCCCCATCAACGGGCCGTACTTCTGCTACACACGGCATGAACCGGTCGGCGTCGCGGGGCAGATCATTCCGTGGAACTTCCCGCTGCTCATGCAGGCGTGGAAACTCGGTCCGGCGCTGGCGTGCGGATGCACCACGGTGCTGAAGGTCGCGGAGCAGACGCCGCTGTCCGCGCTGCGCGTGGGCGAACTCATCGTCGAGGCCGGGTTCCCGCCGGGCGTGGTGAACATCCTGCCGGGCTACGGTCCCACGGCCGGTGCGGCGCTCGCGCGCCACATGGACGTGGACAAGGTCGCGTTCACCGGCTCGACGGAGGTCGGCCACCTCATCATGAAGGCCTCCGCCGAGAGCAACCTCAAACGCGTGACGCTCGAACTCGGCGGGAAAAGTCCGAACATCGTCTTCGCCGACGCGGACATGGACCAGGCCATCGAAGGGGCGCATTTCGCGCTCTTCTTCAATCAGGGGCAGTGCTGCTGCGCCGGCTCGCGGTTGTACGTCGAGGAACGGTGCTACGACGAGTTCGTGGCGAAGAGCGTCGAGCGCGCCAAGAAGCGCAAAGTCGGCGATCCCTTCGACGCCTCCGTCGAGCAGGGCCCGCAGGTGGACGAGGACCAGTTCAAGAAGGTGATGTCCTACATCGAAGCGGGCAAGAAGGAAGGCGCGAAGATGCTCACCGGCGGCGGGCGCGTCGGGTCGAAAGGATACTTCGTCGAGCCGACCGTTTTCGCCGACGTGCAGGACAACATGAAGATCGCCCAAGAGGAAATCTTCGGCCCGGTGATGAGCATCATCAAGTTCAAGGACACGGCCGACGTCATCAAGCGCGCGAACTCCAACATGTACGGTCTGGCGGCGGCGGTCTGGACGAAGGACATCTCCAAGGCGCACGCGATCGCCAACGGCGTCCGCGCCGGGACGGTCTGGGTGAACTGCTACGACGTCTTCGACGCGGCGGCGCCCTTCGGCGGGTTCAAGCGCTCCGGCATCGGCCGCGAACTGGGCGAGTACGGGTTGCAGGCGTACACGGAGGTGAAGACGGTGACGGTGAAGTTGTAGCCGGAGAGAGGAAGGCCCTTCTCGGGGAGACGGTGTATTCTCCTGAAGGTTCCGCTGATTCCTGGGCCATAGCCCGGAGGCGGGCAGACGGTGACCTCCCCGTTGCCGCCGGAGTCGTGACCGAGGGCGACCCCGCGGCCGAGGCGCTGGCGAACGTGCATGATCCGCTTGCGGCGGTCCTGGAGCGACCCCAAGATAAAGGCCGCTGCTTACCACCGGCTGACATGGAACTGACGGAGGAAAGCGGTCCTGTCCCGGAGGGTCGCGCTGCCCTTTTTCAACGGGCGGTTAAGACCGGCGGAGAGTTCTCCGGGGCTACGCCTGCCGGAGAGTTCTCCGGGCTGCGAACACCGGAGAGTCCTCCGGCGCACAACACCTCCCGCCCCGCAGGATGGCGCCAGGCGGGGTCATGCGATTCCAACGCCCGGCCACCGGAGCCAGATCAAGACTGAAGACGCGCTTCCTCACGGGTGCGGCTTGGTGAAGGCTTGACGGTCTCTTTGCTCGGCAGGTTCAGTTTCGGAATCCTTGACGCGGAGAAGGTGCGTGCGGATTCTGCCTTCGGCGAGTGTCGTTGAGCAGGAGAATCATCATGTCATCACAGGTTCGTCATGCGGTCCTAACCGGGGCGTGCGCCGTTGCTCTTTTCGGGTGGAGCGAACACGGGCGTGCGGACGTTCGCCTGCCGGCGCTGATTTCGGATCACCTGGTGCTGCTTTCGGACAGCGAGGTCGCGATCTGGGGCTGGGCGGACCCGGGGGAGGAAATCACGGTCGTTGCGTCGTGGATGGCGGAGGCGCGGAAGACGATGACGGGCGCGGATGGGCGCTGGCGCGTACCGCTGCGGACGGGGGCGCCAGGCGGGCCGCACACGCTGACGGTCAGCGGGAAAAACACGATCACGGTTCGTGACGTTCTGCTCGGAGAGGTCTGGCTAGGCTCGGGGCAGTCCAACATGGAGTGGCCGGTCAGCGCGGCGCTGAACCCGCGGGAGGAGATCGCAGCGGCGTCGCATCCGAACCTGCGCTTGTTCACGGTTGAGCGGGCGGAGGCGACGTCGCCGGCGGACGACGTGAAGGGGACGTGGCAGGTCTGCACGCCGGAGTCGGTCGGGGGATTCTCCGCGGTGGCGTATTACTTCGGGCGAACGTTGATGACGGAGTTGAAGGCGCCGGTCGGGATGATTGCGTCATCGTGGGGTGGGACGGAGATCGAGAAGTGGATCCCCGAACCGGCAATGCTGTCGTCACCGGAGTTTGCGGGCGCGATCGAGTCCCGCCGGGCTGGGGTGGCGGAGTACGAGAAAGCGCTTGCGGCGTGGAAGGTCGAGAATGAGAACGCGGACGCCGGGACGATCGGTCGGTGGGAGAATCCCGCGCTGGACGACGCCGACTGGGCGGTGTTTCCGGCGTACGTGACGTGGGGGACGGCAGACCTGGCGAACTTCGACGGGGTGGCGTGGTTCCGGGGGACGTTCGACGCGCCCGATGGCTGGGCGGGCGAGGGGGCGACGCTGGAACTGGGGGCGATCGACGATCAGGACCGGACGTATGTTAACGGCGTGCTCGTCGGATCGACGGCGGACTGGACGGCGCAGCGGGTGTATGCGCTGCCGCGCGGGCTTCTGAAGTCTGGGCGCAATTGCGTAGCGATCCGGGTGCATGACACGGGAGGGGCCGGGGGGTTCTCGGCTGGTCCTGGGCAACCGTGTGTGCGGCGCGGGGAGGAGCGCGCGGCGATCGGCGGGTGGAAGTACCGGATCGGGGTCGCGCAGTCAGCGCTGAAACCGGCGCCGCAATCGCCTGCGCCGCGCAATTCGGTCTTGTACAACGGGATGATCTCCCCGCTGACGTCGTGCGCCGTGCGGGGCGTGCTCTGGTATCAGGGTGAGTCAAACGTTCCGCGAGCGGCGCAATACGGGCGGGCGTTTCCGCTGATGATCCGGTCGTGGCGGGAGGCGTTCAGGCGCGAGGCGATGCCTTTTTATTACGTGCAGATCGCGCCGTTTGCGGGATACGGATCGTGGGGGATTCCGGCGGGCGCAGCAGCGGAGTTGCGGGAGGCGCAGCGGCTCGCGCTGTCCACGCCGGGGACGGGGATGGTGGTGACGACGGACCTGGTTCCGGATGTGAACGACATTCATCCGCCGAACAAGCAGGAGGTGGGGAAGCGGCTGGCGCGCTGGGCGCTGGCGAAGACGTACCAGCGGGACGGAATCGAGCCGAGCGGACCGGTGTACAAGTCGATGTCGATCGAGGGGCGGTGGATCCGGCTGACGTTCGATCATGTCGGGAAGGGTTTGACGGCGCGCGGCGGCGAGCTGAGCGGGTTTACGATCGCGGGAGAGGACCGGGTGTTCGTGCCGGCGGAAGCGCGGATCGACGGATCGACGGTGCTGGTGCGCTCGGTGCATGTGTCTAAGCCGGCGGCGGTGCGGTTTGCGTGGGAGGACGCGCCGATCCCGAGTTTTTTCAATCTGGACGGGCTGCCGGCGTCGCCGTTCCGGACGGATGACTGGCCGCTGGCGACGGCAGGTGCAAGGTGGTGAATGTGGGCGCAGCGGTGGAGCGTTCGATGCAAGCTGCGCTGGCGAGGGATACCTCTCCGGACGTCCGGAACCGCGAGCTTCTTGCGGAATTCGTGCGGATCAACGATGCGCCGTGTGTCGTCTGCGGATACAACCTTCGGAGCCTGACGGGGGATGTGTGTCCCGAATGCGGAAACCGGTTTGCGTTGAGAGTCGGCGTCCCGAATCTTCGGTTCGGGCCGCTGGTCGCCTGCCTTGCGCCTTTGCTGATGATGTCCGGGCTTCTTGTGTTTCTGATTGCGATGACGATCGACTACGGCGTACCGGCCAATACGATGTGGTACTGGGCGTTTCTCGTGCAGGGGTTGGTCGATGCAGTCGGGGGGGTGCTGCTTTACCGGAGGCGGTGGGCGTACTTGTCGATGCCGGTCGATGTGCAGTGGCGCGTGGCGTGGGTGGTCATCGGCGTGAACACGGTGGCGTTTGTGACGGCGATCGTGGTGAGTTGAAAGGACGATGTCATGAGTCATTCTCAGGCGGGAGTGGACCGACGGCAGTGGTTGAAAGCCTCGGCAGCAGCGGCGGCGGCGGCTGTCATTCCGTCAGGGCGGGGAGCGCTCGGAGCGTCGGCGCAGGCGAGCGCGGTTAAGGGGCGCCTGAAGCAGTCGGTGTGCCGCTGGTGCTACGGGAAGATGCCGCTGGAGGATCTGTGCCGCGGGGCGAAGGAGATCGGGCTGAAGTCGGTCGAACTTCTGAGCGAGAATGAGTGGTCGGTCCCGGCGCAGTTCGGGCTGACCTGCGCGGTGGCCAACGGACCGACGACGATTCCGCGTGGATTCAACCGCGTGGAGCATCATGACGAGTTCGTGAAGGAGTCGGAGCGTCTGCTGCCGCTGGTCAAGCAGGCGGGGATTCCGAACATGATCGTCTTCTCCGGCAACCGCGACGGTCAGGACGACCGCGAAGGCATCCGCAACTGCGTCACGGGTCTGAAGCGGATCGCGCCGCTGGCGGAGCAACTCGGAGTGACGATCGTGATGGAGCTGCTCAACAGCAAGGTGGATCACAGGGATTACCAATGCGACCGGACGGCGTGGGGCGTCGAAGTGGTGCAGGGGGTGGGGTCGCCGCGGTTCAAATTGCTTTATGACATCTATCACATGCAGATCATGGAGGGGGACGTGATCCGCACGATCCAGGACCATCTTGCCCACATCGGTCATTTTCACACCGGCGGCGTGCCGGGGCGCGCTGAGATCGACGAGTCGCAGGAACTGAACTACCGCGCGATCTGCCTGGCAATCGCGGAAGGAGGGTTCGAGGGCTATGTCGGTCAGGAATTCATTCCGAAGCGGGATCCGCTCACTTCGTTGCGGCAGGCGGCCGGTGTGTGCGACGTGTGAGGCGGAGCACCTGGCGCGCGAGAATTAACATCGCATCGTTGCGTCCGTCTACGCCCTCGAACCGGATTCCGGCTGCGTCGCAACGCAAGGGGATCAAGCCGGAGCGCTCCCCGGGACGTCGCGAGCGCCAAGGCCTTGATAGGGAGGCGACATGGTGAGGGGGTGGAAAGCGGGTGTGCTGCTGGTGGGCGTCGTCGTTGCGGGGTCATGCACGCATGAGCGATCGAGAGCGGTGCTGACGCAAGCCGAGCCGGAATCAGGGGCTACCTTATCCTCGGCTGGCGCTGCTGAGGCGACACAAGGCGTCACCGAGGCTCCCGGGCTGCATAACATCGTTCGTGTGACGGACAAGGTGATCAGCGGATCGCTGCCGGAAGGGGTCGAAGGATTCGAGTCCCTGCGCAAGATGGGGGTCAAGACGGTGATCTCGGTGGACGGTGCGCCGCCGGATGTCGAGGGGGCGAAGCGAGAAGGGATGCGCTACGTCCACCTGCCGATCGGATACAACGGGATAAGCAAGGCTCGGAAGCTGGAGCTGGCTCGTGCGCTGCGCGACCTTCCCGGTCCGATCTACGTGCATTGTCACCACGGTCGTCACCGCAGTCCTGCCGCCGCGGCCGCCGCGACGGTCGCCCTTGGTGAAATCACGCCTCAGGAAGGCGAGCGGATCCTGAAGACCGCCGGGACGTCGCCGGATTACCGCGGCCTTTATGCGTGTGTGCGCGAGGCTCGGCCCGCGTCGGCGCAGGAGTTGGCGGCGGCGTCGGGCGAGTTCCCCGAGATCGCGAAGACGCCGTCGTTCGTGCAGGCGATGGTGGAGACGCAACATGCGTACGATCACCTGGTGGAGGTCCGCGACGCGGGGTGGTCGGTCCCGCCGGAACACCCGGACCTCGTGCCGCTCGCCGAGGCGGGACGGCTGGAGAACCTTCTGCGGGCGATGATCGACGATCCTGAGTCGAAGAAATATCCAGCGGAGTTCGAGAACCTGATGCGACGGTCGCAGCTTGCGGCGCAGGAGCTGGAAGACGCGCTGGCGTCGAGCGCCCCGGCGGCCGATCTTTCCGCGAAGCTCAAGCAGGTCAACACGTCCTGCAAGGAGTGCCACGTGGCCTACCGCGACACAAAAAACCCCTCGTAAAGCGCATGCGGTCCGCGCCGTTGGTCTGGTGGGTCATCAAACTCAAAGCTCTGGTCGGCACGAGCGGACCGGAGGTCCGCGATCCGTGCTTGCGCCGCAGGCGCGGACGGGGTGAGACGTCGGAGTGCTCGCCGAGCCGCGGTCCGGCGTGTACGATCTCGCCGCCGGTTCGTGGGGTAGGGGCCGGCGGATGCTGAGCCGTCTATGTTGATTTCATTGAGTTGGATTCGGGATTTCGTCCGGCTGCCGGATGATCTGGATGCGCGGGTTCTCGCCGAGAGGTTTACGCGAACGACGGCGGAGGTTGAGGAAGTCCGATCCGTGAGCGTGGGGGCGCAAGGACTGATCGCCGCCCGCGTCGCGCATTTTGAACCTCCGGGAGCGTCGGACCGGTCGGCGGCGCCGGTGACGCTTGACACGGGAGGGGGACGGACGTTCCGCAGCATGACGGTCGCCCGGAATATCCGTCCCGGAGACGTGGTCGTTTTTGCGCCGCCCGGAGCCGCGCTTGCAGCGCGGGGGACGATCTGCGCAGCGGAAGTGTCGGGACGGATGAGTGAGGGGTTGATCCTTCCCGGCGAGGAACTGGGCATTGCGCTGGCGGCTCAGGAGGCGGTCATTCTGCCGCCGTCGGTCGCGCCGGGTGCGCCGCTGGATTCCGCACTTTTTGAAGACTGGATCATCGAGGTTGACAACAAGTCCCTGACGCATCGCCCGGACCTCTGGGGGCAATACGGAATCGCGCGAGAGATCGCCGCCATCTTGAAACTGGAGCTCGCGGCGTATCCGGTCGAGGTGATCCGGGACTGGGAAGATCCGTCGCTGCCCTCGATCCCGATCGACATCCGCGAACCGCAGGCCTGCCGTCGCTACAGCGGGCTGCTGCTGGACGGTCTGACGACGCAGCCGGCGCCGCTGGCGATGCAGTTGCGCCTCGGACGCGTCGGATTGAGGCCGATCAACGCCCTCGTGGACCTGACCAACTACATCATGATCGAACTCGGTCAGCCGATGCATGCGTTTGACGCGGCGAAGGTGAGCCGGATCGAGGTGGAGTTCGGCCGGGCGGGCGCGACCTTCACGACGCTGGACGGCGTGGAGCGAAAACTTCCCGAGAAGGCGCTGATGATCCGCAGCGGCGGGGCGGACGTGGCGCTGGCGGGCGTGATGGGCGGGCGCGACTCCGAAGTCGCCGAGAACACGCGGTCGCTGCTGCTGGAATCCGCGAACTTCGATGCGGCGACGATCCGGCGCTGCGCGACGGCGCTCGGGCTTCGCACGGACGCCAGCGCCCGCTTCGAGAAGTCCCTCGACCCGCTGAACACCGTCGCGGCGATCCAGCGCTTCGTCGCGCTGGCGCGGCGGCAGTTTCCGGCGCTGCGCCTGCGAAGTCGGATCAGCGACGCCTTCCCAACGCCCTTCGAGACGCCGCGCATTCCCGTGCGGACCGCCAACGTCTCGCGGTTCGTCGGGCGCGCGGTCGGCCGCGAGGAGATCCGTGAGATTCTCGAGGCGATCGACTTCGGGTGCGAGGACGACGGCGACGACCTGGTCGTTGAGCCGCCGAGCTTCCGGGCGACGCGTGACGTGTCGATCGAGGTGGACGTGATCGAGGAAGTCGCGCGCTTCATCGGTTACGGAAACGTGCCGCCCGCGCTGCCGCGGGTGAGCGTGCGCCGGTTCGCGCCGAACGCCTTGCACGACTTCGAGCAGCGGACGCTGGCGTATTTCGCCGAGGCGGAGGGCATGCATGAACTGCACGGGTACGTCTGGACGAACGCCGCGCGTCTGTCGCGCCTCCAGATCGATCCGGGACCTTGCGTCGAGCTGCGCAACGCCGTCGGGGCGGGGCTGGAGAAGCTGCGGCGGCGGCTGATGCCGAACCTGCTGGACGCGATCGAAGTGAACCGGTTTCATTTTTCGGAACTGCGTCTGATGGAGCTGGGGAGCGTGTTTGAACCGGCGTCGCCCGAGGACGCGCAGTTCAGGCATCTGGCGCTGGTTCTCGCGCGGCGCTCAAAGGGAGCGGAGGACGCGCTGCTTTCGGAGCTGAAAGGAGCCGTCGAACGCTGGGCGTGGAGCGTGCTGACGCGCAGCGTGGCGTATGCGCCGGCAAGTCCGGACGGCCGCTGGGGCGATCCGAACAAATGCGCCGGGGTTCGCGTGGACGGCGCGGATTGCGGGCAGATCGGGGTGATCCCGCTGCCGATGCGCCGGGCGATCGACGAACATTTGTCGGCGTGGGCCGTGGCGTGGGCGGAGATCCGCCTGGATGATCTGGCGACGCTTCCGCCGAAGGTCGAGACACTCGCGACGGTTCCGGCGTTCCCTGTCGTGGAGCTGGATTTCACGTTTCACGTTCCGCGGGCGCGGCGATATCCGGCCGTGGCGGGCGATCTTGCCGCCTTCGAGCATGACCTGCTGAAGCAGATCACGTTCGTTTCGAGTTTCGAGGGGGCGTCGCTGGGACCGGATCGGCGGAGTCTGACGGTGCATACGGTGCTCGGCGACGATCGTCGGACGCTGGTCGAAGGCGACATCGAGGGATTCCGGCGCGCGTTCGCGGCGCACTTGCGGGCGCACGGGTATGAGATTCCGGGGTGACGCGGGGTTCGGACGCTTCAGGTGCGGCGAGCGGCAGTTGAAATGACGACAGATCCGGGGTTGCTGACACAAGTGAATCCGAGCGGGCGCGATTGCCGCCGCACCCGGGCCGCGCTCGTTTGCGCGATGACGGTGACGACCGCCTTGTTATTCGTCCCCGCCGGTTGCGACACGCTGCGCGATCCGAACGTTCCGGACCCGATCCGCCTGATGATGGAGCCGGAGACCGGCGGGGAGTACGAGTATTACCGGCCAAGTTCGTACGATCGCGCCAAGGCCTGGCCGCTGGTGATCGTGTGTCACGGAACCGGGATGGACGGCACGGCGAACGCGGAGCTGCGGAAGTGGACGAGCCTGTCCGAGTCTCAGGGGTTCTTCGTCGCCGCGCCGAAACTGGTGAAGCCGAAAAGCCGCTGGAAGACGCAACCGGGCGATCGGGAGGATGCGCTGCGGGCCAACGAGCGTCTGATCCTCGGGACCGTGCGCCATCTTCAGGGCGGACATCACATCTCGGCGGATCGGATCTTCCTCGCCGGACGATCCACCGGCGCAGCGCCCGCGCTTTTTACGGGTCTGTCACACCCGGACCTGTTTCGCGCCGTCGCGATCGTGCAGCCGAAGCTCGATCTTGCCGACCTGGGGCCGCTTCAGGGTCGCGTGGACGTGAATCAACCGGTCCTGCTTCGTCATCTCCCCTCGGACCCGCTCACCGGGAAAGACGCTCGGACCGCGCGGGACTGGCTGTTGCAGCATCACGGCGACATCGTGGATGACCGCGGCGGGTACCGCGACGGCGCGGTGGATCGCGTCGTGGACTTCTTCGAATACGTCGTCGCGAGCCGTCCCTGGGCGCACGTGAAAGCGTATGCGCCGGACGCCGGGGCGCCGCTGGAGGTTCGGTTCGAGTTAAAGGCGTCGTTCGCACCGACCTCGTTTGAGTGGGACTTCGGAGACGGGTCCACATCGCTCTTGTCGTCCCCGACGCATGCCTACGCCGAGACCGGAACGTACCGGGTGCAGGTGACGCTCGGGCATCCCTCCTCGGGCAAGGCGGTGGTCCGCGCCGTGACGGTCTCCGTCGGCGACGGATCGTAGACGCATCCGCGACTACTGTCCGTTGGTTTGTGCCGGAGACGCCGAAAGCGCGTCGCGCAGAAAACGCACGAGATCGTCCGGAGGAACCAGCCCCTCCAGCGTGCGGTACGACCCGTCCGTCTTTCGCACCACCACGGCGGGCGTCCGCGTCAGGCCGAACGTCCGAAGGTGGTTGCGGTTGGGAAGGTAGTCGTAGTCGAGGCGGCAGAGCACGCAGCCTTCGACGACGCGCTGCACCTCTGGCGCGTCGAACGCCCGCATCAGCTTCCAGTCATCCGCGCCCAGCCACCACTTGAAGACGATGAGGGTTGGCTTGCCTTGCTGATTTGCGGCCTCCGTGGCGCGATCGAGCGTGCTGTGCCACTTCGGGTCGAAGGGGCGCGGGATGTACGCATCCTGACGCGGGCGCTCGCCGGGGGGCTTTGCTCGCTCGAGGAACGCGAGGATGCCCGCGGCATTGATCGCGCCGAGGTGGGCATGATACGTTCCGTCAGGGTGGATCAGGATGATCGCCGGCGCACGGTCCACGCCGTATTGCGCGACATAAGCGCGGTCCGGGGCGTAGTCCTTCACCAGCTTGCACGCGATCGTCCCGGCGAGCGCGCTTTTCACGTCGCCGTCGCGCAGCGCCTGATCCACGCGTCCCGAGAGCGGGTCGAGGTGGTCCTTGTAAAAGATGAAGATCGGCTCGCCGCTTTCCGCCTGGCGCTGCTCGGCGACGACGTAGTCATTGACCCAGCCGCCCAGCGACATGCAGCCTCCGCACGTCGAGGCGAACATAACGCCTGTCAGCATCCGGGTGGCCGCCGTCCACGCCCAACGTCGCGCCGAGCCGCACGCCCGATGATTTGAATGACAGACCTTCTTCAAGACACGCGCTCCCCGGAGGCCCCCCCCGCCGGCTACGACGGGTCGAACCAGTCCCCTTGAAACACCTCGACGGCGGGTCCGGTCTTGTACACGTGGTCGTCGTCGCGCCAGTCCAGCTCGAGGTCTCCGCCCGGTAGCGTCGCCGTGATCCTCCGTCGCGTCAGCCCGGTCATATGTCCCGCGACGCACACCGCACAGGCGCCCGTCCCGCAGGCCTGCGTCGCCCCCGCACCGCGCTCCCACGTCCGCATGACCACCCGGTCCGGCGCGAGCGCCCGGGCGAAATGTACGTTGACGCGCTCGGGGAAGATCGGCGCGTGCTCGATCTTCGGTCCCAGCGACGTCAGGTCGATCGCCGCCGGATCCTCCACGAAGAACACCGCGTGCGGATTGCCCATCGAAACACATGTCATCCGCAGCGACACCCCGCCGAACTCCACCGGACGATCGACGATCCGGTCGCCCGCCAGTGTGCAGGGCAGCGAAGCGGGCTCCAGCCGCGGCGGACCCATGTCGATCCGCACCGCCGAGACCTTCCCGCCTTCAAGCCGGCACTCGGCGGTCTTGACGCCGGCGTCCGTCTCGATCGTGAGGTTCGGCCCCCGGGCAAGTCCGTGATCCACCGCGTACTTCGCCACGCAGCGGATCCCGTTGCCGCACATCTGCGACCGCGACCCGTCCGCGTTGTACATGATCATCCGCACGTCCGCCCGCGCCGACGACCCGATCAGGATCAACCCGTCGCCGCCGACGCCGCGGTACCGGTCCGAAACCCGCCGCGCCAGACCCTCCACGTCCGCCACGTCCCCGTCGCGCAGGTCCACGTAAACATAATCGTTGCCCAGCCCGTGCATCTTCGTGAAACGCATAACGCTGGGGATTGTACTCGGCAGCCCGGCGAACCGCGAGGCGTCAGCCCGTGCGGACAAGGCTCTTAACGACCGGGCGTTCACGACTCGGATCGCGGTGTTCATTCCTCGGACCGCGAAGCTCCGCTTCGCTCTCCTCTGAGCCGCGAAGCTTCAGCCCGCGCGAACGCCCGCCCCGTGGCGCGTTGCGGAATCGAGGATGATGATCATGTCTGAATCGCGCCCGTCAGGAAGCGTTCTTTCTGACCCGGTTGCAGGACTTCTTTCCCCGGTTGCACGGCTTATTGTCCCGGTTGCAGGGGTTTTCTGCCCCGGCGGAAGGGGCTTTTTTAATCCGCATGCCGCGCCTTTTTTTCTTGACCTGCCTCCCCTCATCCCGTAGGGTACAGATGTCCTTGGGGACATCGTTCCTGAGGGCGGCTCCCACAAGGCGGGTGGGACTCCGAACGAAGCGTGCGACGGGCCCTGGCACGGCGCTGAGCGGAAAGCTCGACGGTCGAGCGGCTTGGCGCTGTGAGGCGTTTTGAGAAGGAGTCTGGACATGATGGCCGACTCTCTCTCTCTCTCTCTCTCTCTCTCTCTCTCCGTAACTGCGCGCGCTCGTAGCGGCGGGCGGCGGTTCTGAGGCGTCTGGGCGGTCCGGGGAGGGGTCGCCGGGGCGGAAAGGGGTCGGCGCTCGCGCGGGCGGAAGCCGGGGGCCGTGCAATCGCGCGGGCTGCGGCGTTGACGGGACCGGTTTCGTTTGCGGATGTGGACGTTCCGCCGTTTGAGACGGCCGTGACGTTCGACGCGGACGATAATCTTGGATACGATGCATTCCGGTGGACGGCGGAAGAGGGCATGACGGCGCTGGGGGTTCTGGATGAGACACCCTTCAAATACCAGGGTCGCGCGGAAGACGCATCGGTGCGCGGGTGGGTCATTGTGGGATGGAGCGATGAAGACGATGGCCGAAAGGCCGTTGTCTGGACGCCACGGCGCGGGATTCTAAGGCTCGGCGAGCTATTGGCGAACGACTTTGGCGTCGACTTGGGAACGTGGGAAATGTATTATGGCTTCGCCGTCTCCTATGACGGAAAAACCATCGTCGGGGAAGGTTGGCACTTTGAAAACAGCGAAGGCATCACCGAGGCCTTTCTCGCCCGCGTCCCCTGCATCGACGACTGCGACCGGTGTTCGTTCCGCGAGCGGATGACGGGCCGGTGCAAGCCGCGGGGGGACGGGACGGTGAAGGTGATCGCGAAGCTCTCCGGCGGGCGCGTCGGGGCGACGCTGACGTTCTGCCTGGATTACTACAAGGCGTTCGCCGAAGCGACAGTGAACGAGGACGGCCGGGCCAAGGCCCGCTTCAAGCGCCTCCCCCCCGGCCCGCACCACCTCACCCTCAAAGAATGCGACGCCCCGGCGGACGTGATGTGCGAGTAACGGCGGACATGGGGTGTCAATTAAGGCGGACCGGGGTGTCCGTAGCAGCGGACTGGGAGATCCGCGATCCTGAGGCGTGGGCAAGGGACGCCGGTGCGAGGGGTGTTTGCCGTTGCGCTTGAAGGGCGGTGCAAGACCCACCGGTGCAGGTTGGAGGAAGAAACGCTTCCTTACCCTTGACACGGCTGCGCAGCGTAAAGGGCAGGCGGGTGCGGCGTGGTTATGCACAGGGCTTCCAACGCGCTCATCCCCCGCCTTTCTCCGCGCGGCCCGCGCGTTTGCGGTCGTTTTCGCTGAGGAGGCGTTTGCGGAGGCGGACGGCGTCGGGGGTGACTTCGACGAGTTCATCGTCAGCGATGAATTCGAGTGCGAGTTCGAGGGTGAGCTGGCGCGGGGTTTTGAGGACGACGGTCTTGTCCGCGCCGGCGGCGCGCATGTTGGTGAGCTTCTTAGTGCGGGCGACGTTGACTTCGATGTCGTTTTCGCGGTTGTGCTCGCCGACGATCATGCCTTCGTAGACCTGGTCGCCGGGGGTCACGAACATGACGCCGCGATCGGCAAGTCCTTCGAGGGCGTAGGCGGTCACCTGCCCCGGTTCGCTGGCGATGAGCACACCGTTGGTGCGCCCGGGGATCGCCCCGCGCAGATACTCGTATTCGTAAAAGCTGTGATGCATGATGATCGTGCCCTGGGTGGCGGTCATGATGCGGTTGCGCAGCCCGATGAGTCCGCGGGAGGGGATGGTGAACTCCATGTGACAGGAATCGCCGCGGGTCTCCATCTTCAGGCAGATGCCGCGGCGTCCGCCCATCAGTTCCATCACGGCGCCGACATGCGCGGTCGGGACGTCCACGACGCACAGCTCGATCGGCTCGGTCTTGTGCCCGTTGAGTTCGCGGTAGATGACCTTCGGTTTGCCGACGGCGAGTTCGAAGCCCTCGCGGCGCATGTTCTCGATGAGCACGGACAGGTGCAGGATCCCGCGACCCGAGACGTGAAACTCCTCCGGCGTGTGCCCGGGTTCGACACGGAGGGCGACGTTCTTCTCCAGTTCCTTTTCCAGCCGGTCGCGGAGGTGGCGGCTGGTGACGAACTTGCCGCTGCGTCCGCAGAAGGGCGAGTCGTTGACGCGGAAAAGCATGTGCAGGGTCGGCTCATCCACGGCGATGATGGGCAAGGGGACGGGGTGGTCCGGGTCGGCGAGGGTGTTGCCGATGTCCACGCTTTCGATGCCGACGACGGCGCAGATGTCGCCCGCGCTGACGGATTCCGCCTTCGTCCGCCCCAGTCCGTCGAAGGCGAAGACCTCGCCGACCTGCTCGACGGCCTGCGTTCCGTCGCGGTGAAGGACGCAGACCTTCTGCGCCCCGTGGATCGTTCCGGCGAAGACGCGCCCGATGCCGATCCGACCGACGTAGTCGTTGTAGTCGAGCGTGGTGATGAGCATCTGGAGGGGCGCGGCCGGGTCGTCCTTCGGCGCGGGCACGTGTTTGACGATCGTCTCAAAAAGGGCGAAGACGTCGCCTGGGACGCTTTCCGGCTCCAGCGTGGCCCAGCCTTTCGTCGCGGAGGCGTAAACGATGGGGAAGTCGAGCTGGGCGTCGTTGGCGTTGAGTTCGATGAACAGGTCGAAGACCTCGTTGACGACTTCCTTCGGCCTCGCGTCCGGGCGGTCCATCTTGTTGATGACCACGATCGGGCGGAGGTGATACTCGAACGCCTTGCGCAGGACGAAGCGGGTCTGCGGCATCGGACCCTCGAAGGCGTCCACGAGCAGGAGGCAGCCGTCGGCCATCTTGAGCACGCGCTCGACCTCACCGCCGAAGTCCGCGTGTCCGGGGGTGTCGATGAGGTTGATCTTGTACTCGGCGTTGTCGGCCTCGCGGCGCCAGCGGATCGCGATGTTCTTGGCGAGGATGGTGATTCCGCGTTCCCGTTCAAGGTCGTTGGAGTCGAGGATGCGCTCGCCCTTGAGCTGCGCCTGGCGGAACTGTCCGCACTGGCGAAGCATCTGATCGACGAGCGTGGTTTTGCCGTGGTCGACGTGGGCGATGATGGCGACGTTGCGAAGATTCAACACGTTGCGTTCACATTCTCATGGGTAACTTAGACGCACCCCTGGGATCCCGATCCGTCAGGGTGACTCCGTCAATGACGCCGGCTCCGACCCGCTGCGGAGAAACCCGGCCTGACGCCGGGGGATCGGCGAGACGAAGAGCAGGAGTGTACCGCGGCTGCGTCCTGGAGACAAACGGCCGGTAAGATGCGTCGATGTTCTGGGGGCTGGTCCTGCTGGCGAGCGGTTATGTCGTGCTTTGCGCGGGGGTGTTCTTTTATCAGCGGCGGCTGATCTACCGCCCCTCGCGCATCGTCCACGCCACGCCGCGCGACAGCGGCATTCCCTGCGAGGACGTGAGTCTCCGCACGGCGGACGGGGAAACCCTGGCGGCGTGGCATGCGCCGCTGATCTCTGCGCGCGGGACGGTCATCTTCTTTCACGGCAACGCCGGAAACATCTCGCATCGCATCGGCGAGCTTGCGGCGTGGCGGTCGCTGGGCTTTTCCGTGTTGCTTCCCGATTACCGGGGATTCGGCGCCAGCAGCGGGTCGCCGAGCGAGGCGGGTCTTTATGAGGACGCCGAAGCCGCGTGGCGGTGGGTGACGACGGTGCGGGGTGTGGCGCCGGACCACGTGGTGATCGCGGGACGTTCGCTCGGCGGGGCGGTGGCGATCGAGTCGGCTTTGCGGCACGCGCCGGGGGCGCTGGTCGTCGAGTCCACGTTTACGCGACTGCCGGACGTGGCTGCGGGCGTGTACCCGTTCCTCCCGGTGCGGCTGTTGCTGCGCGAGCGTTTTGCCTCGGTGGAGAAGATCGGGGCGGTCCGATGTCCGAAGGTGTTTCTTCACGGGGTCGAGGACGCGCTGATCCCGATTTCGATGGGGCGGGCGCTCTTCGCCGCCGCCGCGGAGCCGAAAACGTTCATCGAAACCCCGGGCGATCACGCCGACGGCGGCCTGTTGTTCGACCCGCGTTACGTGGCCGAGGTAGACGAATTTCTCCGGCGCGTGGCGGGTCTTTGAGGCGCATCCAGGATATACCGGCCTGCGCCAGTCCGGCCCGCACCCGCCCGTTTCCGATGAAGGTGATGCAGCAGGGACGACCGAGAGGGGGATTGAACTTGTCGGGGCATAAGATGAAAATGCTCCGATCGGATTATCAAAGGCCTCTCGGCTAGGATGCCCCCCTCAGAACTGCGAGCGCCGCCGCGCCGCGGGGGACCGGGCGATCGGCCTGGGGAGTCGATCATGAGCGGGCAACCGTCATCCGGTAAGATTTGCCGTCTGTGCGGCGTGGATTGCTCGAACCGTCCGCGTACGCGCGATTCGAAGGGCCGCTACTACTGCCAGCCGTGCTTCGACAAAATCGACAAAGCGGCGAAGTCCGGCGAGCCGGCGGTCGCGCGTCCGGTCAAAGCACGCGGGCCCGCGCCGCCGCCGGCCCGCGCGAAATCGGGCGAGCTGGACCTGCTTGCGGAACTCTCGGGTCTGGAAAGCAGCTCCGAAGCGATCGACAGCGGTCCGATCTGCGAGTCCTGCGGGGCGCCGATGGAGCGCGGCGCGATCCTGTGTACGTCCTGCGGATTCAACAAGCGGATCGGGCAGAAGCTTGCGGTGAAGATTGAGGGCGCCGCGCCTCCGACGTCGCCGCGCGCCGCACAGGCGCGGCGGGCGGTTCGCGGCGGCTCAAACGCGCTCGGCGGGCTTTCGGACAAGCCGTTCCTTTTCGGCGTGGCGACGCTGGTCGCGATGCTCGGGTTGTTCCTCGTGGGGCGCGCCATCCCGGGGGTTGCGCTGTTGATGTCCCTCGTGTCGAACCTTGCCGGTCTGGGCATTACAATCTGGCTGCTGGTTGTGGCGTTTCGTGAGGGGATCGGCCACGGACTCGGCTGTTTTTTCTGCCCCTTCTACGCCCTTTACTTCGCCTTTGCGGTGAATTCGGATCTTCGTCTGAAGTGGGCCTACGCGGGGTCGATACTGGCGAGCGTTTTCGTCGTAGTATTAAGCTGGGACGACATCATGTCCGGCAACTACCTTGGCGGCGGAGGGGGCGGATTCTGACGCCGGGTTCATGCGTGCTCCGGTCACAAAAGCCGAGGGACAAGCGTCATCGAGCGTACCCGTCACGGGATCCTCCGGGTTGCGGAAACCGCATACCGGGACCGTCATCGCCGTGATGATCCTCGCGGCGGCGATCCTTCACCCGCCGCACGGTCTGGGTCCGGTGCTCTGCCCGTCGCGGTGGGTCACGGGTCTGCCCTGTCCCGGCTGCGGACTGTCGCGGAGCGTCAGTTGCGCGGTGCGCGGGATGGGGGCGGCGAGCTTCGGGTATCACCCTTTCGGGATTCCCGTCGTCGTGCTGCTCGTCGGCGTGGCGGCGACGGGGCTGCTGCCGCGGCGCGTCCGCGAGGGGCTGACCGCGCGCCTGCAACCGGTCCGCCCGATGGCCCGCTGGGTGAGCATCGCGTTCATCACGGCGTTCATCGCGTTCGGCGCGGCGCGGATGCTGCTCACCCGGAGTTAGAGCATTCTCTGTTTTTACGTAGCGGTTTGTGCCGATAAATCTCTTGCCGGGATGGCGGGAGAACGTGGCATGAGGCCGTATTCGATGGACCTTCGGGAACGGGTGGTGACGGCGTGTGACGCTCGGGAGGGCACGCGGGAGAAAATCGCCGAGCGCTTCGGCGTGAGCACGGCGTGGATTCGGCGGGTGTTGCAGCGGCGTCGGGAGAGCGGCTCGATCGCGCCGCGGCCGCAGAACCCCGGGCGCAAGCGGGCGATTCGCGGGCGGCAACTGGATCGGCTGCGGCGACTGGTGGAACGGCGACCGGACGCCACGTTGCGGGAGTTGAAGGCCGGATTGAGGATGTCCGTCAGCGACGGCGCGATGCTGCGGGCCCTGGCGACGCTGGGCCTGACGCTTAAAAAAAGTCGCTCACGGCTGCGGAACAAAAACGGGAAGAGGTAGCTTTGCAACGGAAGCGCTGGCGTTGAGCGATCGTCCCGGTGGACCCGTCGCGGCTTGTATTTCTCGACGAATCCTGGGCAAAAACGAACATGACGCGGCGACGAGGCCGAGCCCCGCGCGGCCAGCGCGTCGTCGAGCACGTGCCGGCGGGACACGGGTACACGACGACGATGTTGTGTGCCTTGCGTTGGGATGGCGTCGAAGTGCCGCTGGTGATCGAGGGGGCGATGGATTCGGTGGTGTTCCGGGGTTATGTCGAGCGGATGCTGGCGCCGACGCTGGGTCCGGGGGACGTGGTGGTGATGGACAACCTGGCGCCGCACAAGGCGGTCGGCGTGCAGGAGGCGCTCGAGGCCGCGGGGGCGACGGTGCGCTACTTGCCGCCGTATTCGCCGGACTTCAACCCGATCGAGAACATGTGGTCGAAGGTGAAAGAGCACTTGCGGGCCAAGGCCGCGCGGACCCAAGGACGCCTGGTCCAGGCGATCGCCTCCGCGCTGCATTCCGTAACCCCCGACGACTGCCGGGGATGCTTCAGAGGGTGCGGCTATTACGCTACACAAAAACGTAGAATGCTCTAGCCCGGGGCGCAAACGCAAAAACGATGCGGGCGCGGATCGGATCGTCTGTTTCCCATCGCCGCGCGGGCGACGCGGCCGGTCATGGACGATAGTAATAGTGCCACTGATAATTCAGCTCCCTGGGTTGGCCCGGGTCCAGAGGCACAACCCAGCTTAATTCGACCGCCCCGTTCATGTGCCACCACGACGGCACACCGGCGCCGGCCGTGACCGCGGGAGAGAGTTCCAGCAGGTTCTGCATCTTCGCTTCGCCGCCGTCGCCGATCTCATCGCAATATCCGATGACGTATCGGCGCACATGAACCTCGACGGTCTTGTCGCGATAATTGGTCAGCGTCAGCGATCCCTCCAGCGTCACCCGATCGTAGGATCGTCCCGCCAGGCCCGCGCGTCATCACGCCGACACCGACGGAACCCCGGCCATGCCCCTGGCATGCCGATCCCTCAGCATCAAGGTCCGTCGGCGGCCGCCGAGTAGACTTCCGTGAATATCTGCGCGTCGAACTCGGAGACTTCGTCGTCGCGGTCGAGGTCCGCGGCGCAATCGCCGAGCTGGTAAGCCTCTTCAAAGGCGTGGACGTCCTTCTCCTGAACGACGCCGTCCCGGTCCACGTCAGACAGCGCCAGCAGGCTCTCACCCCCGCACACCACCTGAATCCTGTGCCTATAGCTGCTTCGGTTCAGGCCGTCAGGGGTAATGTAGGCCGGGTACAGGGTGACCATGGGGACGGTCGGCGTGGGCGGGGCGGACGCCAGGTGATGGTAGTCCCCGAGAAACGCTCCCTGCTGTGTCGGCAGGAACGACTGCGGCGTCAAGCGGAACTGCTGGATCGACTGGTTGCCGGTTCCGTAATTCGAGATACGGACGAAATAAACGTCGTAGTAGGGGTTCTGATCGCCGCGATCCGGGTCGTGGCGGTTGTCGTAGAACACGAGGCTGACGCCGCCGCAGTCGTCGATGGTGATGGACGGCATGACCTGATCCGGCCCGATGCCGTCGCCAGGCACACCCGTGAGCATGAAGTCGGTGAACTGGACCAAGTTGGCCGTATCGGGTGGGAAACTCTCCCCCTCATTGGGGCTGCGCGAGATGTAGATGTCGGTGTTGGACTGCGATGGACTGGACCGCGCGTAGAACGCGACATAGACATTGTCTGTCGCTCGATCCACCGCGATGGCGGGCGCGCACTTGTTACGGTCAATCCAGAACGGCGCGTCCGCGTCCTGCGAAGGGCTGATCCCAGTGAGTTGTGCGTCCGGCGAGCGGACCAGATGCTCCGATGAATCCGGCAGCCACGTCAAACCGCCGTCGTCCGAAAAGACCACCCACGGCAGGCCGCCGTTGTACAGCCCCTGGCATTCATTGACCTCGAAGTGGTCGTGGGTCACCGCCACGATTCGACCGGTGCTGAGAACCACGGGCGTCGAGCCCCATCCCGACCAGCGACATCCCCCCTGGTTGCCGGAACTTGGCGGTTGCACGCGCGCGGTCGTCGGCCAGGGGCAACCCGCGTCATCGTCGGTCGACGTCGCGTAGACGCCGTGCGAACAGGTTGGCCCCGACTCGCACGTGTCTTTCCGCATCAGGTACATCATGACGTGGTTCGAGCCGTCCGGGCTGATCGCCATCAGCGGCTTGTCAATGAACAGACCGGTTCCGGCGTAGATGCAGCAGGGCGCGCCAAAGACCAGGCCGCCAGGCTCCTTGGAGGCGACGCCGATCCGGGAGTTCCCGCAGTTCTTCAGCGCCGAGATCCACATCCGCCCCGTGGCCGGGTCGGCGACGACGCCGGGATCCACGCCCAGCGCCAATATCCCGTTGATGAACGACGTTCCGCCGTTCAGTGTGATGCCGTAGCCGACCTCAGGATCGGCGAGCGCGGGGACATGGATGGCGGCGACAACGACCTCGCTGGGTTGCCCGATCCGCACGGCGACCGAACATTCGTACCAGTCGGCGCCGGGCGGGTTCACCTTCCGCTGAGGGGAGACGATCACGGTCTGCGCCAGCGCCGGCGCCGAGCTTGCGAAAATCAAACCGAGGACGATCTGTTGCTTCGACATGTTCTGCTCCTCCTCTTCGGCCTTCGAGCCGACGTGACAGAACCCGATGCCATCATTATGTCGCAGGAATGAGGTGCGCGTCCAGCCCGGCTGAACAGAAGGAGGCTCGGACCGGCGACGAAGGCTGGAAAACTCCTCCGGGCAGGGCAGGGTCTTTGAATACCTTGACAGTCCGATGTAGAATAGGATCGGGTTGAACCAAGCCTTGGGGGTTGATGATGCGCCGCCGTCTTTTTCCATCCGTTATCCTGTTGCCGCTCGCCGCCGCGCACATCGACGATGCGCGGGCCCAGGAGGGTCCGTGGACGGTCGTGTATCTTCATCCCGCGGGGTACGACGAATCCCTCGCCGTCGCCGGAGCCGGCTCTGTGTCGGGAGGTCATGTCCGTCGTGAAGGGCAGGGTGGATTCGTCCATCCTGTTCTTTGGGAAACGAGAACGGGAGCGTTCGCCAACCTGCTTCCGAAGAGCATGCGCGTGGGACTGGTCAACGGCATGAGCGAAGGCGTTCAGGTCGGCGCGGTTTTCGGGGAGGAGTTCAATTCGCAGTTCGGAATCGTCTGGTACGGATCGGCGCAGGACTTCGTCGTCATGGATCCCCCTCCAGGATATGGCTCCACCTACCTTTCGGCCGTCAGCGGAGACGTACACGTTGGTTATGCGGGGTTTCGAGAGACGGGCATGTCCCACGCCGCGATTTGGCGCGGCACGCCGGAGAGTTTCGTCGATCTGCACCATCCGTCGGCAAGCTGGACGGAAGCGTATGCGACCGATGGGGAGTTTCAGGGCGGGCGCGCCAAGATCCCGCGTCCGGTCCTTCAGATGCACGCCTGCCTGTGGCGAGGGACGGCGGAGAGTTTCGTGGACATGCACCCCGAGGGGGCCAAGTCCTCGGTGATCCGGGGGATGGCGCCCGGCGTGCAGGTGGGCGAGGCGCTCTTTGACACCCGGCACCGCGCCGTGCTCTGGCACGGCACGCCGGAGAGCGTCGTGGTCATGAGTTCGGAAGCGTCGTACAACTCCTACCTCTATGCCACGACGGGCACGATCCATGTCGGGTATATCACGCGCCTGGACGGTTGCGCCGACGCCGGGTACTGGACCGGCGACGCCCCGGAAAGCTTCGTCAGCCTCACGGCACATCTTGACCCGGGTTGGGACTGCGCGGCCGCGCGGGCGATCAGCGAATACAAGGGAAGGCTCTACGTCGCAGGGTCCGCCAGCTCTCCGCAAGGGCGGACCGAGGCCGTCGTGTGGATCAGCCCGAAGCTCAAAACCACCCGGCCGACCGAGGCGCCATAAGCCGGTTGACGGCGTCTTCGGACGCGACTCCGTCGCCGATCAGCACACCGGAACACGCTGCTTCCCCGCCACCACATCCTTGACGTTGCGCCCGTGTTGCACAACGCACGACGACGCTGCACTTCGTTTCCGGATCGGCGGATGTTTTCCCCGAAGACGTCGCCCGGAGCGGACCCGTTTCCGGCAAGCCTTCGGGCGGAATCTCGACCCGTGCCGGCGCCTTCGCGAGACGAAGAATTCCCAAAACCGCCGCCATGTCGTTCGGCGTCGTGAGGCGATCGCCGGCGTTGTACAGTTTCCCACAAGAACCGCCCTTTCGCGCGACGGAAATCGTTTATCATGGAGGCGTGAAGCGGGTTGACCCTTCTCGAGCGGGAGACGGTTCATGTTGAACAGGCGAATGATGTGGGCGGCTGGAACCGGAGCCTTGTTGATCGGGGTCACCGCAGCGTTGGCGCGACCGGCGGACGCGGGCCGGGATTCGACGGTTGCCTTGGAACCAGCGGGGCAGGATGCGAAACCAGCGGAAAAGCCAACTGAACCTGCCGCACAGGAGGGCGCGAAACCGGAAGAAGCGTCGGGGCTGCCCGTGTCGCTCGCCGGGTTCGAGGATGAAGGCGTCTTCTTCATCTTCAAAGGCGAAGAAAGGATCATCACGATCCGTTACGCCTGGAAGCCCGACGGACATTATGAAAACGACGCCGTCCTGGCGATGGCCGGGCAGGAGGTCAAGTTCGGTTACACCCTCACGCCCGACCCCGACGGACGCTTCGCCCGGATCGACCTGCGTCAGCCGCAGGGACCGGCGGTCGTCGAGCGCGACGGTGCGACCGTGCGCGTCACGTTCAAGGAGATCAAGCGCACCGCGACGCTCAAGCCGGATTCGGTGCTGCATGAGGATTACTCGCCGGCGCTGATGTCGATCCCCGTGCAGCGCTACGACCGCGCGAAAGCCGGGGTGCAGAGCTTCCCCGTGTACATCCTCGCCGCGACGGTGCTGGAGGCGTCGCTCGAGAGGATCGAACCGGCGGAGCGCACGATCGGCGGGCGGGACGTGGCGTTCGAGCGCTTCACCTACCGCTTTCCCGGCGTAGACATGACGGTCTGGGCCGACGAAAAGTCGAAGAAGATCTGCTTTATCGACGTTCCCGCGCAGCACGCCGCCTACGTCCGCGAGGGATACGAGGCGCTGCGCACGGCGACCGAGGCTGATCCGCTGATCTCCAAGCCGACCTTCGAGGTGGTCGAAAAGCGCAGTGAGGGCGTCCCGATGCGCGACGGGCTGAAGCTTTCGACGGACCTCTACCTGCCGAAGACCGATGACAAAGTCCCCGTCGTGCTTATCCGCACGCCGTACAAGAAGGAGATGTCCGAGCTGGACGCCAAGTTCTACGCCCGGCGCGGCTACGCCGTCGCGGTGCAGGACGTGCGCGGGCGCTTCGCATCGCCCGGCGAGTGGGAGCCTTTTGTCAACGAGAAAAAGGACGGGTACGACACGATCGAGTGGCTGGCGGCGCAGCCGTGGTCGTCCGGCAAGGTGGGGATGATCGGAGCGTCGTACCTGGGTTGGGTGCAGTGGTGGGCGGCGAGCGAGAACCCGCCGCACCTTACGACGATCATTCCCAACGTCGCCCCTCCGGACCCGTTTTACAACATCCCCTATGAATACGGCACGTTCTTCCTCCTCGGGGCCATCTGGTGGGCCGACGTCGTCGAGCAGGAGGCCACCGGCGATCTGTCCGGCGTGGCGATAGGGAAGATCATGAACAAGAAGTTCGCGCAGCTTCTTCGCGGCCTGCCCGTCATCGAACTCGACAAGGCCTTTCTTGGAAAGGAGAGCAGGCACTGGCGGACCTGGATCGAGCACAACACCGAGGACGAGTACTGGGCGCGGGCGAGCTTCCTGAAGTCGCTCGACCAGGTGCGCATCCCCGTGTTTCACCAGTCCGGGTGGTTCGACGGCGACGGCATCGGCTCGAAGCTCAACTACGCCGCGATGGCGCGCCACGGACATCCGCATCAGAAGCTCATCCTCGGTCCGTGGGGACATCAGGCCGAGGCGTCGCGGCGCCTGGGGGACTGGGACTTCGGCGAGCAGGCGGCGATCGATCTTCCGCGTGAGTACCTGCGGTGGTTCGATTACTGGCTGAAGGGCGTGGACAACGGCATCGTGAAGGAGCCGCTGGTGCGCATCTTTGCGATGAACTCCAACGTCTGGCTCACCGGCGACACCTACCCCCTTCCGCAGACGCGCTTCGAGAAGTGGTATCTGTCCAGCGGCGGCAACGCGAACACCTCGAAGGGCGATGGAAAGCTTTCGCGCGAGGCGCCCTCCGCCGACAACCCGCCGGACCGCTACACCTACGACCCCGGCGACCCGACACCCAACCCGGCCTATCGCGAGGAAACCGAGGAGGAGGAGAAGCGCGAGCGGACGCAGGAGGAGCTGAAGAAGATCGCCAAGGAGCACCACGAGTCGGTGACGGCGCAGCGCAAGGACATCCTCGTGTACACGTCCGAACCGTTCGACGCGGATTACACGTTCGCCGGTCCCGTCTCGGGAAAGCTTTTCGCGGCCAGCTCCGCGAAGGACACGGACTGGTTCATGCGCCTGCTGCTGGTGGAGCCTGACGGGGAGGTGACCCCCCTGGTCGAGGGCCGCCTCCGCGCCCGCTACCGCAACTCGATGAGCCGCCCTGAGCTTCTCGAACCGGGCAAAGTCTACGAATACGACCTCGACATGTGGCAGACGGGCCTGACCGTGAAAAAAGGCCAGCGCCTCCGCGTCGAAGTCGCTTCCGCGACGTTCCCGTTCTTCTCCCGCAACCTCAACACCGGCGGACACAACGAAAAGGAGACGACGTTCGTCCCCGCCGAGCAGACGATCCACCACGACGCCCGGCGCCCGTCGCACGTTCTGCTGCCGATGATCCCAGCCGAGGAGATCGCGGGGAAGTGATAGGGCGGGCTTCGCCCGCCGCTTGCGTCTGACCGCTCGTCGAAAAACTCACGATCGGCCTTTCCGATGTCGGGTTTTCCAGGTGAAATTCGCGTCCCGGACGGACGCGCGCCCCTTTTCAACGAGCTGGGAGTAGACAACAAGCCATTAAAACCGAGCCGCGGACTTCAGTCCGCGCAAATCTTCGGCGGCGGCAAGACCCCGTCCTCGGGCTGCCTTTCCACGTCGCACAACCTTGTCAGGCGCCATCCGGTGGGATTGCCGCGCAAGCGACCGCAGCCCCGCGAGTAACGCATTGCAGTTCTCACCAGCGATTCCGCAAATCGTCATCGCAGTGGGGCAGGTCTCTTGACCTGTTCTCCCGGTGTCGAAACCGGCAATTCTGCGGGTCGTCACCGCGGCTCGGTTCTGCCGAGCTTACGCACCCCAGGAGTTGAAACCGGCAATTCTGTGGGTCTTCACCGCCGGAAGCCGCGCCGTCCCGATGACGTCGGCGGTGTCGAAACCGGCAATTCTGCGGGTCGTCACCTCGGGGCGGTCGCCGGATGGCCGGGCCGCCCCGACGCCATGCTGCTGCTGCTGAGTCCACACGGCGAACTCGTCGGCGAGCTTCATCGCCAGCCATTCTCCGCACGTCATTCCGACCGCCGCGCCCTGCGAGCGAGCGAACCGCGCGAACTCTTGCGGCATGAGAACGCTCACGCGACGTCCATTTTTACGCGGTCTTCCAACTTTCTTTTTTTTCTGATCTGTGTTCATAACATCTCCCTTGTGTGTGTCCGGTGTCGAAACCGGCAATTCTGCGGGTCGTCACCGCAAAACTCATCCAGCGCGTACTTGGCGGCCTGGTGTCGAAACCGGCAATTCTGCGGGTCGTCACCGCGGCGACTTACCGCGGCATTTAAAGCCGGGGGTGTCGAAACCGGCAATTCTGCGGGTCGTCACCGCGTCGGCCGCGCCACGTCAGTTCGCGGTCTAGGTGTCGAAACCGGCAATTCTGCGGGTCGTCACCGCCACGCGCGCACTAGTCCATATCCTGTTGCAGGTGTCGAAACCGGCAATTCTGCGGGTCGTCACCGCCCATCGATCGGCGCGAGCTTGACGACAAGCGGTGTCGAAACCGGCAATTCTGCGGGTCGTCACCGCACGTCACGGACGAACTCCATTTCCCATCGGGGTGTCGAAACCGGCAATTCTGCGGGTCGTCACCGCCACGCGCGCACTAGTCCATATCCTGTTGCAGGTGTCGAAACCGGCAATTCTGCGGGTCGTCACCGCCCATCGATCGGCGCGAGCTTGACGACAAGCGGTGTCGAAACCGGCAATTCTGCGGGTCGTCACCGC
>BOJX01000031.1 GCA_016860685.1 Planctomycetota bacterium
CTTTCTGAGACCTGCCGACACGTCGGGCGACACGGGTTCGCAGCAGCAGACCTGTGTCCGGCAAGAAACAGGCGTTTTACTCCTCCAGCATGGCCAGGCGAGTACGCCAGGCCATGCCACCCGGCCGTCAGGCTTTCAGCTCCCGTAGCATGGCCAGGTGAGTACACCAGGCCATGCCACCCGTCGGAGTTCTCAACGTTGGCCTGAGTCTACTGTGTGGTCTTACGCCGCCCCCACCGCCTCCTGCTTCTTTTCATCAAAAGGGCCGCGCTTCCCCCTCGCGATCCGCTCCTTCCAAACCTCCTCGATGATCTCCGCCCCCTTCAGACCGTACGTTCGCGGGCGCGGGGGGATCGCGCTGGTGTCCACCGCCTCATACGACAGTGTGAACCCGCCTTTGCCATCGTATGTCGCCACCGTGGTCTTCAGCCACTTGTCGATGTTTTTCTGGAACGCGTCGCACCAGGCTTCTGCTTCGCGGCGGAGGTCGGCCGGGTTTTCCGCCTTCGGACCGGGGATTTCGAAATCCGGCTTGTAATGCGCCCCGCGGCACTCGTCGCGCTGGAGCGCCCCCTGGGCGATGATCTTCGCCAAGAGCAGCATGTCGCCCAGCGCCCGCGTGAAGCTGAGGTTCTGGTTGGTCCAGTTCGCCTTGTCGGACAGGCTGACGCGCTTGTAGCGCTCGGTCAGGTCGTCGATCTTCGAGAGGGTCTCCGTGATCGCCTTGTTGTAGCGCACGACGGTGACGTTGCGGGTCATCGTGTCGCCGAGTTCCGCATGAATCTTGTACGGGTTCTCCGTGCCCTCGTTGCGGATGAGCTTGTCGTAATCGGTCTTGTGCCGCTTGACGGCGCCCTCGAAGAGCGCGCTGGAGGCATCCGTCGCCGCCTTCGCTCCCTTGCGACCGACCATGTAGGACTCGATCGACGGCGCGACGATCAGCCCGGAGAAGATGCACGACAGGAGCGAGTTGGCCCCGAGGCGGTTGGCGCCGTGGTACTGGTAGTCGGCCTCGCCAATCGCATACAAGCCGGGCACGTTGGTCATCTGGTTCTTCGGCGATCCCAGCTTCAGCCCGCCGGTCGCGGCGTCTTTTTCGTAATCGACCCACATGCCGCCCATCGTGTAATGCACCGCCGGGAAAATCTTCATCGGCGTCTTGCGCGGGTCAACGCCCTGGAACGTCTCGTAGATTTCGAGAATCCCGTCGAGCTTCTTCTGCTGCGTGGGCGGAAGCTCGGTCACGTCGAGGTAGACGCAGAGGCGTTCGGCCTCAACCGACAGACCGCCGTTGACGCACACGTCGAAAATCTCGCGCGTGGCGATGTCGCGCGGGACGAGGTTGCCGTACTTCGGATAGCGCTCCTCGAGGAAGTAGTAGCGCTCCTCCTTCGGGATGGTGAGGGGATCCCGCGGATCCTGGGGCTTCTTCGGAACCCAGACGCGCCCGCCTTCGCCGCGCGCCGACTCGCTCATGAGCCGAAGCTTATCCGTACCGGGGATCGCCGTCGGATGAACCTGGATGAACTCGCCGTTGGCGTACTTCACGCCCGCGCGGAAGGCCCGCCCGGCCGCGCCGCCGGTGCAGATCATCGACATCGTGCTGCGCCCGAAGACCAGCCCGTTTCCGCCGGTGGCGAGCACGACGGCGTCGCCGGGAAACGCCCGGATCTCCATCGAGAACATGTCCTGCGCGACGACGCCGCGGCATGCGCCCGAATCATCCAGCACCGGTCCGAGGAACTCCCAGTATTCGTACTTGCTGACCAGCCCCTCGGATTCCCACCTCCGCACCTGCTCGTCGAGGGCGTAGATGAGCTGCTGACCGGTGGTCGCGCCAGCGAAGGCGGTGCGCTTGTACAGCGTACCGCCGAAGCGTCGCTGATCGCGGAAGCCCTCGGGCGTGCGGTTGAACGGCACGCCAATGCGGTCGAGCAGGTCGATGATCCGCGGACCCCAGTCGCACATCTCCTTGATCGGCGGCTGATGGGCGAGAAAGTCGCCGCCGTAAACCGTGTCGTCGAAGTGCTTGAACTCGTTATCGCCCTGCTGACGGGTGACGTCGTTGACCGAGTTGATCCCGCCCTGCGCGCAGACCGAGTGCGAGCGCTTCACCGGAACCATGCTGATGAGGTCAACGTGTACGCCCATCTCCGCCAGCTTCATCGCCGCCGCCAACCCCGCCAGACCCCCGCCCACGATGACCACGTTTTGCTTCGCCATGTCCAATATCCACGCGCCAAGGCCTCTTCCCGTGACCCCGTCAGCTTAGGATTGCCTGTCCTTTTCATCAAGCGGAATGCGGGTGCGGGTGGTGTCGAAGACGGATACAGGTGGTGTCTCCGTTTGAAAGTGCCGCTGCGTCACGCTCGACGCCGATCTCCGCGCCGGGCTCGAAGTTGTGCTCGACGCGGGGTGCGATCTTGCGCCCGTCGCCACGCTCGATGTTGCACTCATCACCGCGCTCGATGTTCGCTGATCGCTGCGGCGGGGTGGCCGGGTGGCAAGCTCTCGCGGTACTCCGCGTGCCGGCGGGTCTCAGAATGCGGTCGCCCGGGGCGAAGGGAAGGGGTTTGCATGATCGCGTCAGGCTCCTTCATCTCAATTCAATCCGTCAAGGTCGTGCGGCAGGCGGCGCGGTTGTGCGACTCTAGGATGATCGAGTTTCGTCGATTCGGAGAGGATCGCATGCGAGCCGCCCTCTGTCTGGAAAACATCGTTGTTCTGGTCTCGCCAGCGACGGTCGCGCCCGCCGAGTGCTGGCAAGTCGTCGGGCTGCACCCCGAGGGCGCGGATTCATCGAACGCTGTGGCGGCTGCGGGAGGCTCGCGGGGAGGCAGCGCGGAGTACGTCGGCGTAGATCATCCCGTACTCCGGCGAGGCGCTTTGAGGAACCCGGTCGCCCGCGCCTCCAGCGGGCGCGACCAAGCGTTCTTGTCGTTCGGGCGCGCCCTGAAGACGACGCGCCCGATCCGCAACCCACGACCCTGACGCGCGATCGGAAACCCTTTGTCCGCGAGGATCCCAACCGTACCTGCTATCAGATCAACCCCCTTCTTTCTTCATCCCCCCCGCGATCCTGTCGAAGAAGGCAACCTCATCCTCGGTGTCGATCCCGTCGTAGCCGAGGAGCCCGCCGCCGCCGCGGGATGTTTAACCGGCTCCCCATCGACTTCGATCGTGATCTTCACTTCCATGACAGGCTTTGGAACGGCGCCTCCGCGCCCTTCACCACCAGCCTCATGATGATGTGAACGTCGGATTGCTCCCCTGTGGGGAGGCGCCTGGGCGTCGTTGTTGGCGGACGGTTATTTTTGTTGACACCCTTGGACGGCAGGAACAGAATCCGGTACCAGGAGTTTCCCGGATGGCGGCGCGCGTAATGAAGGTCAGAAACTCTTCCGCGGAGCGGGAGGCGATCGTCGCCGCGAGCGAAGTGCTGGACCGGGGCGGACTGGTGGTCCTTCCCACGGAGACCGTTTACGGCGTCGCCGCCCGCGCGACGTGCCGCTGGTGCCGGAATCCGAGGGAGACCCATGTCAACAGGTTCCGAGCGTTTCTTTCTGGGTTCTGAGGTGAACCGTGCATCGCGGTTCGGCATGAACTCAGGAGCGCGTAGTGAAAGTGGGCTTGCTTGTCCGATATCTACGTTTGTAGTATCGTAGAGACGGATGTAGAGACTTGCGGTGAAGGATCGTCAGGACATTCCGGGGTTGGGGCCTCTGGAGCACGTGTTGATGAGCGTGCTCTGGGAGATTGAACCGGCGACCGCCCGGGACGTTCTGGACCGGTACAACGCCGTTGCAGAGCGCCCGATTGCGTACACGACCGCGATGACCCTTCTGACCCGGATGGTGGAGAAAGGGGCGCTGCGGGTGGACCGGTCGCGTCAACCCTTTGTGTTTTCGGCTGCCGTATCGCGCGACCGGATGTTGAGCCAGCGCGTCCGCGACTTCGTGGATCAGTTTTTCGCGGGGTCGGCGGCGGACCTGGCGGTGCGGCTGGTGGAGCAACAAACGCTGACCGATGAAGAGGTCCGCCGGCTGGAGGCATTGATCGAAAAACACCGGACGCGATCGTCGCACGGACCGTCGCCGTCTGATGCGGAGAGGCAAGGGGGCGTCTGATGACCTTTTCCTCTGTGTTCAACGAGTTTCTGTGGAACGCCGCGCGGGCGCTTTGCTACGGAACGGTTCTCGCCGGGGCGACGTGGTTGCTGTGCGGGACGGTGTTGCGGCGATGGCGCAGTTCGTGGCTTGCGGCGCTGTGGGTGGTGGTGTTGCTGCGGTTCGCGATGCCTCCGGTTCTTCCCGGTTCCGCGACGCTGGCCGGTCTGCTGAGACGTCCGGTGGAGTCGGCGACGGCGGCCCTGACGGACGAAGACGTCGCCGCCTCGTCCAACGTCCTCGTGCTTCATTCCGGGGACGCGATTCCGGGGAAGGGCGTCGGCGGTGCGGCAGGCGTTGGTGAACGAGCGGTCGCGCCGGCGCCGGGTGTGAAGGACCAGCGGGTCTGGTGGGCCGTTGCGGTTCTCATGTACGCCGCGGGAGCGCTGTATTCCGTGTTGCGATGGCAGCGGCGGCGGCAACGGCTTGTCGGATGGTTGCGGGAGCAGCCGGTGGCGGAGGCGCCGCTGGGGCGTCGGGTGAAGTCGCTGGCGCAGCGGATCGGTCTGCGCAGGTTGCCGGAGGTTCGCGTGACGGAGGAACCGGTAAGCCCGTTTGTGACGGGTCTGGTCCGGCCGGTGGTGGTTCTTCCGCGAGAGGCGTTGCGTCGTGCCGCGCCGGCGGCTGCGGATGCGATGATCCTGCATGAACTGGCTCACCTGCGGCGCGGGGATGTTCTGATCCGCGCTCTGGAAAACCTGCTTCGGACGGTTTTTTTCTTCTGGCCGCCGTTGTGGTGGGTTTGCCGGCAGATCGAGCGACATGTCGAGATGGCGTGTGATCAGTTGGCGCTGCGGGCGTCGGGAGCGTGCGCGGCGGATTACGCGGCCTGCCTGTTGAACGTGGTTCGGGGGCAATCTGAGCGCCGGCCAGTGGTCGCGTCGGCGGTGGCGTTCGCCCGCGACGGGCGAGTTCTTGAGGAGCGATTCAAAATGATTCTGCATGAGAAAACGATGTTGAAGCGGACGACATGGCTGATGGCGCCGGTGGTGGCGGCGTGGGCGGTGTTCGCGCTGGGGGGCGGGGCGGTTCGCGCTCAGGAGAAACAGGAGGGCGCCCCCACGGACGACGCCCCGCCGCAACATCCGGCGGTGCGGGCGCAGATGGACCTGGATCAGCCGGTTCCGGCGGAGCGGGCGAAGGCGCTGCTGGAGCAATACGGCGAGGAAGGCATCGACGCCAACGCCGACGGGGCGCTGACGCGGCGCGAGGTGTTTGAGTTCTACCGGAAGAAGGGTCTGCCGCTGCCGGGGCGTCCCGGGGAAGGCGGACCGGGCGGCGGGCCGGGGCGCTTCGGACCGGGGCGTCCGGGGCCGGACGGTCCGTTCCAGATGCTGGAGGCGTTCGAGCGTCTGCTGCGACTCGAATCCGGCAAGGTCGCTCCGGAGCGCATTCTGCACGCCTTCCCACGGGCGGACCGCGACCAGAACGGCCAGCTCAGCGAGGAGGAGATGAAGGCGGCGCTCGACCGGCTTCGTCAGCAGGCGATGGAGCGTCTACTGGAGGTTCAGCCGCAAGTGGACGCGGACAAAGACGGCAAGATCAGCGATGAGGAATTCGTCACCTTCAAGGAGACCACGCTGGCGCGACTGGCGGAGCGGGTGTTCGCGTCGCAGCCCGAGGCGGACAGGGACCGCAACGGCAAGTTCTCCGAGGAAGAGTTCCTCGCGTGGCGCGAGGCGCAGGCGGCGCGTCAGCGCGAGGAGATGCTCAAGCGTCATCCTGACGCGGATACCAACGGTGACGGCAAGCTCAGCGACGAGGAGTTTCGCGCGGCATCGGAGAAGTATCGCGGCGAGATGATGCGCGGCGCGGGCGGACCGGGTCCGCGGCGTCCGGGCGCGGAAGGCGCCGCCGGACCGCGTCGGCCGCTGCCGGGTGAGCTGCACCCGGAACGTAAATCTGATGAGAAAGGGGGCCCGGTAAGACCTTAATCGTGCATCGAAGGATCATCTATCGGGCTGAATAAATCGACGTGAACAAAGAAGTGCTCGGGCAAGCGCCGCTGTGTGTTTGTCCGAGTTCTTCTTTTATCAGCCCGTGGAAGAGCTCACGATCGGCCTTTGCGATGCCGGTTTTCTCAGTGAAATTCGCGCCTCGGAGGGACGCGCACCCCTTTTTCAACGGGCGGTTACGAGCGCTGCCGCATCAGAGGCTCCCGCGGAACGGTCTGCTCGTTCGGCTAGGCTCCTTGTGCGATCCTGTTGTCGAGCGTGAAAAGTCGGACGCCTTTGTTGACCTGATTCATCGTTGCGGTTATCATGCCGGAGTATCGCTACTTCATGGGGGACAGGAGCGAGGCCCGAGAAAGTCGGCTTTCGCCCAGCGGTGGGCACCCGTGTCTGGTCCATTGTGCGGTTCCTGCAGCGTCCGAAGAGCGGGAATCAACCTCGATTCAAACAGGATAGCCCTTTGATGAAAGTCGCCGCAACGGTACCTGCCCGCGTCGGGTCGGGAGCCGTTGCGGCACGGTAGACAGGAGGAGGAAGTCATGAAGAAAAGTATGATGTGCGCGTTGGCGGCGTTCGTGATCGCGGCGCCGGCGGCGCTGGCAGGCGGGGACGTGACCCGCACGGGGTCGTATCGCGCGGACCTGATGCCTTACGGCGAGCACGTTCAGGGGGCGCAGCTTCCGATCGTGCTGGGCGAGGGTGATGAAGGTCCGGCGGGCGACTGCAACGTGCTGATCGTCGCCGCGGCGGACCAGGTGTGGGCCGACGAGGTCCGCAACCAGCTCAACTCGACGGGTCTGCTGGGACCGGTTGATCTGTATGACGCTCGCAATGGGACACCGACGTTGGCGCAGCTCCAGAACTACGATTCCGTGCTGACCTTTTCGGATTACGCCTACTTCGATCGGGATGCCATGGGTAACGTTCTGGCGGACTATGTCGACGGCGGCGGCAACGTCGTTCAGGCGACGTTCGCGTTCCTTTCCGGGATTGACCTCGGTGGTCGCTGGTTGAGCGGCGGGTACGCCGCCCTCAACTCCGGCGGGTTCGACTGCTGCACGCAGTTGACGCTGGGCACGGTTCATCAGCCGGGGCACCCGGTGATGGCCGGCGTGTCGTCGTTCAACGGCGGCAGCTCGAGCTATCATGCGCCGACGACGGTCGCGTCGGGCGCGATCGCGATCGCCGACTGGAGCAACGGCCAGCCCCTGGTGGCGGAGATGCCGGGGTTCAACGGCGCAATTTTCGCGCTGAACTTCTACCCGCCGTCGAGCGTGTCCCGCAGCGACTTCTGGGACACGAACACGGACGGCGAATGGCTGCTGGCCAACGCGCTGGCGTACGGCTGCGGTCCGCAGGCGCCGCGCTGCATCTACCAGGTGAGCAAGGTCAAGAACAAGGCCAACGCCTGTGGTAAGGTTTGCGACGCCTGCCCGTACGTCCGCGGCGACCTGGTCTGCACGCATGAGTGCAATAATTCGAGCGAGTGCGCCGGTCGTCTGAAGGGCTTCAACGCGTGCGGTAACGGCGCGGCGTGCAAGGTTTCGGCTGATCTGATCGGCTGCGACATCCCGCCGACCAACTGCAAGCGTTGCCGGTAAGGATAACGTAGAAAGGTCCGCGATCCGGCGGATCGCGGACGGGACGTCGGCACAAGCCTTCGTCTGACGAAGTCTGAACATGCAAGCCGCGGCGGACACGTCCGTCGCGGCTTGTTTCGTTTCCGGGGCGCGGTGCGGTCCCACATATGCTCGCCACGTTGCCGCGGATCGCGTTCACGGCGATAGTAACTGCGAGGGGCGGCGGATTCCGCAGCGCGTAGACGGCGTCGCCCCGTCGCCTGGATCGGACTTCGCCGTCCGCCGGAGAGCATCATGAAGGTCATCGTGTTTCAGGTTGCGGCTGTGGCGTGCGCCGCCACCGCCGGGATCATCAGTTACGACCTGTACCGCGAGCATGTGACCGGGCAGGTCTCAACCGGCGTTCTCAGCCTCGGATGCGAGACGAACGCCCCGGACAGCGCTTTCGACTGCCGGAAGGTGACGACCAGCCGGTGGGCGGTCTTTCCCTTCGGCGCGGGTGAAGCCGCCCAGCCGGGTCAGGCGCGCCAACCGGGCGTTCCGGTGGCGATGCTGGGGTGGTTTTACTTCACGATGCTGACGATCTGGCTGATCGGCGTCGGGCGGCCTTCGTATGCGCGGCGCGGGCTTCACTGGCTGGCGCTGGCGTTCAATGCGGTCGGGCTGGCCGCCTCGTTGGGGTTCGTGTTCATCATGGCGACGAAGCTCGACGCGTGGTGCCTGCGCTGTCTGGTGACGCACGTTCTGAACGCCGGCGTGTTCGTGCTGCTGGTCCTGATGCGCCCGCGCCGCGTGACGGAGGCGGGCGGCGGCGCTGCTGAGCCCGGCGCCGGAGCGGTTCATCCGGCGGCGCGGACCCTGGTGATGACCGGACTGACGATGTTCGCGGCGCATGTGTTCATCAACGGCGCGCATCAGCATCCCGGCGTGCGGGCGATGGCGCTGCGCCTCGACCACGAACGCAACCAGTACAAGAAGCTGGCGGAAACGTACCTTGAAGACGGCAAGGCCGCGTTCGACGCCTGGTTCCGCCGCGCGGGCGTGCAGATCGCCTCGCGCCCCGATGACCCGGTGAAAGTCCGCGAGGGGCAGAAGCCGCTTCCGATCGTCGTATTCAGCGACTTCGAGTGCCCGCAGTGCGCCGAGGTGGCGAAGGCGGTCAAGTCGCTCGTCGAACCGCTCTTCGACGGGTACGTGAAGCTGACGTTCAAGCATTACCCGATCTGCACGAAGTGCAACCGCGTGGCGAAGAACGCGCATCCGTATGCCTGCGACGCGGCGTACTTCGCGGAGGCGGCACGGCTTCAGGGGAAGTTCTGGGAGGCGCATGACTGGCTTTTCGCCAACCAGAACCGCCTGAAATCGCTGACGACCGAGGAGGGCATCCGCGCGGCGGCGAAGGCGTTGAGCCTCGATCCGGACCTGCTCATCGGCGAGATGAACTCGGAGGAGGTCGTGCAGCGGGTGATGGAGGACGTCGAGGAGGGCGTGCGCCTGAAGGTCAGCGCGACCCCGGTGGTTTACATGGAAGGCAAGCCGCTGAACAACTACTTCGAGACGAAGAACCCCCGGTTCTGGCACGAGGTGGCCCGGGCGTACTGGTACGACATTCTCAAGAAGCCGCCGCCGGAGCACGTCAAGAAACTGCTCGACGCCGGACCGGCGCCGGTCACTCGAGGTAGCCCAGATCTGAAAGCCGGGTCGTGATCGTCTCGAGTTCGCCCTCCGCGTAGACGTGCTCCGATGCGGCGACGTCGGCCGCGGAGCGGACGGCTTGCTTCTCGATCCGCGGCGGACGCTCGAAGGCGCCCACGATGACCTTGCCCTGCATGTCTTCGGGAATGCGCAGACCGAGCATCGCCAGCACCGTCGGCGCGCAGTCCACGATGTGCGCCTCGACCTTGCGCCCGCGGGCGATCCCCGGTCCGCAGGCGACGAACATGCCGTTGAAGCGGTGCGTGCCCTCCAGGCGGCGGTAAGGCAGCCACTCCACGACGGTGCGCCCGCGCAGCCGCCGCGCGACCGCAAGCCGATCATCCTGGATCAGCATCAGGTCGGGCAGCCACGGCTCCTCCGCTCGCGTGCATCCGTAAAGCTCCTCCGGCTTATGCACCTTCGGAAACAGCCGGAACTCCCCACCTTGCGGATCACGCCATCGAACCGCGAGAAACCGCTCGGTCAATTCATCGCGAAGCCGCTCGTACTCCGACGGATCGACGATCCCGCCGGGTTGCCGCCCCTTCAGGTTGATGTAAAGGAAGCCCGCGTTCCCGGCGTGCATGACGCAAGCCGACGACCGCGACAGGTCCACCGGAAGGTGTCGCTCGACGCCGGCGTATTGCGACGCGGAGGACCGCCCGTTCCGCCCCAGCTTTTCCCGCCCGGCGCGGATCGCGCGCTCGACGGGCGTGCGGACCTTCAGATACCCCCAGCGGGACAGCAGCGCGTTGGGGTACACCTTGCCTTCAAGGCTGCCGTGACCGTGGTCGCTGACCATCATGACGGCGGCGCCGTGCTCGCCGGCGTAGTCGAGGACGCGGCCGATCGCGGCGTCCAGCTCGCTGAACGCCCTCGCCACCAGATCGCGTCGAGAAGGCGCGCGGTCGCGCCACCGCGGGTCGATGTATTTCCACGTTTTGTGCTGAAGATTATCCACCAGCTTCAGCACGACCATCAGAACGTCCCACCCGAAGCGCTCGCCGCACCAGCGGGTCATCTGCGCCGACTGATCGAAGCTGCGCATCAGGTACGCGACGTTCTCGCGGAAGAGCGCCTCGCCGCCGAGAAACTTGCGCCGCCAGTTCTTTCCGCTGGTCGGGTCCGGCCAACGCTCGAGGATCGGTCCGCGCAGGTCCGCCGGGTAGGCGAAGGGCGCCTCGGGGCCGGGCGAGTCGAATCCGGAGATCATGAACCCGTTGACGGGCTGCGGCGGGTACGTCAGGGGAACATTGATGCTGCCGACGCGGAAACCGCGTTCGCTGAGGATCGACCAGAGGTTGCGCGTGTCGCGGATCGAGCGCGCGCTGTTGAAGCGCAGCCGCCCCGTGTTGACATCGTATCCCTCGAAATCCAGAATCCGGTGAAGCCCGGGGTGTTTGCCGGTGAGAAAGGTCGTCCAGGCGGCCGGCGTGATCGGCGGCGTCGTGGACCACAGCGTCCCGGAAGCGCCGGACTCGACGGCAGCCAGAAGCCGAGGCATCCGCCCCGCCTCCATCATCGGACTGAGAACGTCGAACGTCGCGCCGTCCAGCCCGAGGATCAGGAGCCGCGGGACGACGCCCGGAAAGTCCGCGGCAGGTTCGCCGGGCCACGTTCTGTCGGTTTGTTCGCTGGTCATCGTAACCGTCCGCAGCGGACTGCGACGGACCGGAAAGTGTAGAAACCGCGACGAGCGTCAGCAAGCGGTGCGAGGTTCAAGGCCTTTTCCACCGCCCGTGCCGACCGAGCGCCGGACGGAACGTTGGACGAGACTGGGGCTTCGCTGGGAAGGTGCATCATGAGCGGACAGACGCTAGGGGTGGGGATCATCGGGGCCGGGCATATCCTCAAGAGGCACGCTGACGCCTGTCGCGCGCTACCGGGGCTTTGCCGGCTGGTCGCCATCGCTGATCTGGACCGCGACCGGGCGCTGGCGGCGCAGCGGACGTTCGGGTTCACCGCCGCCCTCACGGATCATCGCGAGCTGCTGGACCGCAGGGACGTGGACGTGGTCTGCGTCTGCACCCCGGCCGGGACGCACGCGGCGCTGGCGCTGGACGCGATCGAAGCCGGGAAGCACGTGCTGATTGAGAAACCGCTGGCGACGACGCTGGAGGACGCGGACCGGCTCATCCGGGCGACGGCGCGTCATCCGGGCCGCACCTGCGGATGCGTGTTTCAGCTTCGGCTGGACCCGGTCTACCGTCGCCTGCGCTGGATCATCGAGCAGGGGGAGATCGGCCGCGTGCTGTCGGCCACGGCGCGGGTTCGCCTGCGCAAAAGCCCGACGTATTTCACGTCCGCGCCCGGTCGCGGCAGCTTCCGGACGGACGGCGGCGGGGTCGTCATCAATCAGGCGATCCACCAGTTGGACGCGATGTTGTTCGCCCTGGGCGACGTGGTCGAAGTCAGCGCCGTGGCGAAGACGCTCGTGCATCCGATCGAGGGGGAGGACGTGCTGCTGGGGTGGATGCGCTTCGCCGGCGGCGCCGTCGGGAACGTGGATTGCTCGACGTTCGCCAAGCGGCGGGAGTTCATTCTCGAAGTGATCGGTGAGAACGCCGCAGTGCGCGTTTACGGCGACCCGGATGCGCAGGCCTTTGAGTGGACGATCGACGCGCCGGGCAGCGCCGCCCGGGACGCGATCCGCTCGCGTGCGGTCGCCGCCGTGCCCGAGGTGAAGAAGCCTCCGAAGTGGGCGCGGTCGCTGATGAAGCTCGCCGCGAAAGTGACGCGGAAATCGGCGCTCGCGCCCCCCGAGGGCGGACACCGGGCGCTGCTGCGGGCGTTCCTCGAGGCCGCCGCGTCGGGCGGGCCTGCGCCGGTGACGCTTGAGGAGGGGCGACGATCGCTGGCGCTGGTGCTCGCGCTTTACGAGTCGGCGCGCACGCAGCGAGCGTTGTCGCTCCCGGACGTTGCAGAGTCGACTGCCCGTCAAATCACAACGACAGGCGGCGTCGCGTCCGCCGCGATTGCCCGCTGATCGGTCGTTATGCGCGGAGGTCGGGCGCCCCGTCGTCGCGGAGAGGTCTGCCCCCGTGACGGTCGCTTCGACATCGCCACATCAGCCGCGCCAGCAACGCGGCGGCCAGCAGTGTCTCAGCGCCCAGCAGGCCGCAACCGATCGGCGCCGCCGGAGGGCGTTCCGCCTCGTCATCCCCCGAGGCGTCCAGCAACGAGTTCACCGACTTCTGAATCAGCGAGCCGTCGGCCTCGGCGGCGGACGCCTCAAACAGGTCCGACAACCCCGCAAAGGGACGCCCCATCACGCCCGCGACGCCCGTTCCGGTGGGCGCGCTGGTCACGGCGAGGTTGAACTCAGCCTCGAGCACGAAATCACGGTTCAACTCGACGTCATATTCGTACGCGAGCGACTGAAGCGGAATGAGCACGACGACGAACGTCGTCAAGCCGAGCCGGTCCGCCTGCTCCGCGAGTGCGGCGGCTTCATCGGCGTCGCTCGCCCGCAGCGCGTCAAGATCGAGGATGCGCGCCCTCGCGGATGCCCCGACAACGCCCGCGTCCTCGGCTTCGATCTGGAGCACGCCGCCGTCCGCCTGCCCGACATAAAGTCGCCGATAACGCAGGACGGGTTCGACCGCGCGACTGTCGCGCACCACGACGCTCAACTCGGCCTGCGTCTGTGTCAGATCGGATTCGGCGGTCGTGGACCAGAAGACGATCGCCGCGCTGACGAACACGGTGCTGACCACGTCCGGCGGGATGCGGCCCGGACCGGCGAACGCGAAGTCCGCCGCCGTGAAGCGCGTGTCGCGCCGCTCGATCGCCGAAGCGTTGAGCTGGTAGGCGATCCGCGCGTCGTTCGAGAAGGAACCGGCCTCCAGCGCGAACTCGCCCGGATTGCCGGACATCGACGCCCGCGGGTCCGACAGGATTGACACGGCGCGACCGGCGGCCAGCGATCGACCGTCCGCGTCCGACGTCGCCAGTTCGGCGAGGGCATCGATCCGCGTCGGCGCGATCGTCCGATCGTAGGCATCCTCGTCAAGGATGAACGAGTCATCAGGGGCCGTGCTCAGTCCCTGCACGGTCGCCCGCACCTCTCCGCGGAAAGCGCGGATCTCACCCCGTGCAGCCGACGCCGGCGCGAGCGCCGCCAGCAGCACGACCGATCGGAGACGGCGTCCCCGCGCCTTGACACGCTGGTTGGACCGGGTTGGCATGCGTTCGACCTGATCGTGCGGCGGGCGCGGGAGCCTTCGCGTCGCGACCCTCTCCCCCGCCCGCGGCACGGCGGATTCTAGCCCCGCACAAGCGTCAGGTCGAGCGAGACTTCGACCCGCGTCACGATCTGTCCGGGGAAGCGGGTGCGGGCGCCGTCCCGCAAGTCCCCCACCGTGCGCCTCAGCACCGGATGCACCAGTTCGTATGCAAGCTCCGCCAGCGGCTCAAGAACGAAGCGTCGCTCATGCAGCCGGGGGTGCGGGACACTTAGCTCCGCCGTCTCGATAACCCGGTCACCGAAAAAGAGCAGGTCGAGGTCCAACTCGCGGGGGGCGTTCCGGTCGCCGGCCCGCCGGCCCGCCTCTCGCTCCAACCGCATGAGGGCGTCCCGAAGCGACGGGGCGTCAAGCGCCGTCGTCACCGCCGCGGCGGCATTGAGAAACGAAGGCGATCCTGCCGGAGCGTCCACCGGCGCGGTTTCGTACACGGACGAAACCGCCAGCGTGCCCGGCTCGCCCAGCGCACACAGGCCCTCGACCGCTCGACGCAGCATCCCGGCGCGGTCGCCCAGATTCGACCCCAGTCCGATGTACGCTTTGACGGCCTCGCGCGACATGTCCCGCACCCGACTACCAGGTGATGCGTCCGAGGCGTGACACCGCCTCGCGGATCCGCGGGGTCTCCACCGTCAGCGCAAACCGCACGAAGCCCTCCCCGCACGTCCCGAAACCGACGCCCGGGATGACCACCACGTTCGCCTCCGCGAGGATCCGCTTCGCCGCGTCCATCGACGCCGCGCCCTTCGGACACTTCGCCCACAGATAGAACGTCGCCTTCGGGTAATTCACTTCCCACCCGATTTCCTTCAATCCCGACACCAGCGCGTCGCGCCGCTCCCGGTATGTGTCCAGAATGCCGCGAACCTCCGGGTGATGCATGTTCTCCAGACCCGCGATCGCCGCGTCCTGCACCGCGCCGAACACGCCCGAATCCAGGTTGTTCTTCACGTCGGCCAGCGCGGTGACGGCCACGGCGTTGCCCGCCGAAAACCCGATCCGCCAGCCGGTCATGTTGAAGGTCTTCGAGAGGGAATGAAACTCGACGCATCGCTCCTTTGCGCCTGGGAGTTGCAGAATGCTCGGCGGCGGGTCTTCGTAGTAGGTCTCGCTGTAAGCCGCGTCCTGCGCGATCAAGAGGTCATGTTTCCGCGCGAACGCCAGCGCCTCCTCGAAGAACGACATCGGCGCGCACGCCGCCGTCGGATTGTTCGGGTAATTCAGCCACAACACCTTGGCGCGGCGGAGGATGTCCGCCGGAATCGCCGAAAGATCCGGCAGAAAACCCCGCTCGACGCGCAGCGGCATCCGGTGATACGCCGCCTCGCTGAACACCGCGCCGGAGATGTACACGGGGTATCCGGGGTCGGGCACGAGGGCGACTTCGCCGGGGTTGAGCATCGCGGCGGCGAAATGCCCGATCCCCTCCTTGCTGCCCAGCAGCGCCCCGATCTCCTTCTCCGGATCGAGGGTGACGCCGAAGCGCCGCTCGAAGAACGCCGCCACGGTCCGGCGGAACGTCCGCTTGCCCCGCCCCAGCGGGTAGCGGTGGTTCGCCGGGTCGCGGACCGCATCGCACATCCGCTCGACGATGAACTTCGGCGTCGGGCGGTCCGGGTCGCCCACCCCGAAGTCGATCACGTCCCGCCCGGCCTCGATCGCCGCCTGCTTCGCCCGGTCGATCTCGACGAAAAGATAAGGAGGAAGCTTCCCCAACCGCTCAGCACGCCACGTTCTCACGATCAACTCCTCCGTTCCCCCGTTATCTGCCGCGCCCGGTACGCGTCCGGGCGCCTTCTTTGGGATGCCGTGCTCCCGCACTCATGTCGAAAGTACCGCAGAGGGCAAGGGGTCGCCAAGCGGCCAGCTCGACTTGAGCCGCGGGGCGGGTTCTGCTCTAATTCACGCGGGTTTCTTCGCCCTTACCGGAGTCCTCGGAGCATCAGGATGAGCGTCGCCGCAATCGAAAGCGAATGTAAGCAGCGGATGGCCAAGGCTGTCGATCACCTCAAGCAGGAGTTGAAGGGCGTGCGCACCGGCCGCGCCCACGCCGGACTCGTCGAGCACATCCGCATCGAAGTCCCCTCCTACGGCAGCACGATGGAGCTGAAAGGCCTCGCCAGCATCAGCGTCCCCGACCCGAGCACGCTCCTGATCAAACCCTTCGACCCCGGCACGCTCAAGGACATCGAGAAGGGCCTCAAAAGCTCGGACCTGGGCATCACGCCGATGTCCGACGGAAAAACGATCCGCCTGCCCATCCCGTCGCTCTCCGGTGAGCGCCGCCAGCAACTCGCCCAGACGGTCAGGAAACTCGGCGAAGCCCAGAAAATCGCCGTCCGCAACGTCCGCCGCGACGGCAACAAGGCCGTCGAGGCGCTCGAAAAGGCGAAGACCATCAGCGAGGACGAGTCCGAAGCCGCTCAGGAGCGCATCCAGAAGCTTCTCAAGCAGCACGAAGACGAAATCGACCGCGTGCTTGCCGAGAAGACGAAGGAAATCGAGACGGTCTGACCCGTTCAGGATTGTGGACCGCTGGCGCCCAGGAACAAGGTGAATCCCGGAACGCCCGTCGCGCGCCGCTGACGACCCAATACCAGGACCGTTACCTCGACCCTCCGCGTTTCGCTTCGATTGTGTATGTTCCGGATTGCAATTCGTAGACAGCGGCCGCGCCGGCTTTGCGGAGGAATTTGGCGCCGCGGACTTTGTCCAGCGGTTGTCCATCCTCGTTGACGCTGGCGGGATCGTCGGTGGGGACGAACACGGTTGCGGTCACGTTCGGCGGGATCAACGCCGACATGCGGAACAGGCCCGGTTCGAGCTGCCAGGCGATGCCGATGCGTCCGCGGATCGACGTGTAGGCGCCGCGTGCCCAGGTGAGGCCCGGTCCCGGTTGCGGGCGGAGGATCACGCGGGAGAAGCCGGGCGCGGACGGATCGGGCTGGATGCCGATGATCGTCTTCATCATCCACTCCCCCACCGATCCGATCGCGTAATGCGCGAAGGAGTTCATGCCCGGATCCTGAAACCCGCGCCCTTCGACGTAGCCGTCCCAGCGCTCCCAGACCGTCGTCGCGCCGTGGTCGATCGCATAGCCCCACGACGGCATCTTGCGGTTGAGCACGAGGCGGTAGGCCTCGCTGTTGTAGCCGCGGTTCGTCAGTTCGAGCATGAGCGGGACGGTCGAGTGAAACCCGGTGGAGATCTGCCCGCCGTAAGGCTCGAAGCGCTCGACCATCCGTGCGGCGGCGCGGGGTTGAAGCGCGGCGGGGAGGAGGTCGAAGTTCAACGCGAGGGCGTAGCCGGCCTGGGTGTCGCCTTCGATGCGGCCCTCGGGGGTGACGTAGGCCTTGTTGAAAGCGTCGCGAATGTCGGCGGCGAGCTTCTCGTACTTTGCGGCGTCGTCGGTTTTTCCGAGGACGCGGGCCATCTTCGAAAGAAGCTGCGTCGAGCGGGCAAAGAACATCGTGGCGAAGACCTCCTTCGGGACTTCCGCGCCCTTCGCCGGCCAGCCTTCGAGGCGGAGGGTGTCGGCGTTGAGCCAGTCTCCGTAGTCGTTGTGTCGGGCGTTCTTCCAGAGCAGGTCGGGGTTCTTCGAGCGGATCCACTCGACCCACTTCACGGCCGCCGGGTATTGCGCTTCGAGGAGGCGGCGGTCGCCGTAGAACTCCCACGCCGTCCAGGGGACGAAGACGCCGGCGTCGCCCCACGCGGGGACTCCCGAGACGCGGACGTTCGAGTCATACGGATTCGGAGAAAAGTCGGCGAAGCGGCCGTCGTCGGCCTGGGCGTCGCGCGTGTCGGGCAGCCACTTGGTGAAGAACGCGGCCATGTTCATGTTGAAGCACGCGGTCGGGGCGAAGGCGAGGATGTCGCCCATCCAGCCGCAGCGTTCATCGCGCTGGGGGCAGTCGGTGGGGGTGCTGTGGAGGTTCGACCGCTGCGTCCAGAGGATGTTGCTCCAGAGTTTGTTGAGCAGCGGTTCGGAGCATTCGAACTCGCTCGTCTCAGGCGCGGCGGAGTGCAGAACGCGGGCGACGAGCTGATCCTTCGAGGGGGCGCTGGGAAGTCCGGCGACCTCGACGTAGCGGAAACCGTGATAGGTGAAGCGCGGTTCAAAAACCTCTTCCGCGCCGCCCTTGAGGATGAGGCGGTCAGTCTGGGCGGCGCCGCGGAGGTTGGCGGTGTAGATCGTGCCGTCGGGGTTGAGCACTTCGGCGTGGCGCAGGGTTACGGTCGTTCCGGCGTCGCCGGTGACACGAAGACGGCACCAACCGACCAGATTCTGCCCGAGGTCGAAAACGTATACGCCGGGCTTCGGCTCCGCGAGGGAGGCGGCGGCGCGGTCGCGCGTGACGCGGATCGGCTCGTTCGGCTGGGCGACGAGGGCGGCGGAGGGCGCGGGCCGGACCTGCGCGGGCCCCCACGCGGCGTCGTCGAAACCGGGCTTGTCCCAGCCGGGGAGTTCGCGTCGGGCGTCGTAGGTCTCGCCGTCCATCAGATCGTTGGCGCGGATCGGACCGTCGAGCGTGGTCTTCCACGATGCGTCGGAGACGATCGTCTGCCGCGACCCGTCGGGGTGCTGGAGTTCAAGCTTCAGCAGGAGCGCGGGGAGCCGGCCGTAGATGGCGCGCGGCGGACCGCCGGGGACGAGACCGGTCAACCCGATCTCGCCCGCGTACCACCCATCGCCGAGGGTGGCGCCGATGACATTCTCCCCCTGGCGCAGCAGCGCGGTGACGTCATACGCCTGGTACTGCACGCGCTGGTGATAGTCGGTCCACTCGGGGGCGAGCTGGTGATCGCCGACGCGCTGCCCGTTGATGCGCAGCTCGTACAACCCCAGCGCCGTGGCGTAGACGATCGCCCGCGCCGGCGCGGCGGACGCCGTGAATCCCTTGCGCAACATCGGAGCCGGGAGCGGATCATACCCGCGGCGCTTGTGAGAGGTGCGGTCGCCGTCGGTGAGGTTCTTCGTGGACCAGTCGTTGTGCTCGATGCTGTCCTTCGCCGTCACGGGTTTGCCGAGCGACACAATCTTGTCACCGTCGAGCACATCCATCTCGGCGAGCGCCGCGGCGAAGGTTCCCGGGTTGCGTTCGCCGAGCTGCGCGACGTCGAGGCGGACGTAGCGGGCGGTGACGGGCGGGAAGCGGTGGGTGACGGCGTTCTCGCCGGGGCTGGGCTGCGGGACGGCGGTCAGGTCGGCGACGACCGCGGCGCCGGCGGCATCCTCCGCGTCTCCGACGAGGACGCGGTATTTTACGGGGAACATCAATCCGGGCACGTCCGCGCTCCAGTCATGCGGACGGGCGGGGTGGAGCGTCACGGCGTCAAAGCGCGTCGGGGCGCCGAGGTCGATCTGAACCCACTTGGGGTCATCGGCGCGGTTCGACAGCTCGGTATGATATCCGTTGTGGGCGGGCGTGACGGGCGGCGGCGGTGCGGCGTCGCCGATCCACTGCGCTCCGCTCCAGTCCGCTTCATTCAGCAAGCCGACCGCCCACCACGAAGGCTCGCTGAAGGCGGAGGGGTGATCGGCTTGATCCCAGATGCGGACCTTCCAAGTCGCGCGCTGCATCGCGGCGAGCGGTTTTCCGGCGTACTCGATGTGGACGGTTTCGGCGGACGCGACTTTTCCAGAGTCCCAGAGATTTCCCTCGCCGCGTGCGAGCGTCTCCGCGTCCGTCGCCACAAGGATGTGGTAGGCCGTCTGCTTCAAGGCTCGCGCGTCGGTGTTGACGGGTTTGAGGATCCACGAAAGCCGCGGGCGGGCGGCATCGACGCACAACGGACGATCGAGATACTCGCATCGGAGTTCGACGGGCGTGATCGCCGCCTCCTGCGCCGCGCTCGCCGCCGGCGCCGCCAGCATCAGGACTCCGCACACGCTTGCCCAATTCACCGTGTTATGTGTGAACATACCGGTTCCTCCTGGCGGACAGTGTGCCGCAGGATCGACCGCCGGTACAGAGGGCGGATGTTCGGCTGCGAGGACCGACGTCGAACTCGTGAGGGTCGGCTCCTTGCGGTCGCGCGGGCAACTTCGATAATCCGTCGTGCAGCGCCCTTGATGGGAGGAGGCGTCTGCCGGCGCGGCGGCCCAACCGAACACCGCCGAGTTCGACGCGGCTTGCGATCATCATCGGCGTGACTCAAATGCGCGACGGGGCGGCGCGTCGAGTGTCCCTTCACCTGGAGCGACCCTGCATGGACGCCATCTTCATCATCGTGGCGGTGTCGAGCCTGCTACAGCTTGCCGCCCTGGTCTTCGCCCTGCGTCTGATTCCGCTGACGAAGGTCCGCGCGGCGTGGATCCTGCTGTCGGTGACGTTCGGGCTGATGCTTCTTCGGCGCGTGCTTTCGTTGATCGAGATCGTGATGCCCGAGGTCCGGGCGGTGACGAAGGGACTGCCGAGCGAACTGGTGGCGCTGACGATTTCGATCCTGCTGGTGCTGAGCATGTGGCAGGTGCGGGAGATGTTCCTGGCGTGGCAGCGCGACCGCGAGGCGCGGCGGATGACCGAGGCGCGGCTGGCGGCGGTGTTCGAGAACGTTCCCTTTGAGATCTGGGTGAGTGATGAGCACGGGCGTCCGGTGTACCGGAATCCGGTGTTCCTGCGTCACTGGCCTCCGACCTCGCCGTCGTCGTCCGGGTCGCCGGGTTTTCCCGAGCCGCTGGCCGGGTGGTACGCGGACGCCTGCCGGCGCGCCGCCTCCGGCGCGGTGTCGGGCGAGGTGCGGTATGCGGAAGGGGATCGGGAGCGATGCGTGTACCTGGTGGTGGCGCCGGTGCGGGACGGCGACCGCTTCGAGGGGACGGTGGCGGTCAGTCTGGATGTCACGGAGCAGAAACGGGTCGAGGATGAACTGCGCATGAGCCGTCAGCGGCTGGCGGACGTGGCGGCGCATTCTCCGGGCATGCTCTTCGAGACGGTGCTCAAACCGGACGGGACGTTCTACCTGTCGTATGCGTCGCAGCGATCGCGGGATCTGCTGGGCGTCGAACCCGAGGCGCTGATCGGTCCTTCGTTCGATCCTTTCAGCTTGGTGACCGATCAGGATCGCACGATGGCGCGAGCATCGATCGCACAATCCGCGCGGACGCTCGACCCGTTTCAGCACGAAGTCCGGGTCCACCGGTTCGACGGGCGGACGATCTGGCTGCGGTCGATCGCGGCGCCGCGCCGGCTGGACAACGGCGACACGGTGTGGACCGGGATCACGATGGACATCACGGACATGAAGGCGGCGGAGCAGCGCGTGGCGGAAAGCGAGCAGCTTCTGTCCGGGATCATCCGCTCGGCGATGGACGCGATCATCACGATCAACGCGGATCAGCGCATCATCCAGTTCAATGCGGCGGCGGAGGCGATCTTCCGCTGCGCGGTCGAGGACGCGATCGGCAAACCGATCGAGGCCTTCATTCCCGCGCGATACCGTCCGAATCATCGACGGCACGTCGAAGAGTTCGGGCGGACGGGGCAGATGTCGCGGAGGATGGGCGGCGCACGGACCCTCAGCGCCCTGCGCCTGGACGGCGAGGAGTTTCCGATCGAGGCGTCGATCTCGCGCGTGGAGGTCAGCGGGCGGGATCTTTTCACGATCATTCTGCGCGACATCACTGAGCGGATCGCCGGCGAGCACGCCTTACGCGAGAGCGAACGCGCGATGCGCACGCTTCTGGGCAATCTTCCGGGGATGGTCTACCGCTGCCGCAACGACCGGGACTGGACCCTCGAGTTCGTCAGCGACGGGGGTGCGGAGCTGACGGGGTGTGATCTGGAGGACTTGCGCGGCGGGCGGGTGCGGATCGGGCGCGATCTGATTCACGAAGGCGATCGCGACCGGGTCTGGGAGGACGTCCAGCAAGCGTTGGGGGAACGCCGGCCGTTTCAGATTGAGTACCGGATCGTTCGCCCGGACGGCCGGCTGCGATGGGTCTGGGAGCGGGGGCAGGGGGTGTTCAATGAACGCGGGGACGTCCTGGCGCTGGAAGGCTTCATGACGGACATCACGGAGCGGCGCTTCGCGGAGAACGCCCTGCGGGAAAGCGAGGCGAGGCTTCAGGCAATCCTCAGTCATGCGCCCAACGTCGCGATCCAGATCTTCGATCGTCAGGGGCGGGTTCTGTTCTGGAACCGGGCGGCGGAGCGCCTTTTCGGATTCACGCAGGAAGAGGCCGTCGGCCGGACGCTGGACCAACTGATTCTGGACCCCGCCGGCGCTTCGGAGTTTCTAAAGCGGATCGATCATATTGCGCGGACGGGAGAACACGTTCCGCCGGCGGACTGGAGATTCACTGCGAAGGACGGGACGTGCGGCGTGGTTTACTCGGGGGTTTTTCCGATCGGTTTCGATCAGGATCGTCAGGCCTACGTCTGCATGGACATCGACATCACGGCGCGTCGCCGCGCGGAGGACGCGTTGCGCGCCGCGAACGAGCGGCTGGAGGACCGGGTGCGGGAGCGGACGGCGCAGCTCGAGGAGACGAACGCGGAGCTGGAGGCGTTCACGTACTCGGTGTCGCACGACCTGCGGGCGCCGGTCCGCCACATCAGTTCGTACGCGCGGATTCTCCTGGAGGAGCACGGCGCGGAATTCACGGGGGACGCGAAGCAGTGCGCGTTGTCGATCCTTACATCGTCGAAGAAGCTCGGACGCCTGATTGATGATCTTCTGGATTTCTCGCGTCTCGGGCGTCAGGCGGTTCGGCGCGAGGCGGTGGACGTGGCGGCGATGGTGGACGAAGTGTGGCGCGAGGTCATGAAGCTGTATCCGGAGGGAGCGCCCCGGCTGATCGTGGGCGACCTTCCGCCGGCGTGGGCGGATCCGGGTCTGCTGCGGCACGTCTGGTTCAACCTGCTGGAGAACGCCGCGAAGTACAGCGCGGGCCGTTCCGAGGCTGTCGTGCGCGTCACCGCATTCGACAGGGGCGTCGAACGCTGGTACGCTGTGTCGGACAACGGCGTGGGTTTCGACGCGCGGTACGCGGACAAGCTTTTCGGCGTTTTCCAGCGGCTGCATCGGGAAGAGGACTTTCCCGGAACCGGCGTGGGGTTGGCGCTGGTCCGGCGCATCGTGCAGAAGCACGGCGGCGAAGTCGCCGCCGAGGGACGACTCGATCAGGGGGCGACTTTCTCCTTCCACCTCCCGGAGAACAGGAATGAGCCTGCCGACGGAGATTCTGCTCGTTGAGGACGATCCGAACGACGTGGACCTGACGCTCCGCGTATTCCGGAATCACCAGTTGGCGAACCGCATCCGGGTGTTCCGCGACGGGGCGGAGGTCGTCGAGTACCTGCTGCCCGAGGATCGTAACCAGCCGGTGGACGTGCCGAGGTTCATTCTGCTGGACTTGAAGCTTCCGAAGATCAGCGGATTGGACGTGTTGCGGCGGATTCGATCCGACGAGCGGACGCGCACGATCCCGGTGGTGATGCTGACGTCGTCGCGTCAGATCCCCGACATCCGAGAGGCTTACGCCCTCGGGGTCAACAGTTACCTCTGCAAACCGGTCGAGTTCGACGCCTTCGCGGAAGTCGTGCGGCAGCTCGGGATGTACTGGATGCTTCTGAACGAACCGCCGACGTCGTGATCGCGGCCCGCGTCGGAATTGCGAACCGGGGGTTGGACGCTTGCGCCCGCCTGTGAGCGGGCAGGGAGGTCATCTTGGCCGGACCCGTCAAGGTTGTCATTGTCGAAGACAACGCCAACGACGTGGACTTGTGTCTGCGCGAGCTGCGGCGCTCCGGGTTCACCGTGAATCATCGGGTCGTCGATCAGGAGGCTTCGTTGCGCGAGGCGCTGGGCGGGGCGGACTGGGACGTGGTCCTTTCGGATTACACGCTGCCGCGCTTCAGCGCGATGGACGCGCTGAAGGTCGTGCGGGCTCACCGACCTGAGATTCCCTTCATCATCGTGACGGGGACGATCGACGAGGAGTCGGCGGTCAACTGCCTGAAGCGCGGCGCCGACAACTACGTCCTGAAATCCAACCTGGCGCGCCTCGGTCCGGCGGTCGAGCAATCGCTGCGGATGCGCGCCGAGTGGCGGCAGCAGCGATTGCTGAAGGCGCAACTGCGCGAAGCCCAGAAGATGGAGGCGGTCGGCCAGCTCGCCACGGGCATCGCCCACGATTTCAACAACCTGCTGACGGCGATCCAGGGATATCTCCAGCTCGCCCGGATGCACGCGCCCGCGGGAAGTCCGATCGAGGACGCCCTGTCGGGCATCGCGCAGGCGTGCCAGAACGGCGTGGATCTGACGCGATCGTTGCTGCGGTTCAGTCGGCGCGGCGAGGCGATATACGCGCCGGTGGACGTCGTCCACCTCGTCGACGAAAGCGCCCGGCTTTTCCGGCATATCCTTCCGGCGTCGATCGAGATCCGGGCGAATCTGCCCGAAGGGCGAAGCCTCTGGGTTCACGGGGATGCGACCCAGATGCAACAGGTGCTCATGAACCTCGCGGTCAACGCCCGCGATGCGATGCCCGGCGGCGGAACGCTGACGTTCTCCGTGGCGGAGATGTCCGCCGTGACGCCGCGACCGGCGGCGCTGCGCGCCCGCGAGGTCGAGGATGATGCGATCCTGCTGACCGTCGAGGACACCGGTCACGGGATGAGCGAAGACGTCCGGCGTCAGGTGTTCGATCCGTTCTTCACGACCAAACCGCGCGGTCAGGGCACGGGGCTGGGGCTTCCGATGGCGCAAGGCGTCATTCTGGACCACAGCGGGTGGATCGACGTCGAGTCCGAACCGGGGCGGGGGACGCGTTTCCTGATCCTGCTGCCGGCGTGGAAACCGGTGGCGGAACCCGCGAACGAGATCAACGGCGCCCGGGCGACGGAGTCGCTGCGGGCGAGCGTGTTGCTGCTTTGCCCGGACCGCCAGCATCGGGCGGTGATGGCGGAGACGCTGGTCAGCGCCGGATGCCGCGTGACGCAGGTGGACGGGATGCAGGACGCCGCGGCGGTTTGCGGCGGGGCGGGGCGGTCGTATGATCTGGTGGTGATTGACCCGGGTCACGGGGTCGCGTCGCGCCCCTCGCACGAGGAGCTCAGGCGCCTCTGCGGTCCCTGCCCGGTGATCCTGCTGAGGGATCCGGGGACGGAGGGAGTCCGGTCGCCGCAACCGAACGAGTATCCGCTGGATCGACCGTTCACGATGGGCGAATTCGTCGGCGCCGTTCGCCGCGCGATCCGGGCGGGAAACCAGGGAGACCGACCCCGATGAATCCAATTCGCGTCCTCGTCGCCGACGATCACACGCTGGTGAAGTCGATGCTGGCCGAGCGCCTCCAGCGCGAGCCCGACATCAAGGTGGTCGCCACCGCCGGGCGCGCCGATGAAGCGTTCGATCTGGTGCTGGCGCATTCCCCGGACGTGGTGGTGATGGACATCGACATGCCAGGGCTGATCTGCTTCGACGCCGCCCGGCGCATGCTCGCCTCAAGGCCGAACACACGAATCCTCTTCCTCAGCGCATTCACGCACGATCACTACATCGAGCAGGCGCTGGCGGTCGGCGCGCTCGGCTACATCACGAAGACGGAGCCGGCGGACACGATCATCAGCGCGGTGCGCAACGTGGCGAACAACCTCTCGTACTTCTCCGACGCGATCCGCGAGCGGATCGTGCAGGGATCCTCCGGTCTGAGCCTGGCGTCGCGCCCGCAAACCCGGGCGTCACAACTGACGCCGCGGGAGATCGAGGTGGTGCGCTACATCGCCCGCGGACTGTCGAAAAAAGAAATCGCCCAGCTCATGAACCTCAGCATCAAGACGGTGGACAAGCATACCTGCAACCTGATGGACAAACTCGACATCCACGACCGCGTCGAGTTGGCCCGCTTCGCGATCCGCGAGGGACTTTCCGAGCCGTGACCGACCGCTGGACATCGCCCCTCGTGCGAGCGCTCCGGTGAGCTGAGGACGTCGCATAATCCGGGGCGAGTCTTTTTTTGAAACCTTGCGCGGATTTAACCAAGCCACGCTGGACACGCGCCGGGTTGTTCGTGGAAGCTGCCCTTCACGGACCGCTATACTTGTTGGACTCCCCGTGCTGGAGACGGTTACGGTCGGCGGCTTCCCTGTCGCCGGCGGGGAATTGACGCCGAAAGAGGTCGCATTGCATCGGAACAAGGGTCCGCAGCAAGCCGTGGCGGAACGCGGAAGCTTTCCGGGTGCTCCGGAACCACCTCGGCGGTCGTCTCGGATGGGTGCGTGTTGAAAGGCCAACCTGAACAATCCTCAAGCACGGATTACCCGGTGGTGGCGGGGGGGCGCTTCTCGCCCGCGCTTCGGATCACTCGGGGCGAGGGGCTGGGACGCCGCATTCCATGTCGACGGATCGTGACGCTGGTGGGTTCCAGACCGGGGTGCAAGATCAATCTTCAGCACCCCGCCGTGGCGCCCGTCCACCTGGCGTTGGTGCATACCGGTTCGCGCTGGCTGGCGTGCGATCTGGCGACGTTGCGCGGGACGCGGCATAACGATCTTCCGCTTCGTGTCGATGAAGTGCTGGACGGAAGCGTGCTGACCCTGGGGCCGTGGGAATTCCGTGTCGAGATCGCGCCACCCGACGCGGAGGCGCCCGAAGCGGAGATCGACCTGGACGCCTCGCCGGGGGATCCGACGCTGGAGCATCTCGGGACGCGGCGCCTGTTTCAGCCGGCGCGCGATGTGTGTCTGATCGGTCGGCGGTCGGGTTGCGATATCGCGATCGAGGACGAGGAGGTATCTCGCGTTCACGCGATTCTTTTCAAGCATCATGATCGCGCGGTCATCGCCGACGTGCTCGCGTCCGTCCCGCTGCGCATCAACGGCGAACCCCGGCGGTTCGCGCATCTTCACCAGGATGACGTGATCGAGGTCGGGCGCACGCAGTTCAGGGTCCGGTTCCCGCGCGGCGTTCATGCCGCGACGCCCGGCGGCAACGGAATCGCCGCGTCTTCCGCGACGTCGCAGGAGACGGCAGCAAAGGAAACCGACCTCGTTGACATCCGCGCCGCGGAGGGCAAACATTGGCCGGTGGCGGACCGGCTTGAACGTCTCCGAAAAGACTCCATGCCTTCCGGATCGTGAGCGGGGGGCGGTGATGTCGCGTTCGTCGTGGGGCGCGCAAACAAGGTGCGAGGCATGTCGACGACGGAAACGGTCAATCCAGCACGGGAGGAACGAGGCGCGCGGCGGTCGTCGAAGACGTACCTGATCGGGCCGGTGCTCGCGCTTTTGTCGATCCCGGCTTATCTGGTCTGGCTGGACGTTCCGCAGCTTCGGTCGACCGCGTTGCAATCTTTCGCGCTGATGATCGCGGGAACCGTCATCAGCCTGATGACGCTGAAGACGGACCGTCGCCGACGGGCGAAAGGCGCGGCGATCGGCACGAGCGGGTTCCTCCTGCTCGGCACGGGAATGTTCTTTTTCGCCACGAAACTCCCCCAGCCTGCGGGCGCGCCGGAGGTCGGGGCGCGCGTCTTGGGATTTACGCTGCCGGATCAGACCGGTCAACCGGTCAACCTTGCGTCTCTTTATGAACGAGGGTTGACCTTGCTGGTGTTCTACCGCGGGCACTGGTGAATCACCTGTCTTTCGGAGCTCCGCGGGCTCGGAGACGTTCATCGCAGGCTGGAGGCGCAAGGCGGGCAGGTGATCGCGGTGTCCGTCGACGCACCGTCAGAGTCGCGCGACGTCGTCGGGCGCCTCGACCTGCCCTTCGACATCCTCAGCGACGTCGATGCGGTCGTGGTCCGGCAGTTCGGATTGCTGCATCCGGGCGGGAATCCGCACGGCGGCGACACCACCGTCCCCGCGATGTTCCTGATCGGGCGTGAAGGCGAAGTGCTCTGGCGCCGCATCGCGCAGCGGATTCAGGATCGTCCCGATCCGCGCGAGATCCTTGACGTGATCGAGCGGCTGACCACCGCCGCGCCCTAGCGCGCGACGCGAAGCCTCTGCGTAGTCGGCTTCAGCGGCGGATGAGTGACGGACCGGGGCGCCGGGATTCGCGCTTACGCCTCCTCCTTCGCCCGAAGCGGCACCATCAGAACGGCGCACGGCGCGTGCTCCATCACGGCCTTGCTGACGGATCCGAGAAAAATGCGCGTGACCAGCCCGCGCGCGTGCGTGCCGATGACGATGAGATCGACCTGATGGTCGCAGGCGTAGCGTGTGATCTCGGCGACCGGCGCGCCGATCCGCGCATCCGTCACGACGCGCGACGGGGTCGGACCGACGGCGTCGCGGACAAAGACCTCCAGAAAGCGCTTCGCCTGCTCCTCGTCCGGGGGCAACGCGAGGACGCCCATCCCGATGTCAGGGGCAGGAAAGGGCTGCACCTCCGGAGACATGACGTGCAGGACATGAAGCGTGGCGCCGTAGGTCTCGGCGACGGAGCGGGCGAAATGCGCCGCATTGCGCGCGAGGTCCGAGAAATCGGTCGGCAGCAGAACGTTCCGAAATCGCACCATCGTCGCTCTCCTTCGGAATGACCCCTGTCCGCCGGCAACACGCCGACGACCCTCTCATTCTGCGCGTCCAGAACCGTCTTGGCGAGAAAAAGCCGCTGAACAGGGAGCAAATCCCGCGCCGCTTGACGGCCAACCCTTTAAATTTTTATATATAAATGTTTGACATCAATATTTTTGATGTTATAATAAAAGACATGTCGGACCGAGTGGATCTCATTCTTGCACAGTGGCGGCGGGAGCGTCCCGACGTAGACATCGAACCACTCGGGCTGGTCAACCGCATTCTCGCTCTGGCGAAATACCTCGAAGACGGGTCAAACGAAGCGCTCGCGCCGTTCGGCTTGCAGTTGTGGCAATATGACGTCCTGTCCGCACTTCGCCGTGCCGGACCGGAGTACGTGTTGTCTCCGTCGGAACTCTGTCGGGTGTCCACGCTCAGTTGCGGGGCGATGACGCACCGGCTGGACCGCCTCGAAGAAGCCGGGCTGGTGCGTCGCGAACCGGATCCTGCGGACCGTCGCGGGTTGCGCATCCGGCTGACCGAGGCGGGGCGGGCCTGCATCGACGCGGCGCTGGGGTCACGCGTGGCGCAAGCCGCTCACTTCGCCGAGGCGTTGCCGACGGAGGATCGCGGCGTCCTGGTGGAGCTTCTGCGACGATTGCTCATGTCCTGCGACCGCAGCGCGGCGTCGGAACCCGACCCAGTCCCTGCGGCATCGCGCCGCGGACGAACCGGCCGTTCTCGCTCACGGGTTCGCGCGCCGCAGACGGCGCCGATGTGGGCGCCGGACGGGCTTCCGGACGTTAACGCGTCTGCGCCGCACATTCATCCATCCTGAAGGAGCGTCGCACATGAACCACCGGCGGGGGCCGCGCTCCCGCCAACTTGCTAAGAAGGAGTGTGAACATGTCCACGATGCAATTGCCTCAAACCGCCCCGTCGTCGTCGCGCAAGGTGACGTACATCCGGGAGATCGAAGCGGTTCCGCATCTCACGACCGCTCAGAAGGAGCGCCTGAAAGCCGTCGCCGACCGCTACGCCTTCCGGGCCAACGATTACTACCTCGGGCTGATTGACTGGAGCGATCCGAACGACCCGATCCGTCAGCTCATCATCCCCCGGGAGGAGGAGCTGAAGGACTGGGGCAAGCTGGACGCCAGCAACGAGGTCGCGGTCACGGTTGCGCAGGGCGTGCAGCACAAGTATACGCACACGGTCCTGCTCCTGTGCAACGAGGTTTGCGGCGCGTACTGCCGGTACTGCTTCCGGAAGCGCCTTTTCATGGACGGCAACGACGAGGTGTCCAACGACATCTCGGCGGGACTGAAGTACATCCGGGAGCACCCGGAAGTGACCAACGTCCTGCTGACCGGCGGTGATCCGCTGCTGATGAGCACGCGGCGGCTGCGCGAAATCATCGAGGAGCTGCGGGCGATTGATCACGTGCGCATCATCCGGATCGGGTCGAAGATGCCGGCGTTCGACCCGTGGCGCCTGACGCGCGACGCGGAGCTTCAGGCGGTGCTGCGGCGGAACTCGACGCCGCGGAAGCGCATCTACCTGATGGCGCACTTCGATCACCCGCGTGAGCTGACCGACGAGGCCGTCGAAGGGATCGATGCTTTTATCCGCTGCGGCGTGATCTGCATCAACCAGTGTCCGCTGATCGCGGGGATCAACGACGACGAGGAAGTGCTCGGGACGATGTACCGGGAGCTGTCGTTCATCGGATGTCCGCCGTATTATCTTTTTCAGGGCCGGCCGACCGCGGGCAACGAACCCTACGAAGTGCCGATCGTCCGGGGTTGGCATATCTTTCGAGGCGCGATGCGTCGAGGGTCCGGTCTGGCGAGCCGGGCGCGGTATGTGATGTCGCACGAGACGGGGAAGGTGGAGATTCAGGCCGTCGATGACCGTTACATCTATCTGCGGTATCATCGGGCGAAGGATCCCGCGATGCGCGGGCGGTTCATGATCTACCACCGTAACGACGAGGCGTACTGGCTGGACCAGCTCGAACCGACCGACGTGTCAGGGCAGCTGGCGCCGGCGTTCGCCCCGTCGGCGCCGGATGAGATTCTCGAGGGTCCGGAGTGACGGACGGTTCGCCGGGCGGGAGGAGCTTCTTCGCCGTGGACGCTTCAACAACGCGATCGTCGCAGCACCTCGACGGCCGCTTCGTCAGCCTCAATCTGAACGTACGCGGGATGGGGCCGTCCGCGACGCTGGCGATCAAGGAACGCTGCCGCGCGCTGCGTGCGCAGGGGCGGCGCATTTACGACTTCGGACTGGGGCAGTCGCCTTTCCCCGTGCCGACGCCGGTCGTCGAAGCGCTGCGCCGCGCTGCGCACGAGAAGGACTATCTTCCGGTGAAGGGCCTGCCGGCCCTGCGCGAAGCCGTCGCCGAGTTTCACCGTCGGAAGGAAGGCGTGCCGGCGCAGGCGGAGCACGTGCTGATCAGCCCGGGTTCGAAAGAGCTGATGTTTCTGCTGCAGCTCGTGTATTACGGCGAGATCATCCTGCGCACGCCGTGCTGGGTGTCGTACCTGCCTCAGGCGCAGATCATCGGGCGGCGCGTCACGCTGATTCCGACGACTTTCGAGGGCGGCTGGAAGATCACGCCGGAAAACCTGATGTGGGTGCTGGTCGGGGCCAACGACGACGGGCGGCCGCGACTGCTCGTCCTGAATTACCCGATGAACCCGACGGGACACAGTTACACCGTGGACGAGCTGCGCGACCTGGCCGAGGTCGCCAGGCGGTACAACCTCATCGTGCTGTCGGACGAGATTTACGGACAACTGCACTTCAAGGGCGAGCACGTCTCGATCGCGCGGTTCTGCCCGGAACGAACGATCATCAGCTCGGGGCTGTCAAAGTGGTGCGGCGCGGGGGGCTGGCGGCTGGGGACGTTCACGTTTCCGCCGGATTTGAGCTGGTTGCTGGACGCGATGTCCGCCGTCGCCAGCGAGACATACACGTCGGTTTCGGCGCCGATCCAGCACGCGGCGGTGGAGGCGTTCCGCTGCGGCGTGGAGATCGAGCGATATCTGTGGCAGGTGCGGCGGATCCTGTCGGCGCTCAGCGCGTCCTGCGTGCGGACGTTGCAGGAAGGCGGCGCGCGGGTGGTGCCTCCGGTCGGCGCGTTCTACCTGTTTCCGGATTTCTCTCCGCTGGCGGACCGGCTTGCCCGGCGCGGCGTGTTGACGGGCGCGGACTTGGCGGGGCGACTGCTGGACGAGACAGGCGTGGCGGTGCTTCCGGGATCGGATTTCGGGCGGCCGGCGGAGGAAATGACGGCGCGGCTTTCCTGCGTCGATTTCGACGGCAGTCAGGCGCTGGCGGCGGGTGAGACGATCCCGCTCGATCAGGAACTTCCACCGGACTTCCTGCCGCAGCATTGTCCGAACGTACTCGAAGGCGTTCAAAGGATCGCAAGCTGGGTGGCGGGTTAGTCCGGCGTCGATGTCGGCGGTTCGATAACGCGAGGGCTTCCGGTATTTTCCGGGACGCCGGACCGGAAGGGCGTGTGTCCGTGAACCGCAGACCGCGGGCGGCGAGATTCTCGGGCTTGTCTCGACAGGCCACCTGATCTGCGCTAGGATTCGTACAACGGCGGGGCGGTTGGACGTCTTGCGGCGGAGCGACAAGGGCATTCACGGGGGAAAGTCATGCGTCATCAGAAGCGGGCGGGTACGACAGGTCGGGCTTCGATGATCCCGATTGCGGCGGTTTTCAGTGTTGTCAGCGTTTCCGCTTTTGCGGACGACTCCGCACGCCCCACACCCGGTGCGATCGTCGGCAGCGCCGTGGATGTCGTGGACGTGACGGCGGTGGACGGACCGGTGACCTTTGCGGACCCGGTGGTCGAGGAAGTCATGCGGCCGTTGTACAACTCCGGCGCGGCGGGATCGGTGGACGCCCAGCAGTCTTGCGGCGCGTTCGGCGGAGTGTCGATCCCGGCGGCGCTGGCGATGTTCGCGGCGCTTTCCTGGATGAGCCCCCGGCGCCGTCGGTAAGCGGTTACCTCGGCTTGATTACGGGCAGTGAGACGCGCGTTCCGGAGTCGGCGGACGTGGCCCGCTCCGTAGTTTTCGTTGCGCTGCAGCCGCCGTCGGCGCAGCCGCAACCTCGTCCTCGCAGTGTGCGAACCGCGCGACAGACGAGGTAAAGGGCCGCGGCGGCGACGGCCGCGATCACGAAACCATCCTGAACCGTCACGACGACCTTTCTAAGAATACTGGCGGGCGGATGCCCCGGGGAAACATCCCCGGAAAGATTACTTCAGCATCCCGAACTTCTCCAGCCGGTAGCGAAACGCGTCACGTCGCAGCCCGAGCAACCTTGCGGCCTGCGTCTGATTGTTTCCGCTGCGCTCCATCGCCT
>BOJX01000032.1 GCA_016860685.1 Planctomycetota bacterium
CGCCTCGATCCTCTGCCGGCGTCCGTGTACGCGGAGCTGGACGCGAAGTGGCGGATCGTGCCGAAAACCTCCCGGGCGCAGGACGCGCTCTGGATGATCGTCTACGACGACGACTTCCGCCCACGGAAGTGGAACGCCCGCGACCCTCAGCCACGGTGGGAGCCGATGAATGAGCGTTCCGGCTGGGATCTGTCGCAGCGCACCCTCCGATTTGACGGTACTTCCGGTTCTGAAGCGGACGGCATCGAGCTTCGGCATGTAACCCTCGATGATAACTACGGATACAACCTCAGCGGACAGGGAACCCGTCCTGTCGAGGACATGCGCGTCCAGTTTCTCCTGACCCCGGCGTCGGCGGCGGGAGACCTCCAGGTGACGCTGACGAAGTTGGGCGTGGACTGGACCGCCACCCTCGGGCTGGACGGGAAGATGCGGATCGAGGGCACGCGCGAGGGACACAGCGTCGCTGAAGCGATGGAGGGACAGATAGACGCACTTGAGCCGGGGCAGCCGGTGATGGTGTCCTTTGAGCTGGTAGATTACCGGGCGGTGCTTCGGGTCAGAGATCGAGAAGCACTGGCGACGACGGAGGCGGTGCTTCGTCCGGATTTGCCTGCGCTGCGGGAGATGTTTGACCGGCGCATCCTCCCGACGCCGCGCTCCCCGCGCGTGTTCGGGCGCGGGGCGACGTTCGAGCTGCGGCATCTCGCCGTCCACCGGGACGTGTATTACACGACGCCGCAGATCGACGGACACAACGTCCCTCACGGATCGGTTTTTCGTTACGTTGGAGTCTGGGGATCGCCCCGAAACCCGATCCTCCTGCGTCCGGGTGAACATTTCTGCCTCGGCGACAACAACCCGCAGAGTCAGGACTCGCGGATGTGGACCGAGGTCGGACCGCACCTGGTCGGGCGCGGGGCGAAGTATCAACTCGGCACGGTGGCTGAAGACCAGCTCATTGGGCAGGCGTTCTTCGTGTACTGGCCCAGCGGGCACCGGATTAGCGACCGGATTGCTCTTCTGGGGCGCTTCGGCATCATACCGAACGTCGGAGATATGCGCTGGATCAGATAGGCGTACCGTCGTAGTTATCCACATGTTTTCCACTGCAACAGGACTCTGACCTGATGTTTTAGGGACAGTCTTACCGAGCGATCTTCGCGGTCGGTCATGCGAGCCGGTTTTTCTGAGCCTGAAGTGAGGTCTGGTGCATAAGATCAATTTCTTTAAGAGCTTGCGGTTGCGCTAGAACCTGCCCCTGCGAAGGCAGGGGCAGGTTCTTGTACTTTCGGTTGGCGTTCGGCGTGCGATCCGGATAAGCAATGTTAATTCACAGGGTCGGCAGACCTGTTGTACCTGAAGGTAACCCTCATTGATGAACGAAGTCTTGCTCGACGCGAAGAACCTTGTGAAACGCTACGGCGGCCGCACCGTCGTGGATCAGCTCAGCTTCCACGTGCGCCGCGGAGAGATCGTCGGGTTGCTCGGGCGTAACGGGGCTGGAAAGACGACGAGCTTCCGCATGTCCGTCGGGATGATCGACCCCGACGCCGGAACCGTCTTCTTCGACCAGCGCGATGTGACGCGCCTGCCGATGTATCTGCGAGCGACAGCCGGGATGGGATATCTGTCTCAAGAACCGAGCGTCTTCCGAAGGCTCTCGGTGATCGACAATCTGCTGGCGATTCTGGAGACGATCCGGGGAAAGACCCGGGCCCAGCGCCTCGAGCAGGCGGAGCACCTGATCGAGCAGTTCGGTCTGACCCGCCAGCGGAATCAGATGGCAGGCCTCCTTTCCGGCGGGGAGCGCCGCAAGCTCGAGATCGCCCGGGCGCTGGTGACGGATCCGAAACTCATCATGCTCGACGAGCCTTTCAGCGGCGTGGATCCCAAGGCGGTCGAGGATCTTCAGGCGGAGATTCTCAAGCTCAAGCACGAAAAGGGGATCGCGGTGCTGCTGACGGATCACAACGTCCGGGAAACGCTCCGTGTGACCGACCGCAGCTACATCATTCATGAGGGTCGTCTGCTCGCCGAAGGACCACCCTCCGCGATTGTGCAGAACACCGCGGTCCGGGAAACGTACCTTGGCAGCAGCCTGCGCGTTGACGAATTTGAAGCGCCGATGTCGCGCTAGGCCGGGCTGGTCGCCGAATCTCAGTTCCAAGACGGTCACGGAGTTGTAACACGGGATCCCCTCCGGTTGACCTGCGCCTTCCAGCCCCGGAACATCGATCGTCGGACAATCCACGCGAAGGGTGCGTGGATGCCGGATCGGCACAAGGCCGGAGAATAAACATGACGTGGGGACGGTGGATGATTCTGGAGGCGGCGATCCTGCTGGCGGTGGGGACCGCGGCGGGGTTCGCGGTCAACGCACTCCGGGAGTCGTCTGGAAAGGCGAGGATTGAACTCGACCGGCAGTACTTCATTCGCCCGAAACCGCGCACCGCGACAAACGACACCGGAAACGTCGCCCCGGCGACTGAATCAGGCGGGGCCGCAAACCCGACCCGAACCGGAAGCGAGACGGACGCTCCCCGCATTGGTTCTTTGCCCTCCGGCTCGGCGGCCAACTCCGCCTCGTCAAGCCCGACGCCGGCCTCGCACCCCCCGACGGGCGAAGTTACCGAGACGGACGGAGTGCATCCCGAGCATGAATTCACCGCGATCACGACGGCGCAGGTCGCCGCCATCGTCGACGGGACGGATCCGGACGCCGCCACAACGCTCCTGATCGACGCGCGCGACGTTGCGCCTTATGAAGAGGGACACATTCCCGGGGCATACCGGTGTTACTTTTCGACGATCGACGCCGACCTCGCCGCGATCGCCGACTACCTCGAGGCCGGATACCGGCTGGTCGTGTACTGCAACGGAGGGGAGTGCGAGGACAGCATCAACCTCTGCCGGATGCTTCGGGATGAGCGAGGCGTGCTGGAGGAGAATCTGCTGCTTTATGAGGGCGGCTGGAAGGCGTGGAGCGCCGATGACCGGCCGGTGGACAAGGGGCCGCGATCATGAGTTCGACGCAACCGGGAGAAACGATGACCGTGACGAAGCCGACCCTGTTGCAGCGGCTGGACGCGACGGGCGTGCCGCTGATTCTGGCGCGGTTGGCGCTGGGCGTCGTCTTCATCTACCTCGCGCTGAACAAGCTCTCGGCGGATCCTCATGTGTTCGCCAAGTCGATCAAGCAATACAGCGTGCTCCCGCAGGATCCGCCGCAGATCATCAACGCGGTGGCGATCGTCCTGCCGTGGCTGGAGCTGCTCTGCGGCGTCGCGGTCCTTCTCGGCGTCATGCTCCGCGGGGCGGGGCTGCTACTGCTCGTGCAACTCGTCGCGTTTACACTGGCGATCTACAAATACGGCATCGACCTGTTCAATCAGGGGAAGTTCGCGGCGATCTGCGACATCAAGTTCGACTGCGGCTGCGGCACGGGAGAGCAGTGGTATTGCGAAAAACTGCTGGGGAACCTCGGGCTGATTGCGGCGGCCGTGGTGACGGCGTGGTCCCGGTCGCGGGTGTTGTGTCTTCCGGCAATGTTGAGGCGGCGCCGTGGGGGCGTGGTTGCGGCGCCCGCGACCGTCGGTCAGGAGCTGGGCTGAGGCAGCGGCCCTTGTCCCAGGTCAGGTCCGGACTTCGGCTCGGCCTTGACCGGGCGGGCGACGCCGACCGGCTTGGGCATCGCGCCCGGATCGTCAAGCAAATCCGTCACGGTGGCGCGGTCGAGAGTCTCGCCGCGAATAATCGCGTGAACCTCGTCACCGGTGAGCGTCTCGAATTTCAGCAGCGCCTCGGCAATCGCGCGGACCCTGTCGTCATGCTGCTGGAGGACGGCTTCGGTCTGCTTGTAAGCCTCGTCCACGAGCTTCTGTACCTCCTCGTCGATCGCCTTGGCCGTGTCGTCCGCGTAGTCGCGGCTTCCGGGCCACTCCGCAAAGAACCCGCCGCGCCCCTCGTCAGAGTAGGCAACGAATCCGAGACGGCGGTTCATGCCCCACTCCGCGACCATCTTGCGGGCGATCGACGTCGCCTGACGGATGTCGCCCATCGCGCCGCTGTTGATGTCGCCGGTGAACCTCTCTTCGGCAATGCGCCCGGCGCAGCAGACCCGCAACATGCTCTGGAGATACTTCAGGCCGTATGTGGTCCGGTCCCGCTCGGGCAGCGAGAACGTCGCCCCACCGTAAGGCCCGCGCGGAACAATGCTCACCTTGTGCAGCGGGTCGGCGTTCTTCTCCAGCGCTTGAACCAAGGCATGTCCCGCCTCGTGATAGGCGGTCGCCTTCTTTTCCGACTCGTCGATGATCCGTGATCGCTTCGAGCGCCCCCAGCGGACCTTGTCGCGGGCCTCCTCGAGGTCTTCGTGCTCGATGTAGTCCTTGTCGGCCATCGCGGCGATGATCGCGCCTTCGTTGACCAGCGCGGCCAGCTCCGCGCCGGAGAACCCGGCCGTCCCGCGGGCGACGCGCTTCAGGTCCACGTTGGGGCCGAGCTTTACCTTGCGGGTATGCACCTTGAGAATCTCGTAGCGACCTTTGACGTCCGGCAGCGGAACGTAGACCTGGCGGTCGAAGCGGCCCGGACGGATCAGCGCCGGGTCAAGAACGTCGGCCCGGTTCGTCGCCGCGATGACGATCACCTGGTCGTTCGTGTCAAACCCGTCCATCTCGACGAGGATCGCGTTGAGCGTCTGCTCGCGCTCGTCATGCCCGCCGCCGCTGAAACCCATCCCCCGGCGACGACCGACGGCGTCGATCTCGTCGAGGAAGATGATGCACGGGGCGCTGTCCTTCGCCTGCTTGAACAAGTCACGAACGCGCGATGCGCCGACGCCGACGAACATCTCGACGAAGTCCGACCCGCTGATCGACAGGAACGGCACGTCCGCCTCCCCCGCGATCGCCTTCGCCAGCAGGGTCTTGCCGCATCCGGGCTCCCCGATGAGCAAGACGCCGCGCGGAATGCGCCCGCCGAGGCGCTGGAACTTCTTCGGCGACTTCAGAAACTCGACGATCTCCTGGACCTCGTCCTTCGCCTCCTCGATTCCGGCGACGTCCGCGAACGTGATGTTCGTGTGCTCTTTCGTGCTGACGCGATGACGCGAGCGCCCGAAGCTCCCGAGCATTCCGCCGCCCGTCCCGACGTTGCGGATCTGGCGGAAGATGAAGAACCAGATGAACGCAAAAAGGATCAGCCAGGGCAGAAACTGAAGCAGCATGACCAGGTAGGGGTTCGGCTTCTCCTCCTTGATGTCCGCCTTGGGCAGCTTGTCCCGCAACTCGCGTAGAAACTCGCTGTCCATCGCGCCCTGCGGGTAGTTGACGACGAAGCGGACCGGTTCCGTCCCGGCGGGGTCGGCGCCGGTGCGCTTGCGCCAGCCCTCCAGCTTGCCCTCCCCGTGATTGATGATCAGGCGCTCGATCTGCCCGTCGTCCACATAAGTGTAGAACTTGCTGAGCGTGATCGGTTCGGGCGAGGGGTAGCGGCTTTGGAGATACACCAGCAGCACCATCGCGGTGCCCATCAGGATCATCCAGCTCAGCAGGTTGCGCGAGAGCTTGAGGTTCGGACCCCCGGGGCGCTCCGGGCGCAGGCCCTCCGGAGGCTTCTGCATCGGTCCGTTGTCCTTGCTCATGCGGATTCCTTAGATGTTTTCCCGGTGCGTTTTCCCCTGATCTCGCGCCAAGGGGAGCGGGAGATTCTAGGACGTTTCCCAGGAGGTTTCCATCGCCTCGACGATCGCCTCCGCCAGCCCGTCCAGACCCCGCACCATCCCTTTATCGAACGACTCGCCCACCGGGGGGATGTAATGCGTCTGATAAACGAACCGCGGTCGGTCCACCAGAATCTCCCCGGTCCGCAGATCCTTCACTTGAAACCGCACCGTGATGGTCGAGCCGATCTCGCGCGGAAGCCCCGTGTTGAAGTCCGTCCCGAAGGGACGGTTCGCCACGTTCAGCACCTCCCCGGAGATCAGAACGTCCGCCGAATCCCGCGGCGCAATCCGGTAAGGCGTGTCCATCTCGATCCGCTTCACCAGCGACTCAGTCAGCCGGAACTCCAGCTCGCGGCGGAACTCGCGCGAGTGAAACATCTCGACGTGAACCGTCTTGAAATCGTTGCTGAAAGGGCGCTTCATCGAATACGCGCAACCGCCGATCAGCGCCGACCACGCAACGACGAGCACGATTCCCGATCGACACCACCTCATGCGCCGCACCCTCCGATCCGCGACGTGCCGCATGACTCACCGTCCCCCTGAGGCTTCACCCGCACCGCCGGGCGCTGTCACGGCGACGCCGAGCACGTCGAGACGGCGACGCGCCTTCGCATCCGCCTGCGTCCCCGGCCAGTCCCGCACCGCAAGCTGGTAGTAAAACACCGCCGTTTTCGGATGTCGCGCCCGCTCGTAATACTCGGCCGTCTTGACGAGCTTCTCCGCCCGCGCCTCACGGATCGCCACGAAGATTCCCGGAACGCCCTCTTCCGCCGCCTGCTGCGGGTAACGGCGGGCGTACTCCCCGAAGCGGCTTTGCGCCTCGATCAGCGGAGCCTCGTCATACTCCGGTCCGACGAAGACGGCCTGCGCGCAATCCGCGGCGCGACGCAAGGCGTAGGCGTGATAGCGGCTCTGCGGATACTCGTTGAGCAGGCGGGCGTACTCCAGCTCGGCGAGCGCGCTTTCCCCCCGCCGAAGGAAGTAATCCGCCTTCGTCTTGATCGCCAGCTCCGCGTGAGCGTCGTTCGGGAAGTTGGCGGTCATGTCGTCCAGAATGCGCAGCCCGACGTCGTCGCCCGGCATGATGCGCATCCCGAGGAACTTCCGCCTCGCGCCGCCAAGGTACGCCTCCGCGATGACAAACTCCTGCCGCAGCGCCTCCGTCACGTAGGACGTCCCATCAAACTCATTCAGGAACCGGGTCAGAAGGTCGTGCGCCTCGTCAAACTTGTGCGCGGCGATCCAGGCCTGGCTCTTAAGCAGCAGCGCGTCCGGATACAACGCATGCGACGTGCCGTGTTCCCGGATCCAGCGATCCACCGCTTTCACCACCGCGCCAGATGATCCCGTCAGGAGATGTTCGCGGGCGGTGTGAAGGTCTCCTTCCGGAGTACCCGGTTCAGGAGGGACAACCTCCACCCAGACTTGCGAGCCGGGATCGCGGACGACGGTACGTGAACGCTTGTCCTGGGGCACCGCGAGGGTTGCTGTCGCAACCGCCGCCCCCTCCGCCGGGGCGGACGACCCGGCAGCGCCCACCGCGCATGCTGCGATGACGAGGAAGGACACGGCACGATGCGGCGCCTGCGACGCCCGTCGGTCCCACCTGCGTGGATTCAGCCGGCAATTCACGAAATCCCCTTTCCGGACCGAAAACCGTCCGCCTCGCCAGCCGTGGCGGCGCAGAGGGTTCCCGAGGCCGGTAGATTACCGCGATGGGGGACGGACGTGAAGTCGTTCAACGTGCCTTTTCCAAGTCATGCGGTTCGTCCAGCGCCCGAATTCTGAAGGTCGTTCAGGTGCTTTGAATTCGATGTTACACTTCGCCGGCACGAACCCCGCGGTCGCGCTCCGCTGGGTTGTGACGCTGCTTCGGAAACCCGACACTGGACGACCGGCGGAGCACTTCGCACCCGCCTGCCGGAGGAATCCGGTCTGAAACCCGGATGCGGATCATGAAGGACGGCTCGACGCAACCCGAAGCGGCACACCTGGCGCAGCTCAGCGAGGCCGCTCGCCGGTTCCGGACCTCCGGACCGAACCCCGCGCTGAGAGGGGGCCGAATCTGGTTCGGCGTCGCCGTGATCGCCGTAGTGACCGGCGCGGCGATCTACCTTGCCTTCCCGGGCCCCTGCCGGTTTCAGGTGGCGTTCGACGGTCCCGATCGCTGGACGCCGGTCGATCGCGCTGAGTTGGCGAACGCGGTCGCGGGGGCGATCGCGCGGATCAACGAGCAGGCGCCCGCCCCGGTTCATTCGTGGCGGCTCGATCTTCAGGCTCGCCCGCCGGCGCTGGACGTGTTCGCGACGAGCCGGCGCTCGGGGGTTTACGCGCAGTCGCGTCTCGGAGAACTGCTTCGCGAGGCCTTTATTGATGCGCGGAAGCTGGAGGCGGGCGCCCCGACGACGCAATCCGCCGACGCCGGAAAGCGCCTTGCTGATGCGAGGCGTCGCGCCGCGGACGCGCGACGCCGCGCAGAAGAACTGGCCGCCCGCGCGGCGACGGAGGATCCCAGACCGGCGCATCGCGCCGCACGTCAAAGATTCGAGGACGCGATCGAACAATGCTCGATCGCTCGACAGCAATACGAAGCGCACGTCGCGGAACACAATACGCTTCGGGACATTGATCCGGCGCAAACATCCGCCGTCTCCGACGAGGAACGCACGCAGGCGCTAGCCGCAGACACGCCGCTTCGGCAGGATCTGTCCCAGCTTGAGGTGGAGATCTCCGGTTTGCGAAAATCCCGCCACGACATCCGTCAGGAGACCGCCGCGTCGCTAGACGACCTGAGGCACGCCGCCGTCGCCTGGCGGGACCGGGCGCATGACGCGAGGCGGTCCGAGGCGCTTTCTCAAGCCCAACCGGAACTTAATGCGGTGTACGATGCGGCGAGCGCGCACCTCGAGCGGCTCGACGCCTTTCTTAAGGACTGGACGCGGCTGCACGGTCTTCTGGACGGGGCGAGCGACGCCGCGACCGCCTTCGGAGTGCTCAACGAGATTGAGCAGACCGCGCGGGCCGGTTTTTTCGAGTGCGGACAGAGGCTCGAGGAAGGAGACGCCGCGCTGCAGCGGCTGCGCGAAACCGTCGGACTCGGGGCCGCGCTTCAGACGGCGCTTTCCGACCTGCTGAAGCTCAAGGCGGACGTCGAAAACCGTCACGCAGAGCTTGACGACCGGCTCGTTCGCAGGCGTCCGCTCCGCGTGGACGCGGCGGTCGAAGCCGCCCGGCGCCTCGAGGCCCGGATTCACGAGCGTATGTCCGTGTTGGACGCGCAACTCAAGGAAAAAGCCGCCCGACGCGCCGCCGAGGAGCACGCGGCCCGACTTGCCCGCGCCGCCGAGGCCGCCGATCACGCGAGGACGGCACTGATCGAACTCAGCACAAAGCTCGCCCCGCTGGCGGCGGAGTTCCTCCGCACCGCAGCGGCATCGCTGGAACATGATCGACTCGTCCTCGCCGCCCGGACGGCAGCGGAAGATGCGGCTCGGTATGAGGCGGAGGTCGCGGCGTTCGAAACCGAAGTCGCTGCGGCGCTCACGGCCGTGCCGGAAAAGCCGCGGCCGATCCCGACCGCCGCCATCGTCCGCCCTGTCGCCGCCGACGTGGCGATGAAGGACCGGTTGCTGCTTCCCGCCCTGGGGATCGCCGCCGTCTTCATCGCCGCCGCGCTGGTTCGCAGCCGACAGACGTCGTCCGCGCCCCGTCGCTTTGAATCTCAGTAAACTTCCTCACCGCGGTTTGTATGACAACCGGAGCTGCGGGCTTCAGCCCGCGCGAACCTGCGGTCCGTGACCAACCGCCAGGTCGAGACCGACGATTTAGAGCAGCACCCGCGACAGGACAAGGCTCACGACCGCCAGCGCGATCGAAGCGCCCAGCCCGCAGAGGAATACCCGGCGCCCGACGTGAATCATCCCCGCAACGCTCAACTCCAGCCCGATCGCCGCCATCGCCGCCGCCAGCAGGAGACTGCCCGCTTCCTTGAACACACGAAGCAGCGAAAGCGTCTGCGCGTCGCCGAGCACCCCGTCCGACGGAAACGCCAGCTTCGGGATCAACCCCAGCGACGACAGCACCGACATCGCCAGGAACCCCCAGACAAACCAGGGGATCAGCCTCGCGTAATGCACCGTGACCGCGCCGGATTCGCCCGCCATCCCCCGCGCACGCCGCGCCGCCAGCATCGCCAGCACGCACACCAGCGGCGCCAGCATCGCCACCCGGACCAGCTTGACCAGCGTGGCGATCGCCGCCGCCTTCGTGCTGAACGCCGCCCCCGCCGCGACCACCTGCGGCACGGCGTGGATCGCCGTCCCGCTCCACGCGCCGTATTGATCGTCCGTCAGATGCAGCGAAAACCCCACCATCGGACACGCCAGCATCACCAGCAGACCCAGCGCGTTGATCGTCCCGACCGACCACCCGACGTCCTCATCCTTCGCCTTGATCAGCGGCGCCACTGCGACAATCGCGCTGTTTCCGCAGATCGCCGTCCCCGCCCCCACCAGCAGGCTTGCATGTGACGACAGCCCCAGCGCCCGCCCCAGCAGAAACGACGCCCCGATCGCCACCCCGATCCCCGCCGCAATCACCGCCAGCACCGGAAGCCCGACCTTCGTCATCGCCGACAGTTGAAGCTCCGCACCCATCAGAATGATCGCTGCCGGGATGACGCCGCGAACCACCCTCTTGCACCCCGACAACGCGGACGCGGACAGCCCAAGAAAGTTGCGGATCGCCAGTCCGACAAGGATCGCCAGGATCGCGGCGCTGATCGGCCGCCGCACCGACGCGCCCGTCCCCACCTGAAACGGCCAGACCGGAAGGTAGTGCAGGGCGTAAGCGATAACGCACGCGCCCGCCGTCAGCGCATATCCCGGCCACGCCGACGGCGCCGCCCCCACCTTCGGCGCCCCTGCGGCTTCGACCAGCGGCAAGTCGTACACGCCCTCCATCGACGCCAGGGCGCCGTAAGCGTCTTCGCTGAGCGGTCCGAAGTAGGAGACGGTCTGAGGCCCGGTGCGAGGCTGCGGAGATCCCGGCGGCGCGATGATCGTGCTCATGAGGTTCGCCGTCGCAAGGGTGGATCGTCAGATGCCCCCGCCGTCCACCAGTTCAAAAATCGGGTCGTCCATCCAGGTGACGCGCGAGTCCGTCAACGAGTACACGCGCATCGCCGTCAGCGGCGGCGAGTATATGTGCAGCGTCACCAGATCAAGCCCGCCCGGCTGAAGATTCGACACCTGGTGGACGTCGTCGTCCTGCGACCCGCAGATCTCCCCTTCCTCCAGCGAGCGTGATCGCGTCGGAATCAGAAGTCCGTTCGGGGCGCGGTCGAAGAACGTCTCGGTCGCCGTCCCGCGCAGCACCTTGACCGCGCAGGACGAATCCTTGTGATCGTGGATCGGACTTCGCTGCCCGTTGCGCCAGCACAGCACCAGCGCATGATACCCCGGTCCGGCGTGCAGCAGGTTGCGCTGATAGCGCTCCGGGTTGAACTGCGCGACGTGGCTGACGTCGTCGAACGTCACCCCGACCCGCCGCACCTGGCGCACCAGTTCGGACAGCGGGACGCGTCCCTCGTGCGCGTCCATCCAGCGGAAGAACTCGATCATGCAATCCGGGATCATGTTCATCTTTCCGAACGACCCGACCGTCAGCGACCATCCGTCGCGGGACGCCTTGCCCCGTCCGACGCGCCGGAATGATACCCTCAGCCCGCGAATTCGCCACCGAAAGACTCTTCCCCTCGGGCGACTTTCGTGGCAGATTGACGGGGCATGATGAAACGACGCGCGATCCGGTCGGGCGGGTTTGTGTTTGTAATCGCCGCGGTCACGGGATTGCTGCCGGCCTCCTGCCGGCAACTGAGCAGGGATCACGCCCCCGGCGTAGACCCTCAGGCCGACCGCCTCCGTCGGCATTACCCTCAGCTTCATGAAGGACGCTTCTCCGTCATCGCCGATTTTGAGTCGCCGGAGCACGCCGCGATTGTGACCGCCATCAATGCGTCCGGCGAGGCGTTCGCCCGGGAAGCGGACAACGCGGGACAAGCGGCAACCGGCGACCGCGCCCTGCAATGCAGGCTGGCGTCGGCGCAAGATGCGATCGTCTTCAGCGGTGAAGCCTCCGCGGTCTGGACGCTGAAGCGCGACTGGCGCGGATTCGACCTCCTAATGATGTCGGTGCGCGCGTCGCGGCCCTCAAACCTGATGATCGAGCTGCGCGGCGGACGAGCCGAATCCGCGCGACGGTACACGGCGACCGTGGCGCTCGAGGCGGGGTGGAGCACGATCGAGCTGGACGTCTTCGCGCCCGGCGCCGTCATCCCGCTCGATGACGTGCGCGAGCTGCGCCTCCGCGCCGCCGGAGACGTCCCCCTCGAACTGACGATCGACGACGTCCTCCTGACCTCCGACCGCCGGCCGATCCTTGCATCACGCGCCGAAGCCGGGGGGAAGCTCTTCCTCGAGAAGCAGGGGCATCGTCTCAACGTCGGCGTCAGCGGGCGGTTTGAGTGGACCTTCGATCGCGGCCGGCTCGTCGCCTGGTACGATCTTGCGACGGATCCGAACCGCCTCCGGAATCTCGCTGTCGGCGATCCCCTCGGACCGACTCCGTCCGGCAACGCAGACCTGTCCGCCGTCCTTGCAGCGCAACCTGAGGGATTTCAGGAAATCCTCGAACATTCCCCGGTGCGCATCCGGCTCCGCACGGGAGCGTTCGCGCCCGCGGTCCCCGCCACGCAACGCGTTTCCTGGGAAGTCACGTACACCTTCTACGCCTCAGCTCAAGTTTACGTCGCCGCTACCCGACTCGATCCCACGACGGACATCGCCGGCTGGTGCTTGCCCGGAAACAATGTCGGATGGACGGCGACGGAGCCGCTTGAGGTCGAGGTCGGCGAAGTCGGTGCTCTTGCGGATCGCGTCACCTGCCTGCTGATCTCCCCGCGCCCGGAAGGAAGCGCTTCGGTTCTTGTCGTCGGCCGCAACGCCGTCGGCCCCGCGGAACCGGCCGAAATGACGAAAGTCGCCCAACCGCACTTGCCGGGAGCGGTTCCCGAGGTTTCCGATATCGTCGCAGCCTCTTCCGAATTCGTATTCCACGCCTCGCCCGGCGATCCGGATCGCCGCGTCTTTTTTTACTTCGCGTGGATGACGCCGCAGGAGACCGGCGACGCCCCCGCCCGCGCCCGGGACTTCCTCAACCCGCAGCGCCTCGTTCCTCTTCAGGGCAAGGTCGAACCGCTGACTCCGGGCGGCGCGACCGGCTTGCCCGATCCCGCCCGTGGCGCCTACCGGCTCGCTCCGGACGGCGGCGCGGTCCGCTTCGAGATCGACGGGCGACCGGCGCCGAGGCATTACAGCGCGTTCGAGGTGTCCGCAGCCCCGGGCGAAACGTGCTGGGTCTACGTCGGACACCGCCTCCTCGATCCGGTGGCGTCATTGACCGACGGCACGCGACTCTTTCAGGTTCCGACCGTGGTGCGCGGGCTGACCCCGGTGGAGGTGCTTTTCGCGCCGTCCACGCCGCCGTGACGCGAGTCTCGCTTCAGCGGCGCCGGCTTCTTACGGCGCCTTGCCGTTCAGACCGAACCACGCGAGCACGACCGCCCCGAGAATGATCCGGTAGACCGCAAACGCCGTGAACCGATGACGCTGGACGTAGCGCAAAAACCCCGCAATCACCGCCAGCGCTGTGACAAACGCCGTCGCCGTTCCGACCAGCACCACCGATATCATGTCCGAGGTCAGATCATGACGGTAGGAGTAAAGCTGGTACGCCCCCGCCGCCAGCATCGTCGGGATCGCCAGGTAAAACGAGAACTCCGCCGACACACGCGGCGACAACCCGACGATCATTCCACCCATGATGGTCGCTGCGGAACGCGACACGCCCGGACAGAGACTGACGCATTGAATGACGCCGATCGTTGCCGCCTGGCGCAGCGTCACGTCGTCGAGCGTTCCGGGCGACTCCCGTCGAAATCGTCCATCGATGAGGATCATGCCGATCCCCCCGAACACCAGCGCGGCTGCGACGGGCGCCGGCTTTTGAAGGTGCGACTCCATCACGTCATGAATCAGCACGCCGACGAGCATCGCCGGCGCGACGCCGACCGCGAGCTTCAGCACAAGATGCTCCCGCAGACCGCCCGCCGGAATCGTCGTCGTGCGGCGCCACAGATCTCGCGCGAAATATGCAATGACTGCGAGAATCGCCCCGAGCTGGCTGACGATCAGCAGCACGCGCCACTGCGGCAGATTCGGATCCACCCCGATCAGCGGTTCGACCAGGATCATGTGCCCGGTGCTCGACACCGGCAGGAACTCGGTCAGTCCCTCGACGACGCCCAGCGCTGCGGCCCGCAGATAATCCATCTCGTTTGAACCTTCATCCGTGAAGCAACCGTCCTCCCCCAACCGAACCGCGCCCGTCAGAAAACATTCTTCCGAGGGCGTCCCCGACCGAACGCGCCCGCCGGTCCTTGATGTTGCGTAGCGGCGTCAGGGACAGGAAGCGTTCCGTCCTTCAAATCCGCCACGGTCCGCGACGCGGGCGGTCCAGCCACCGCGCCGCGGACTCGTCGCCGACAATCCGCTCTTTCACCGGATCCCAGCGGATCACCCGCTCCGTCCAGCACGCAATGTTGCCGAGGTGGCATGCCGTGATCGTCCGGCAACCGACCTCCACGTCGCAGATCGGACGTGTCCGCGAGCGGATGCAGTCGAACCAGTTCTGATGATGCCCGGGGCTGACAAACAAGTGAACCTCCTTCGCCCCGAGAGGTTCGGCGGCGATCTCTTCCGGCCAGGTTTTCAGGTGTCCGCGGTTGACCTCGATGCGTCCGTCCGTGCCGACGAAGTACACGCCGTTGACGGGGTGATCCTCGTAGCGCTCGTGCCGCGACATCGTCACCCCGCTGGCGTAACGAAACGTCAGGCCCCAGTCGTCGCGCTTCGGCGGCGGCGTGATCTCAACCGGTCCGCTCTCGTCCATCCCCAGCGCCCACTGTCCGATGTCGAAGTGATGCGCGCCCCAGTCCGTCGTCATCCCGCCGGAGTAGTCGCGCACGCGCCGCCACCCCCCGCTGTAATCCCCGCTGCACCGCTCCGCGTTGTACTCCGCCCACGGCGCCGGCCCCAGCCAGCGGTCCCAGTCCAGCCCCTCGCGCACCGGCTGCTTCTCGAAATACTTGTCCCGCGACGGCGGACCGATGTTGACGTGGATCGACTGTAAGCGCCCGATCCGGCCGCTGCGGACGTACTCGCACGCCCGTCGAAACTCGGAGGATGAGCGCTGCTGGCTGCCGGTCTGAAAAACGCGGGCATGCCTCCGGACGGCGTCCACCATCGCTCGCGCCTCGCGCACCGTCAGCGCCAGCGGCTTTTCGCAATAAATATCCTTCCCGGCGCGGGCCGCCGCGATCGAGATGATTGCATGCCAGTGATCCGGCACGGCGATCAGCACGGCGTCGATGTCCGTCCGAGCCAGCAGCTTCTCGAACTCGTTATACCCGTCGCAACCGCGGAACGTCCCGCCGGCCTTCTCCGAGGCGTAATGCGACTCGGTCCGCTCGACCGCCGCCCGGCGCTTCTCGGCGTCCACGTCGCAAACCGCCACGATCTGGACCTCGGGGTGCCCCAGCAGCGTCTCCAGGTGTCCGCTGCCCATGTTGCCCACCCCGATCATCCCCAGCGTGATCCGCTCCGAAGGCGCGACGCGCCATCCCCGTCCCAGCGACGTCACCGGAATCACCAGCGGCGCCGCCGCCGCCGCCGCGGATTTCATGAACTGACGGCGTGAATAAGAGTTACGGCTCACGACGACGCCTCCGACGGATGTTCTGGAAGTTACAGTCGCCCGCAGACTGGCCTGAGCATAAACGCACATCATGCAACACGCCAGCGGGCATCCGGAATGTTATTGCGTTCTTGACGCTCGTCGCCGGGTCCGCATAATCGCGCGCATGTCGCGCATCATCACCCACGTCGAAGGGCGGGAAGTCCTGGATTCCCGCGGAAACCCCACGCTCGAAGCCACGGTCCTCCTCGAAGACGGAAGCCTCGGCGAGGCGATCGTCCCCTCCGGCGCGTCCACCGGTGCGCACGAGGCCGTCGAGCTGCGCGACGGCGACCTGAAGCGCTACGGTGGCAAGGGCGTGCTCAACGCGGTGCGCCACGTCAACGAGGAGATCGCCGAAGCCGTGCTCGGTCTTGAGGCGACGGACCAGCAGGACGTCGACCGCGCGATGATCGAACTGGACGGAACGCCGAACAAGTCTCGCCTCGGGGCCAACGCGATCCTCGCCGTCTCGCTGGCGACGGCGAAAGCCGCGGCGGAATCCGTCGGATTGCCCCTGTTTCGCTATCTCGGCGGTGCGGGCGCCAACGTGCTGCCCGTACCGATGATGAACATCCTCAACGGCGGACGCCACGCGGACAACAACGTGGACTTTCAGGAGTTCATGATCCAGCCGTGGGGCGCGCCCTCTTTTTCGGAAGGGTTGCGGATCGGCGCCGAAGTCTTTCACGCGCTGAAGAAAGTCCTCGGAAAGAAGGGGCTGAGCACCGCCGTCGGCGACGAGGGCGGATTCGCCCCGAATCTCAAGACCAACGAGGAGGCGCTGGAGGTGATCGGCGAAGCCGTGAACGCCGCCGGTTACAAACTCGGCCGCGACGTCCACATCGCCCTCGATCCGGCAACCACCGAGATGTACGACGAGAAGACAAAGCGCTACGCGTTCTTCAAGTCCGCGCCCGACCGACGCGTCACATCGGATGACATGATCGCGCACTGGAAAACCTGGTGCGACAAATACCCGATCCGCAGCATCGAGGACGGCTTGTCCGAAGATGACTGGGACGGCTGGAAAAAGCTGACGGCGGAACTGGGCGACCGTGTGCAACTCGTCGGCGATGATCTTTTCGTGACGAACACGAAGCGCCTTCAGAAGGGCATCGACCAGAACGCCGCGAACGCGATCCTCATCAAGGTGAACCAGATCGGGACGCTGACCGAGACGCTGGAAGCGGTCGAGACGGCGCGCCGCAGCGGCTGGTCCGCCGTCATCAGCCACCGCAGCGGCGAAACCGAGGACACGACGATCGCGGACCTCGCCGTGGCGACCAACGCCGGGCAGATCAAAACCGGCAGCCTCTGTCGCAGCGACCGGATCGCCAAGTACAACCGCCTGCTGAAGATCGAGGCTCACCTCGGCCCGACCGCCCGTTACGGACGGACCTGAGGCGGCCAGAACACGTAGTCATCCGAGGCGCCGGGCTCTACCCCGTCGTCCCAGCGCGGCGAGTGCTCCCCGCCGTCGTCGATCGCGTTCTCCGACATCGAGTAAACCCGTGGTCCGTCCGGCGTCACCCGGTACCCGAAATCCGCGCCGGTGAAAGGATCAGTGCGGACGCGGTCCCGGTATTTCTCCGGAAGCTCGTCCAGCGACGCAGGCCAGCGTCCCTCGCGGGCGTGAAAAAGGTGCGCGGCGTAAGCGAGCTGCGTCGCGCGCCGTGAACTCTCGGACCGCGCCCGGAGTTTGTAATACCGCCCCAGCGAAGGTGTGAGCATCCGAGTCACGGGCGACGTGTGCGCGATCGTCTCACTGACCGCCTCCACATCCGCCGCCCGCACCAGCGGGTACCCGATGCGCATCTGATCGGCGAGCGTCCGGTAGTACTGATCGAACGCGTTCACCGTGGCCCGAACGTCCTCGGCGGTCATGTTCGAGATACCGTCGGCGACGCCTTCCTCGTCCTCTCCTCCCGCCAGGCCTTTAAGCTTGTCCACCCGGCTGGGGATCGGCGCCGGCGCACCGTGCGGTTCATCCGGCCAGAAGAGGTACTGCGTCGTGTCCATCGCCATCGCGTGCTCGCCGCGCACGCTCTGCGCGGGGTCGCGGTCGTAACGGTCAAAGCGCTCCAGCGTGCCCAGCGCCTGCTCGATTTCCTCAGGGGAATCAAAGACGCCCTGCGCCAACGCCCACCGGGCATTCTCCTGAACCAGCGACTGCTCCGCCATGCCGACCAGCTCCTCGATCAGCGTGGAACCCTGCTGAAGATGCGCCGCGCCGCGCAACACCGTCTCCCACGAAGCGATCATGTTCCGAGGATCCGGCGCGCCGTCTTCCGCCCGCCAGCCGTCCGCGATCACGGCCTTCGCCAGCGACCGATGACCGCTGAGGTTCGGAAGCAGAATGCCCAGCAGCAGCGGACGGTCATCCGGATCCGAAGGATCGAGCGGCGCCGCCTCCGACGGACTGATGTATCCGGCCCGAAGCGTCGCGTCCCGGAACATGTCCTTCAGCCACTTCGAGGCGTGATACGAATCCTCCCACTCCGGATGATCCTGCGGCGACCAGGGCGCGGGATACGGAGGCGGAGATTCGTCCGTGAACATGTTTGTCAGTTCCGGCCACGGCGGCTTCGTACCTGGCGCCTCGTTCGGCTGCTCGATGAAGGCGGCGTAAGCGGCATTCGCGTCGTCCGTCGTGTCGCCACGGGCGCTGCCCCGGTACCACGCCAGGTAGTCGACGAACTCGACGAAATCCGGAACCGGGGCAAAAGGCGCCTGCGCCACAGTCGTCAACGACGGATCAGCGAACGCTTCTCCGCCGCCGGCCGGCTCCGGCGGGGTCGCCCCCGGGAACCAGTCCGCCGTCATCAATTCATCATCGGTGCGTTTCAGGTCATCCACCGGCGCATCCGCGGACACGACGCCGGTGACCCTCCCGTCGGCGACGCGGGCCAAGTCAGGTTCCAGCGCCACCTGTGCGACGTCCGAGCCTCCGGCGACCCGTTTCTGGTCGACGCCGTCCACCGAAACCGTCCGAGCGGCGTCGTGCGAAGACCCCGCCTTCGCATCCGTCCTTCGCCACACCACGTCCACCTCGCGCCGCCGCTCCTCTGAAAGCGCCAGCACGACCGGGGACTTGTCCTCCGCCGCACCGGCCGGCGTGCAGGCCAGCAGGAGGCATCCTTTGCCGCTCAACGGCGCGACGGCCGCGTCAAGGATTGCAATTGACGCTCGCACCGGCGACTCGCGCCAGTGACGGCCGTCGGTCGACGTGAGCTTCGTCAGCCGCTCATTCCGCGTGACCCAGGCCTCGAGGGTTCCGTCGGTACCGGTCAGATCACCGACGAAACTCGTGCTGCGATCGACCGACGGACTGAAACGAAGATACCGCCGCCCGTCCGTGGAAAGGAATCCTGCCAGCGTTGACGGCTGATGATCCCCCGCCTCATCACGCGGACGGACCACATCAGCGAACAACCAGAGCCGGTCGCGGCAGATTGCCGCCGTCGGATGTCGATCACCCCCCGCCGGGATCCGCACGGCGATGGCGGGGTCCACGCGGTAATGAACGCCGTCGCGCGACAGCGCGGACCGGATCGTCAGAAACGCAGAGCCTCTCGGTTGGCCTCCGGGTGCGCCGGAATCCGCGGCTTCACCAGAGATGAAGAACACCCGGATCGCGCCGTTGGCGCCCACAACGCCGTCGAAGTGCCGCGGGTGGATAAGATTGGTCGCGCCATCAAGACGCAGCGGAGCCGGCGCGGACCACGTCCGACCCTCGTCATCCGACGTGGCCGACCACGGAACGCCGTGCGAACCGGTCAGAACATCAAATGTGGCGACAAGGCGACCGTCTCCCAGCCGGACCAGGTCCGGTGCGCAGGCGCCTCGAACGAACGCGCGGCCTTCATCAAACGTCGTGCCGTCGGAAGAGACGATGATCCGCAGATCGGGTGCAATCGACCGGAATTCCGTCGAGGCCTCGCCCGTATCCTGCGCCAGAAGCCTCTGCGCGCAAAGGCCGACAAGAATAACGCTTCGACATAACCCTCGCATGATCGAGGACTCCGCCCGGTTGCCTGCTGATCGCTCTGATGCCGGTTCATAAGACGAGGATACGTTCCGCGTGTTATCCCCTCGGACGGGGCGGGAAGCAGAGCGGCCCGCCGGAGTCGGCGATCCGGAACGCCCGAGGACAGGCTTGGATACGGGTTCGCCGGCGGGGTAGGATTCTGTGTCATGTCCGGTCCGCATCGAGGTATCTCGGCGACGACGACCAGCACGCTGCTCCTGGAGGCGCTGAAGGATCGGCAGAACGACGGCGCCTGGCGGGAACTGGACGCCCGTTACCGGCCGATTCTGATCGCCTTCGCCGTCAGGCTCGGCCTCTCTGAAGCGGATGCTGCGGACGTCGCCCAGGACACGATGGTGACGGTCCTGAAGGATTACGCCGCCGGTCGATATGACCGAGGTCGCGGGCGCCTTCGTTCGTGGCTGCTGAGCATTCTGCGGTTCCGCATCGCCGATGCGCGTCGCATCCGGGCTCGCGCGAAAGAGACGCGCGGCGAATCCGCGATCCTCGATCTGCCGGCGGAGGCGGAACTTGAAAAAGCGTGGGACGAGGAAGTTCGGCGATCGATCGTCGAGCGCAGCCTCGCCGTGCTGCGCAGTTCGCGCATGAGCGAGAACACGGTGCGGGCCTTCGAGATGGTGGCGCTTCAGGGGCTGACGCCCGCGCAAGCGGCGCAGGCGCTGGGGCTGACGCTCAACGACGTGTACGTGGCGAAGAACCGCGCGATCGAGAAGCTCCGCGCCATCCGCGAGGAGCTGGAACGCGCGTACGAGAGCGACGGATGAACACCTGCCCGAATCTTGAAGGCCTGGAGGCACTCGCTGCCGAACCGGATGACGCCTCGCCCGGCTGGGCGCATCTCCGGACATGTCCCACCTGCCGTGACGCGGTCGCGCGCATCCGGCGCAACAACGCGGACCTGGCGGAATTTGCCGCGCTGCTGACGCCGACTTCCGGCGTCGTGTGCGCCGCGCCGTCGCCGCTTCCGACGATCGAGGGGTATAAGCTCCTCGCCGAGTTGCGCGCCGGCGGGCAGGGCGTCGTGTACAAGGCGCTTCAGGAACGCACAAACCGCGTCGTGGCTTTGAAAGTCCTTCACGGCGGTGCATTCGCATCTCCCCAGCATCGGGCGCGCTTCGAGCGGGAGATCGACCTCGTCGCCCGCCTTCGCCACCCGAACATCATCACGCTTTTTGACAGCGGCTCGACGCCCGAAGGCCGGTTGTATTACGCGATGGAGTATCTGCACGGCGCACCGCTCGACGCGTGGACGCCCCTCGTTTCCGGCGCCGCTCGCCCGGACGCGCGCGAGGCGCTGCGGCGGAAGCTCGACCTCTTCTGCAAGGTCTGCGCCGCCGTCAACTACGCCCACCAGCGCGGCGTCATCCACCGCGATCTGAAACCCGGAAACATTCTCGTCGACGGCGCGGGCGAGCCGCACGTGCTGGACTTCGGGCTTGCCAAGGCGCCCGCCGCCCGGCCCGGCGGGGAGGGACCGCTCACCGAAGCCGGCGGGTTCCTCGGAACGCTGCACTACGCCGCGCCCGAGCAGTTCCGCGGCGACCCGGACCTCGTTGACATCCGGGCCGACGTTTACAGCCTCGGCGTCATTCTTTACGAGATGCTCACCGGCAGACGCCCTTTTTCCGAGCGCGGCTCCGTCAAAGACGTCATTGATGCGATCACCGGCGGCGACCCGGATCCGCCGAGTCTCCCGGCGGCCCCTGACGGCGGTCCGGCGCCGAATCTGGACGAAGACCTCGACACGATCGTCATGACCGCGCTCGCCCGGGATCGCGAGCGCCGGTATCACTCCGCCGAGGCCCTGCGCCTGGACGTGGCCCGCTACCTCGCCGGCGAGCCGATCGAGGCGCGCCGCGCCAGCGCCTGGTACGTCCTGAGAAAAACCGCCCGACGTTACCGCGCAGCGCTGATCGCCGCCGGAGTGGGCTTGCTGGCGCTGACGGGCTTCAGCGCCGTCGCGTGGACGTTGTACGCGCGCGCCGACGACCAGCGTCGCCGCGCGGACCGGAACGCGGCCCGCTCTCAGCGCGTCGTCGCTTTCCTTGACGACTTGTTCCGCTCCGCCGACGCCTTCCGCGGCGAAGGCGATCCGCTCGGCGCGGAGGTGTCGTTGCGCGAGGCGCTGTCGCTCGGCGCCGCCCAACTCCGCGAGGAGCTGGGGGACGACCCGCTGATCCGCGCCCGTCTGCTGGAGACGCTCGGGACGACGCTGCTGCATCTCGACGAACTCGACCAGGCCGATCTCCTGCTGCGGCAGGCGCTCGCGCTGGCCGAACGCTCCGGCGAAGCGACCGCAGCCGACCGCGCGCGGCTTCTGAGTCTTCAGGGCAGGCTCGCCTACGAACGCGCGGACTACGCCGCCGCAGAGCAACATCAGCGGGAGGCGCTCGCCTTGCTGGACCGCGACCCCTCCAGCGATCCGGGGGAACGCGCGTCGGTGCGGTTTCACCTTGCCGTCGCGCTCGAAGGCCTCGGGAGAATGAGCGAAGCGGAAGCACTGCATCGCGACGTGCTGGCGTCACGGGAGTCGCTTTTCGGACGCTCCCACCGGGACGTCGCCGAGTCGCTCAACGCCCTGGGGCTGATCGCCTACACCTCGGGGAGGCTCGATGAAGCACTGACCTTCGTGCAGGAGGCGTACGATATCCGTCGGAGGACGCTCAACTCCGTCCACCCGGACCTTCAGGAAAGCCTCAATAATCTTGCCGTGTTGCTGGAGCTGAGCGGACGCACGGCGGATGCGCGGCGGATGTACGAGACCGCCCTCGATCAGGCCCGACGAACGCTCGGCGCGCGCCATCAGTACGTCGCCACCATCCTCATCAACCTCGCGGACCTGCTCGACGGCGCGGGCGAGACGGCGCGGGCCGAGGAAAGCTACCTCGAGGCGATCCGCATCTGGCGGGAGACCCGCGGCGCGGACAACCCTCTCTTTCTCTTCAATTACGCCGAGTTCCTTCGCCAGCATTCCCGCTTCGAGGAGGCCCGACAGCGCCACGCCGACTGCCTCGCCCTGCGCGAGCAGGCGCTCCCCCCGGATCATCTCGACCTCGCCAGAAGCCGGGTCTCCCTCGCCTCAACCTTAAGAGAACTCGGACGCCTCGACGAAGCTCAGACCGAAGTTGAACGCGCCCGCCGCAGGCTGACCGAGCCTGACGCCGGCATGCTCAGACCGCTGGCGGACCTGCTCCTCGGGCGGATTCTTCTGGACCGGCAGGATCCGGAGCACGCGGAAGCTCTGCTGGGCGGCGCGGTCACGCACCTTGAGGCAAACGACGCGGAACCGGCGTTGCTGGGGGAAGCCGCGCTCTCTTGGGCACATGGTCTGGCGAAGCTGCAACGCTGGAGGGAGGCGCGCGACGCCTACCGGCGCGCCGCGGACCTCCTGTCCGACGGTTACGGACGGGATCATGCTCGAACGCGCGAGGCGCTTGACGGCCTGAAGCAGGCCGCAACCCACGCCCCTGAGGCGGAATCCACGGCCAACGATCGATCCTGAGCGACCCGGCAAGGCGGCCTGGATCGCCGCCGACGCCCCAGACAGTGCGGGTTTGTCCGCCGATCAGGACGCCGGTTCCAGCTTCAGCGACTCCGGCAGCCGGCACATCTCGCCCATCGGTTTAAAGAGTTCATGCACTTCGGGACGGAAGACATCGCCGATGAGCACTTCGGTAACGTGGTTCTTCTTGTCCGGATGCGCGCGGATGAACTTGCCGAAGGAGAACCCTGGCGAGTAAAAGGCGTAGACCATCTTGCGCACGGCCTGCACGCCCTCATAAAAATCGTCGCCCCAGCGGCCCAGGCTTTTGCCCGAGGTGTCGCCGGACTTGAGCGCTTCGTGGATCGCGTCCCCCGCGAGTTCCCCGCTCTTCAGCGCCAGCAGCACGCCCGACGAATACATCGGATCGAGGAAGGTGAAGGCGTCGCCGATGAGCACCCAGCCGTCGCCGGCGCACACCTTCGAGTTGTAGGAAAAATCGTTGAGCACGTGAACGCGCGAGACGCGCTTCGCAGGCGCGAGGCGCGGAATCAGCGCCGGGCATTTCTGAATCTCCTCTTCGAGAATCTGCTCCGGTGTACCGCGACCTTTGATGAGGTAGTCGAGGTCCGCGACAATGCCGATCGACATGATGTCATCAGGAAGGGGGATGAACCAGAACCAGCCCTTCTGGTTCTCGATCGCCAGGATGAGGATCGCCCCTTCGTCTCGCTCGCCCTTGTCGCGGATCGCGCCTTTGTAGTGCGCGAAGACGGCGGCCTTGTGCAGCTCAGGATCCGGCACGCGCACATTGAATCGCCGCGAGAGCATCGCGCTCGTACCGGTCGCGTCCACCACGACTTTCGAGTAAACCGGGTACTGCTCGCCGTCGCGCTCGACAATGACGCCTTTCGCTCGCGGCAGCCTGCCGCCCTCCGTCGGCTCGAGCAGGACGTCGAGCACCGTCGCCGGCTGCCAGACCTCCGCGCCGTGCTCGACGGCGTTGTCGAGCATCATCTTATCGAACTCGCTGCGCAGCACCTGCCAGGTCTGCGAACACTCGTGCGGGTTGCGTTCGTCAAAGTAGAACGGCGCGGATTCCTTGCCGGAGGGCGTGGCGAACTTCACGCTGTACTTCTTTGTGAAGCGGGATTGCTTCATCTTGTCCAGCATGCCGATGCGCTTGAAGACCCAGTACGTCTCCGGCATCAGCGACTCGCCGATGTGAAAACGCGGGTAGTTGGCTCGCTCGATGACCAGAGCGCGGCGTCCGTGATCGGCAAGCACCGTGGCGCACGTCGCGCCCGCCGGTCCACCGCCGATGATGATGGCGTCGTAGGTTTCAGACATGCTGGACCTTCATAAAGCGAGGAAAACGGATTGACAAGCGTGACACGAGGGGAACCGGCCCGCCGACCTTCTTATTCCCGCGGATTTTCAGGAAACGGGGAGCGTTCTCCGGAAGCCGGTCGTGTTTCGACGGCGGGCGGGTCGTAGGCGCACCCGGGACATCGGCCCGGACAGAATCCTCAGACGCGGAAACTCAACGTCCACCTGGCGGAGCGGCTTGAAACCGATCCGCGACAGATTGCGTAACACGTCTGCGCCTTCGGGATTCGCGGCCCGAAACCGTGATCGGAACGCGGGCGCCACTTACGCCACCTTCGCACACACCTTCTTCGCCGCGTCCGTGAGGTCCGTCGCCGGGATGAGCTGCGGGATCGCCGCTTCGCGGAGCAGTTCGCGGGCGCGGTCGACGTTCGTGCCCTCGAGGCGCACGACGACCGGGACTTTGAATCCGACTTCCTTGGCCGCGGCGATCAGCGCCTCGGCGATCGTGTCGCACTTGGCGATACCGCCGAAGATGTTGACCAGCACGCCCTTCACCTTTGCGTCCGACAGAATGATGCGGAAGGCCTCGATCGCGCCGTCCTTCGTCACGCTGCCGCCCACGTCGAGGAAGTTCGCGGGCATGCCGCCGTGCAGCTTGATGATGTCCATCGTCGCCATCGCCAGGCCCGCGCCGTTGACGAGACAGCCGATGTTCCCGTCGAGCGCGATGTAGGAGAGGTTGTGCTCCTTGGCGCGAAGCTCGTTGGGGTTCTCCTCCGTAGGGTCGAACATCTCCTGAAGACGCTGGTGACGGAACGTCGCGTTGTCGTCGAAGTTCATCTTGGCGTCGATCGCCAGCACCTCCCCTTTCGGCGTCCGCACCAGGGGGTTGATCTCGGCCAGCGCGCAGTCGTATTCGTAGAAGACCTTGACCAGCCCGCGGATGACCTTTCCGGCGGCGTCGGCCTGCGCCTTATCCGTGAACCCCAGCGCTGTCACGAGCTTGCCGACCTGTGCGTCCTGCAAACCGCTCACCGGATCCAGCCACTCCTTCGTGATCGCCTGCGGATTGTGCTTCGCCACCTCCTCGATCTCGACCCCGCCCTCGCGCGAGACCATCACCACCGGGCAGCGCTTCGCACGATCCACCACGACCGCCACGTAATACTCGCTCTCGATGTCCACCGCGGAGGCGATCAGCAGCTTCTTCACCGGAATCCCCTCCGGTCCGGTCTGCACCGACACCATCCGGTTCGTCAGCATGTACTCCGCCGCCGCCCGCACTTCCGCCTCATTCGCGCAGAGCCTGACGAACCCAGCCTTGCCGCGACCCCCGGCGAAAACCTGCGCCTTGACGACGACCTTGCCGCCGATCGCCTGGTAGGCGTCCAGCGCCTGCGCGACCGTCTCGACGACGCGCGAAGGGGGAACAGGGACGCCGGTTTCGGAAAGAAGCTCCCGAGCTTGGTATTCATGCACCTTCATTGCGATCGAATGCTCCCTGTATTCACCCGTTCGGCGTCTTTATGAGGCGCGTCCGCGCCACATGCCCGGACGCGCGGCCCCGCTGCCGCCCGCTACGGATACGGCGGCGGGATTTCCGCGTCAAATGCCGACTCGCTACAATCGCACGGGAAGAAACGCCGCGCGAAGCCTCTGAGCCGCGCGAAGCCTGTGAAGTGGAGGAGGGAAGATGCAAGGCAAAATCCGGAATGAACAACGCGCCTCTTCGTGTCCGCGCGCCCTGATCGCCGCCGCCGTGCTGCTCACGTGCGTCTCGTCCGCCAGGCCGCAATGCTACGTGGAGGAGTCGCAGAGACTGCCCGGCCACATGCGCCATGACGATTTCGGTCAGGCCTCAGCCCTGGACGGCGACCTTCTGGTCATCGGATCCCCGGAAGGCGGCGCCGGTCCCGGTCGGGTCGAGGTCTACCGGCGCGCCGAAGGTTTGTGGACCCACGTTCAGACCGTCACCGCGGATGACGCCGCCCTCGACGACCGATTCGGATCGTCCCTCGAGTTGAAGGACGGCTTGCTCGCCGTCGCCGCCCCCACGGACGACCCCGATCGTGGCGACGACGCCGGCGCCGTGTACGTCTTCCGTTACGACGGCGACGCCTTCATACAGGAGGCGAAGCTGATCGGCTCCGCCACATCCGCGGGAGACCGCTTCGGATCCGGCGTGGAAATCGCCGCCGACCAGGTGCTGGTGCTCTCCGAGGCGGAGAACCTTGTCTACGGTTTCGCCGACGAGGGTGGTGCGTGGAGCGAGATCGCCCGGATTCCCACGGGCGCCGCCAACACCTCGCGCATTGCAGCGGATCGCAACGTCCTGCTCGTCTACGCGGCCAACACACGCGAGGTCACCGTCTACCGTTTCGACCCGCCGAACTGGCTACCCTTTCAGGTCGTCCCCACCGGTCTGCTTTCCGAAATCGACCTTCGCGGGGAGAACGCTGTCTTCGCCTACGGGCCCTTCAGCGACGACGCCGCGGCGGTCGTGTACCTCGACGTCCACGGCGCTCTCCTCGAGCAGGCCCGCATCCCGGTCACGACCGAGCACCAGGGTTTCGACGCCGCTATCGCCGGCGACCACCTCGTTCTGACCGTCGGTCACTTCCTCGATCGCCAGATCCTCTACCTGTATCGCCGCGACGGAGGGACATGGAGCTTCGTGTCGAAGCTCGTTCGCTCGGACATGCCCGTCGCGGACCCGTTCATCTCCGTGGCGCTCGACGCCGACACCGCCGTCCTCGGCATCCCCGCTGACGCGCAAACCGGCCGAGCCTACGTCTTCGACGGACTTGGCGCGATCGCGGCGGGCTGCGACCCCTGTGCGCTGATCCGCACGCTCAAGACCCGCTGCCGCGACGGCAAGCTGCTGGTCAAGATCAAGAGCGATCTGCATCACGACGAACGTCTTCACGTCGACATCGGCGGCGACGTTTTCATCATCGCGTTCAACGAACGCGGGACGGGCAAAGTAAAGCGCAGCCGGCAGTCTGGCATGATCGACGTGTCTGTGCTGGAATGTCCGGGCGTAAACCGCAGCGTCGATTGCGGCGCGTAAAAAGCGTCGAGGCGCTGCGCCGCAGGACCGGACCGCCACGCCGCGCAGCGCCAGCGCGGCGCGCGGGTTGGCGAGCGGTCGGCTGCTCCGTAGGATGCCCCCTCAAGGCAGGAGAACCGTCCACATGAGCAAACTTCATCATCCCGTGCCCGATGTGCTGTCGCTGGTCGTCTGCGATCAGATCATCACCGATCGCATGACCGGAAAGCAGTCGCTGATCGGCATGTTCAGCACGATCCACGCCTTCAACTTCCCCGCCGTCCACGGACAGCTCTGCGTCTTCTGTTCGCTCACCGACGGACACGGCGAGACGCCGCTGACGATCCGCTTCGTGGACTCGAACGAGGCCCGTCCGCCCCTGGTCGAGGGCAACGGCAAGGTCATCTTCAAGAATCCGCGCAGCATCGCCAACCTCACGCTCCAGTTCCACGGCCTGCGCTTCCCCGCCCCCGGCGAGTACCGCGTCCAGATCTGGTGCGGATCGGAGCTGCTGCGCGAGGCGCGGCTCACCCTCGTCCAGGCCCGCCAGCAACCGGGCGCCCCCCCGCCCCAGGGCGGACCCCCGCCGGGCGATGGCGAGCTGGAACCGGACGGACCGGAGGAGTGACGACCCCGGCCGCGGCGACACACTCCGCGACGCGTGCGCGGAACTGACCTTTCCCCCTCAAACTGATCCACCCGTAGGCTTACACTCCGGCGTTGGATCAAGGAGGAAAGGTGATGAGCCGGAAGCGTTTCAAACTGGAAGAGATCGTGAACAAGCTTCGTGAAGCGGACGTGCTGATCGCATTGGGGCGCATTGTACCCGCGCCTGTCGATGATACTTCGGAACCGTGTTTTTCCCTATCCAATCAGGGTCGGCATTCATCGTAAGGCAGAGCCGGTTCCCCTTTTCGGTCAGGACAACCCGACGGACCGGAGGTTCGCGGTCCGTCTGACGAACCTCCGAGATAGGTTGCGCCTTCCGCGCGTGCTTGAGACGTTCGACTATGCGGTACCGAAGACGAGCATAAAGTGGCGAAGCACGGGAAGGCCGCGCGCGGCGGTCCGAGCGGGAACGCCGGGTCTTCAACCGATGTCCGGCGTTGACCGTGTGATCCGCGGAGGGGTAGACTGAGCGCAGCGGCGGAACCGCGAAGGGGTTGCGAGGGGGTTCGGTTCCGCGGGGTTCGCGGGCATCCGGCGTCGGACGTCCCCGCGACAACATGCGGGCTTGCGGAATCGCTTTCCGAGTCCGCGACAGGGTGCGGGCTTCGAGTGTCGCCGTTGCGGGGCCTGCGGGGAGGATGCGCATGACCGTTGCAAAACCGCTGAACCTCAAGGCCTGGATCGAGGAGCATCGACATCTTCTGAAGCCGCCCGTCGGCAACCAGTACCTGTACCGGGGGCAGGATTTTTTCGTGATGGTGGTGGGCGGTCCGAACGCGCGGAACGACTTTCACATCACCGAGTCGGAGGAGTGGTTCTACCAGGTCAAGGGCGACATCGTCGTGCAGACGCGCGAGGACGGGCGGATCGTGAACCACGTGGTGCGCGAAGGGGACACCTTCTTCATCCCGCCCAACGTGCCGCATTCGCCGCAGCGGCCTCCGGACACGATCGGCATCGTCGTGGAGCGCGTGCGCCCGCCGCACGAGATGGAGCACCTGGTCTTCTACTGCGGCAAGTGCAACGAGCTGGTGTGCGACATCACGTTCGCGTGCAAGGACATCGTCGAGCATTTCCGTGACACGATGGAGGCGTTCTGGAGGGACGACGCCCGGCGCACGTGCCGGAAGTGCGGGACGAAGGTGCTCAAGCCCGGACCGGTGTCGGCGCTGCCGTCGTGCTGAAACGTTCCGCGATCCGAGGCGTCTGAGGGTTAGGCTCCACCCGATTCACGACGCTGCGGTTGCGACGGATGACGATGGGCGAGCCGGCCTTTTCGTTCCGAGAAGAGGCACATGGCTGACCTACGACGACTGGTGGCGTGGGCGCACTTGCGCAGCGAGCCGAACGAGTACATCCTGCATTACACGCGGAGACACCTGCTGCACAGCGAAACGGGTCTGGCGTACTGGTTCAACCCCCTGTCCGCGGCCGTGGCGCTGGTGCCGGTGGACGACATCGAGACGACCTTCGTGGTGAAGGAGCGGACGCTGAATTTCCAGGAGGTGAACGCCCAGTGCGTGCTGATGTACCGATCCGCGGAGCCGAAAAGCGCCGCCGAGCGGTTGAACTTCAGCCTCTCGCTGCGCACGGGAGCGTGGATCGAGTCGCCGCTTGAGAAGCTGTCGAAGCTGTGGGCGCAGCGGTCCCGACAGCCGGTGCGTTCGTACATCAACACGGTGACGGTGAATGACGCGGTTCGCGGCGGGGTGGAGGTGATTCGAAAGAGCTTGTTCGAAGCGCTTCGGACGGATGAGGAGATCCGCGCGATGGGGCTGACCGTCGTCACGGTGCGGGTGGAGCAGGTCGTTCCCTCCGCCGAGCTTCAGAAAGCGCTGGAGACGCCCACGCGCGAGGCCATCCAGCAAAAGGCCGATGAGGCGGTCTTTCAGCGACGGCCCTTGCGGTGGAGAAGAAACGGGCGGTCAAGGAGAACGAGCTGGCCACGCAGATCGAACGGGTCCGCCGGCAGGAAGAACTGATCCGCCGCCAAGGCCCAACCAGGTGCTCGAAGTGCAAAGCGCCGCCGCGACGGAGAAGGCGCGCGTCGAGGCGGAGCTGGAGCGCAAAACGCTGGAGGCGAGCGGGTACGCCCAGGAATCCCGCGTGAAGGCGGAGGGCGATGCGGCGGCGGCGCGTCTGCGCGGCGAGACGGAGGCAGACGTGCAACGCCGGATCGTCGAGGCCTGGAAGACGCTTCCGGGCGACGTCGTGTTCGGGCTGGCGCTGCAGAAGTTCGCCCGCAAGCTCAAGCGCATCGAACACCTGAACGTCACGCCGGATCTCATCGGACAGGCGAGGCAGCGGCTGTTTCTGGACTCCGACGGCGACGCCGACCGCGCACGCGTCAACCCAGCGCAGAACAAGTAGCAGACGACGGCTCGCCCGGGGCAACCGTTCCGCGCACGGCGATTCCTGCAATGAGCCTCGACACCACCAAGCCACGTCTCGTGTTCGTGACGCGCAAGTCGCCGCTCCAGGAGCTTATTGAGCGGCACGGGACGATCGGGCAAGCGCGTTTCTACCTCGAGGTGCGCGGTGAATCCGTGGCGTACTTCGAGGACATGCATGAGCGGCTGGAGCAGGCCTGTCGCGCGTGCAATCCGCCCTGCCTTCGGATCAGCGGCGCACGCACGTGATCCGCGACCGGCTTGACCGCTTTCTGTTCCGTGCGGATGACATCGTCGTAGCCGTGGGTCAGGACGGGCTGGTCGCTAATGTGGCGAAGTACCTGCACGGTCAGTTGGTGGCGGGAATCAGCCCGGACCCGGAGCATTACGACGGCGTTCTCTGCCCGCACGGTCCGCACCTCCACCGCCGCATCGCAAAGCTCCGGACATCCCGCCCGACACCTCCGCGAAGATGCATGCCTGATTTTCTGAAGCAATCCGGTCGTTTCAGCAAACCAAGCCGCCCCCGTGGGCAAGTGATCGTCTCGCTGCTGGTGTAGCGGCGATGTTGACGGCGCTTCCGGAAGACGGCGCCGCTGCCGCGCAATTCACGACACCGGATCGAGGCGGTGGGTGGATGATCCCGAAAACGGCGCGGTTCCGGTTGGTGGCGCAGCCCTTGCTATCGCACCGAGTGACACGGTCGTCCTAGCCCCAAATCAAGCGTGAATGATCGGCCTTTTTCTGCGTCGCGGCCGCCGCGTTTGCGGCGCGCGGCGAGAGGGGGCGGCCGGGCGGTCGCTTAAGCGGCGGCAAGTTGTGGTTTGCGACATGCACACCTCGTTTGTGTTTTCAAAAAGA
>BOJX01000033.1 GCA_016860685.1 Planctomycetota bacterium
TGCCAAGGTCAAGGCCTGGCTGGCCCGCCACCCGCGCTTCCACAGGCACTTTACGCCCACGTCGAGCTCGTGGCTGAACGCCGTCGAGCGCTGGTTCCGCGACCTGACGACGCGGCGCGACGCGGCGCGGGAGCTTCCAGAACGTCGAAGCGCTTGAACAAGCCATCTATGGTTACATCCGCCACCATAACCAGGAACCAAGACCCCTCGTGTGGAAGGCCGACCTCGCGGACATCCTTCCCCAAATCGCCCGAGCGCACGAGGCGCTCGTTAAGAGTCAATAATTGTGAAACACTACACTAGCGGGAGGCGGTGGAGTAGCCATCAATCCCGGCTATGCGATTGCAAAGATGGGAACGACGATCGCCAACATGATGGCATGGGGAGGATGGGCAGGATTAGGAGGCCTTCTTACTGGACTGGTGAACCGTTTCAAACCATGAGTGCGATGAATAACGATCCGCTCAAACCAGCGAGAGACAATTGCGGCCAGTTTAATTACTTGGTCGCTTCTGGAGACCCGCCGTCTTGTTGTGGGTATTACGTGAAGGCGGTCCTTGCAATTATTGCCTTCTGCATCCTCACCGCATGGATTTCCGATGCTGGCATTCGCGGATTAGTCTGGCTAGCTCTCCTCTTAGGCGGAGGCGGCATAGTCGTTATAGCAACTGTTGTTCGCTCTTGGACGGGTCGTTCGGCAACTGAGATTGCTCATGACAAACAGGAATGCGGGCTATATGTTTATTTGAATAGCGAAACCGAGCGAAGCCGCTTTGCGTCTCCATTACGGATGACTTTCGAGCCTGTGATAGTCCAATTCCAACATGCGTTCGTGCCGCAAGGTGTTCTGGACCGACCGCGCCTGCGCCGCGTGATCTGGAGTGCGTTGGTGCTCGGCCCTGTTATCTCCTTTCAATTTACCAATCACTGGGCTTCATTTTCTCCACTAGCGGTTGTTGCGTTGTTGACGCTATTGGCGGCACTTCGGCCAGAATACCTGCGCATTTCGCCCGGTCGCATCGATGTAATGGTCACTTGGTCGTGGAGTTCGAATGTCCGCTTATACCACTCTTATGATTTGCAGAGAACCTGCTGTATAGCGAGGTTGGATAGAGGATACATTGTACTGGATGACGCCATTCATCGCGTGTTGATAAACGCTGCCGTGCTGCGCGATGATCTTGAGCAGGTCACTATGTCGATTAGGCGAGCGTATGCATCTATGGAATGGAGATACGACTGCTTATCGGCGTCCGACCTGCTGGGCTAGCCCCTGATCAAGCGTGAATTCTTGACCTTCTTGTGCAATAAAACACTCGAAATGCCGTGTTTTGCAGGGAAACAACACCCGCGCGGCGTCGGCCGCGCGGTCCTGCAAGGAGGCCTGTCGAGTGAGCAAGAGTAGAGCGAAAAAGCTGGCGCAACGCAAGCGGCGGATCGGGGGGCGGTTGCGGGTGCGGCAGTGGAGCGAGCAGGCCCGGCCGATGTTCAAGGCGCGCCATATCCGCTACGAGCTGACGGACAAGGCCCGCGGGCTGGGCGAGGAGGTGGCGGAGTTCGAGCACGCGCCGCAGGCGTGTCGCCGCTCCTACCGCATGATCGTGGTGCGCAAGCGGATCGCGGTGGAAAAGGGGCAGGAGCGGCTGTTTACGGACTACCGGTACTTCTTCACCATCACCAATGATCGAGCGCACGTTTGCAGCACGGTCGTCGAGACGGCGCACGGCCGGTGTGACCAGGAGAACCTGATTGATCAGCTCAAGCATGGCGTGCACGCGCTGCGGATGCCGGTGGGGGACCTGGTGAGCCACTGGGCGTACATGGTGATGGCGGCGCTGGCGTGGTCGCTGAAGGCGTCGCTGGCGCTGTGGTTGCGGGCGGAGGGTCGCTGGAAGGAACGGCACAAAAGTGAGAAGCAGTCCGTCTTGCGGATGGAATTCAAGACGTTCATGAATGCGTTCATCCGCGCGCCGGCGCTGGGGGTCCGCGAGGGGCGGCGGGTGGTGTTCAAGCTGCTGTCGTGGAATCCGTGGCAACACGTGCTGCTGCGAGCGGCGGAGGCGTTGTGCCGCCCGCTGCCGACCGCGGAGGCCCGCTGCTGTCCGTTGCGCTGTTGAGGTCGCCGACGGGTGCCGGGGTCCGGATGCCTCGGTTCGGATCGGTCTTTTTGAAAACACAAACGAGGTGTGAATGCCGCAAACCACAACTTGCCGCCGCTTAAGCGACCCCCCGGCCGCCCCCTCTCGCCGCGCGCCGCAAACGCGGCGGTCGTGACGCAGAAAAAGGCCGCTCATTCACGCTTGATTTGGGGCTAGTCCCTCGAGGTTTCGTCGCCGAACGCGGCCCCTCATCCAGGGTGGATACGTCGCCGGATCGCCATCGGTTTGCGTTTTTCACAAGAATTACCGGGACTGACGGGGGCGTGCGGACTGAAGTCCGCGGCTCGCCCTCGGGAACCCTGGGCGGGTTCATCCTCGTCCGATACCGCCTCCTCCCGCATCCCGATCCGGCAGAAGGCCGATCTCGTGGACGGATTCGCCGTTTCTTTCAGGAGCCGTATATGCCGAATGCGCCGGTGATTGTATCTCCGTCTCGAAAGCGATCCTCGTCCTTGTCCGCCGTCGCCAACCCGCCTTCGGGAGCGTCATCCGCCGCAGCGCAACCGGGCGGTGCGACTCCGTCCGGCGGCGGGGCGCAGGGGCGGCACGGTCCGATTGACTTCAACCGCATCACTGACACGCAGTTCCTCGCGGCGGCGGAGCACATGAAGCTGGAGGAGGACATCCGCCAGCTTCTGATCACGCCGTACCGGGAGCTGATCGTGCAGATTCCGGTGCGGATGGGCGACGGGAAGCTGCGGATGTTCCACGGGTATCGCGTGCAGCACAACGGCGTGCGCGGGCCTTACAAGGGCGGTCTGCGGTTCCACCCGGAGGTGGACCTGTCCGAGGTGCGCTCGCTGGCGGCGCTGATGACGTGGAAGACGGCGCTGGTGGACATTCCCTTCGGCGGGGCGAAAGGCGGGATTACCTGCGACCCGACGAACATGTCGCGCTCCGAGCTTCAGGCGCTGACCCGCGGGTTCACGCAGAAGATCGACATGTGCCTCGGCGTTTACCGCGACATCCCCGCGCCGGACGTGAACACCAACGCCCAGGTGATGGCCTGGATCATGGACGAGTACGGCAAGAAGCACGGGTACACGCCGGCGATCGTCACCGGCAAGCCGCTGTCGCTGGGCGGATCGCTGGGGCGCGAGGAGGCGACCGGACGCGGCACGAGCATCATCACCCGCGAGGCCTGCCGGACGCTGGGGATTCCGCTGAAGGGCGCGCGCGTGGCAGTGCAGGGGTTCGGCAACGTGGGCTCGTTCGCGGCGAAGTTCATCAGCGAACTGGGCGGGCGGATCGTGGCGGTGTCGGACGTGCGCGGCGGCGTGCGCAACGACGGCGGGCTGGACATCCCCGCGCTCATTCAGCATCGCAACAAGACCGGCTCGGTGGTGGATTTCCCCGGGACGCAGGCGGTGTCGAACGACGATCTGATCACGCTGCCGGTGGACATCCTCGTGCCCGCGGCGCTGGGCGGCGTCATTGACGGCGACAATGCCGACGAGGTGAAGGCGAAGCTGGTGATCGAGGCCGCGAACTCGCCGGTGACGCCGTGCGCGGACGAGATTCTGCGCCATCGCGACATCGCGGTGGTCCCGGACATTCTGGTGAACGCCGGGGGGGTGACGGTTTCGTATTTCGAGTGGGTGCAGAACCTCCAGCAGTTTCACTGGTCGCAGGAGGAAGTGAACGCGAAGCTGGAGGCGCGGATGCTGGCGGCGTGGAATGCGGTGTACGCGGAGTACGACGCCTCCGGGCTGCCGATGCGCGTCGCGGCGTACGTGGTCGCCCTGCGGCGCGTGGCGGAAGCGACCCGCCAGCGGTATTGATTTTTCGTGGAGATTCGCGGGACTCGTCCCTACAATAGGTCGCTCTCCCGAAGGCGCGCCGGCCGGCGCGCCTTCGGGGCGCACCGGAGGAGGGACGGGCAATGCGGCGGATTATCGCGGGGGGGATTGCGTGGTTGTTGATCGTCGGGGCGGCGCGGGCGCAGGTCGGACCTGACGTCATCGTCGGCGACATCGACGAGATCGTGCGGTTCAACGGGAAGAGCGACCCGGTGGGGCTGGCGATCGGGACGTGGTCGTGCAACATCGGCGACATGCCGCTGGCGTGGGAGTATGAGACGCCGCGGCACCCGGTCATCGCGCAGAACATGTACCGCCTCAAGGATGGGCGCTTCGAGCAGATCGGGCTGAGCTGGCTGAAGCACGGTTATTACGCCCTTTCGGAGAACCTGTGCTTCGACGATTGCCAGGCCAACACGCACGGGCGCGAACTCGGCGTCCACTGCGCGGATCCTTACAGCGGCGACGTCAACGGCGACGTTTATGAACTCGGCCCGAGGACTCCCGTGAACGCCTCGACCGGCGAGTTCGAGTTCCCCTACCGGTTCCGCTACGGGGCGCTGAAGCAGCGCCGCCTGATGGTGGAAAAGACCGACCTCGACCCCGCGCGGAACCCCGGCGCGATGTACTTCGTCGAGGGGCATTACGTCACCGCCGACGACGCCGCGTGGGGCAATGATGACAACAACGCCTCGTGGCGACGCGCGCTGGTGTACAACCGTCGCAACCGCACGCGCATCCTCATCGACCCGCGGTTCGAGACCGTGCGCGCCGAGCCAGCGATCCTCGCCTGGGCGGCGGCGGATCCGCAGGTGCAGGTCGCCGTCGTCGATGTTCCCGACGACGGGCGCTTTTACGTCGCCGGGACGGCGAAGCCCGCCGGACAGAACCGCTGGGCCTACGAGTACGCAGTGTTCAACTACAACTCGCACCGGGCGGCGCAGGCCTTCGAGGTTCCGCTGCCGGACGGCGCACTCCTCGAAAGCCCCGGGTTCCACGACGTCACCTACCGCTCGAAGGAGGGCGAGGGCGGCGAAGGCCTCTCCGGACAGGACTGGCCGGCGGCGCGCACTTCAACGAGCGTCCGGTGGGCTGCGGAGACGTTTGACGAGAACGTTAACGCGAACGCCCTCCGCTGGTCCACGCTGTACAACTTCCGCTTCATCACCGACCGACCTCCGGGAGTGGGCAGCGTGACGCTGACGCTGTTCCGCCCGGGTTCGCCCGGCGAAGTCCGGGCCAGGATCGTCGTCCCTGCCGAGTAGGGACGCGGCTCGGTTTTGCAAAAGCGCCCACGTTGTTGGGGTCTGACGGGCGAAAAAAAAGAGAACCGGGATTTCTCCCGGTTCTCTCGATTCCGCCGTCGAATGTGCCACGGAGACTTATTCGGCCCCCGCGACCGCACTCTGGGCTTCTGACTTGTTGCGTGAGTTACTCGGCGACGTTGCCGCTCTCGAACAGGTCGAACACGCCGTCGTTGTCGGTCACGAACTCGAGACCGGCATACAGGGCCGAACCCCACAGGAGGGTCTGCCAGTTGATCCCGAGGCAGCCGCTGCCGAGAACGGTGCCGCACAGAGCCGCCAACGCAGCGCTCTTCATCGTCTTCTTCATCGTAAACGACCTCCTTAAAAGAGAGAATACTGTCGGCATTGCTGCGGTACCGCCCGACTCGGGGCTGACCCGCACGTGGCCGAACAGAAGCGCCTAACCAGACACCTCGTCTGGCCTACCTATCAACACAAAACAAACCTAGCTTCCGGTCCGGAAACACCCGGACCGATCCGCTGCATTACGAAACCGCAGGTTCAGGATCCAACTATCACCGCGCCACGAACCCGACCTGCTTTGCCGCCTCCGATGTCAGTCGGAAACTTCCGACCGCACCGCGCCTACGGACGACGGACAACATTCTTGCGACGGGCCTCACCTTGTCAAGCGCCGCTCCGGACCGCTTTCCCGCGGCAGTCGGGAATCACTCCCGCCCAGCCGACCACCCCCCGCGCCAACGAGGGTTTGCAGCGTACGTCCGCAGCTTACGCCCGAACCCGGCATTCTCGCCATTATCGGGTATCCGGGCACAACTCCTTGAGCAATTCCCGAAGATACCCCGTCTGACACCCTGCTGAGCCAGCTCGCGATAAACCGTAGTCAGGCAACCAGGCTCCTCGAAAGCAGGGGGTAGTTTGAGGCTTATCGCTACCCTGTCAAGCCCTCTTCCTGACCCGTGCTGCCGGGAAGTCGCAACTGGAACGTCGCGCCCAGTTCGTCGATATGAATTCCGGAAGGTTCGGCTTTTTAAACACAAGCTGTAATTATTTTTGAGGACGTGGTTGTGGCAAACATCAGGATCGCACTTTTCGAAGCCTCGCCGGTTCCCGCAGAACCGTTCAACAAGCCCTTCGAGGCGACTGGACAGCTTCAAGTCGTCGGACTCTTCCAGAAGTGGGAGGATCTTTCGGAGTGGGTTCGGGAATCCGCAGTGGACATGGTTGCGGTCAGCCTGGACGACGACGGGAACATCGGACTGGGTGTCGTTGAGCGCATCGTGCGCACGGCGCCGCAGGTGGCGATCATTGGGGTCAGTCGGGCGACCGACCCGGCGAGCATCATCGGCGCAATGCGGTCCGGATGTGCGCAGTTCGTCTGCTGGCCGATCGACCCGGAGGACCTCAAGTCCGCGATCAACCAGATCCGCGCCAGCCGCCTGACCGCCACGCACAAGTCACGGCGCATCTGCGTCGTCGGATCGTCCGGCGGATCGGGCGCCACCACGGTCGCGTGCAACCTTTCGATGGAGCTGGCGCACCTCACCGAGCGCCCCACGGCGCTGGTGGACCTGAACGTCGAGTTCGGCGACGTCGCCTGCGCCTTTGACGTGACCCCGAAATACACGCTGGCGGACGTCTGCCGCGAGGGGATGGAGCCGGATCGGATGATGGTCGGACAGGCGCTGCACGAACTTCCGTGCAAGGTGTCTCTCCTCGCCCGCCCGGAGCGCCTCGAGGACGCCCGGCTGATCAGTCCGGAGAACGTCGATCGGACGTTCCGGCTGCTGGCGGAGACCTTTCCAAACGTCGTCGTGGATCTGCCGCGAGGCTTCAACTTCCTGAACAGCGCGGCCCTGCTTCATGCGGAGCGCGTGCTGATCGTCACGCAACTCGGCGTGCCCTTCGTCCGCAACGCGATCCGCATCCGCGACTGCCTCCTCCAGATGGATGTCCCCGAAGACAACATCGAGTTGGTGCTCAACCGCTGCCAGGCGAGCTTCGAGAGGCTGAAGCAGGCCGACGTCGAGCAGCACTTCGGCAAGCCTGCCTTCGCCATCATCCCCAACGATTACAAGCGGGTGATGACGGCGCTGGACCTGGGGCACCCGATCGTCGCGGACGCCCCCAACAGTCCCGCCCGCCTCGCCATCCAGCAGATGGCCAAGCGCCTCGTCGGCGGGGAGGAGGATCCCGCCTTGGGTGAAGGCGAAGGGTTGTTCGGAAAAATCTTCGGGCGCAAGACCAAGGCCCCGGCGTCGCGATAAACCCCGGTCACGGGCGCTGCAACGGTTGACCCGCTTTTGCAGGGCGATGGTTACGGTCCGTCCGCCCCCGTCGACCGGGTGGGCCCGTCGTCCGTGAAGCGAAGGTATCGGCGGACGTCTTCGATCGTCGCGGGTCCGACGCCGGCAACTGGATCCAGCGCTGAGACGTTCCGGAACGCGTCGGGGGAACCCGCCGCCACGACGTTTTGACGATGCCGGACGATCGTCAGCGCCCGGACCGTCCCCAGCCCCGGAACCGCCGCCAGCTCCGTCCATGTCGCCCGGTTGGGGTCGATGCACAAAGCCCGATCCGCTCCAGGTAGCGGAGGATCATCATCCACGGTCGCCAGGTGAACCGCGTGAAGCAGAACGGCGGCCAGGACGACGGCCAGCATGAGGTTAACACTCGTGGACGGCAACGCCGGAGAAGCCGTCGGCGCCGGGGGATTCGCTGGATCCGGTTGTTGCACGTTCTCCGCTCCTTGCCGCCGGGACTTCATGCGCCGCGAGCAGGGGAGGACTCGCCGCGGCAGGCCGACCAGGCCCGCATCGCGGGTCGCGCGACGCCCTTCGCGTCACGCAACCCGCACGGCGGATCTCCCGGCGACGCCACGTCGTCCACCGGTCCGTAGCAGACGGACTCGACGAACGGTTTGCCCATCGCCACCTCGACGAACCGGCGCACGTACGCCGCCTGCGTGGTCTCATCCCAGGGACGGGACCAGTACCCGTGCGTCTCGATCCACTCCGAGGAGGCGGCCGCCGGCGCCTGCACGCCGGTGACATGCACCGGTTTGTTGAACACGCTGAAACGATCGAGCATCGTTGCGATCTGGAAGAAATCCCTCAATCCGTAACGGTAGCGCACGTCGATGCAGAATCCGTCAAACGCGACGCCGCTCTGCGCGACCATCTCCGCATAAAGGTTGGGGGGAATGCTGCGCGGGTTGTCGGCGTAGTATTCGCCCCAGGGTGCGGCGATTTCGATGAGCACCTGGCTGGCGGGGGCGAGGCGCTTGGCCAGGGCGGCGGACATCCGCGTTAACTCCATGATTTGCTCGAACGTCAGAGGAAGCACCGTCCCGGCGTTCAGACCGGACACGATGACCCAGGAGTGAACGCGCGAGGCATACCGGCTGACGACGCGCTTGACGTGGTCGTGCGCGGCGTCGCGCATCCCCTCGAAATCCGCGTCAAACCGGTTTAACCAGGGCGGTGCGCCTTCCGGGGACAGATCCAGCACAGGACCGACGCGCACCGGCGTCTTCTTCGCTCCGAGTGCGGCGAAAGCGTCATCCGCGGGTTTCAACGAGACCTTCTGGTGCGTCGGTTCGAGGATGCGCCAGGGCAGGGAGAGCGTCGTGAAATCCACCCCTTCAGGAGGTAGAGAGAACGAACCGTCCTCCTGCAGTTTCAGGGTGACGCCAAGCCAATGCCGGGCACCCGCCTGCGCCGACCGTCGGCGCTCGAGCGCGGCGCTGGAGTACACGGCGGTCATTTCCTCGCTGAGGCGGACGGCGGCGGCGACCGCCTGATCGCCCAGCCGGGCCGCCTCGCGATCGGACTCGGCGAGCATGCCCTCGAGCAGGAGTTTGCGGGCCGCCGCCAGTTGCGTCGAGAAGGCGCCCGTCTTGTCGAGATCCGCCAGACCCCACTCCTCCACCTTCTGAAACAGACGGATGAGGCGCCCGCGGGCCAACTCCAGTTGAAGAACGTAGGGCTTCGTTCTTTCCATCAGACGCGCGGTTTCGAGGAGAAATCGCCCGACGTCCCGGATCGGCCACAGGACGGTCAGACCCGCAGGCCCAGCCGCGCGCTTCCGGCAGGTCAGAAGTTCGTCCCGGTACGTGATTTCCGCTCGCAACGGAACGTCGTCCGACCCGATCAGGTGGGCGCCGGGAAGAGGCGCCCGCGGTCCAGACCCGTTGCTTTCCAGATGAACGGCGAACGTCAGCATCAGTATTCGTGAAAATCTTCCGACCGCGCAATCGTCGTCCCTGCGAACCCCTGAGCCGCCTTCGCAGGCGATCCGCGCTGGGGATGGACGAGTACAACCCCGTGATTATTATGCCATCCGAGCTTCGCGCCGTCGAGCGGCGCGCCGCTCGCGAGGGACATCAGCATGAGCAAGCTGCGTGAGCCGGTGGTCAGAACCCAGATCAGCAACCTTCCCGTCCGGCGGGGAAAAGTTCGCGATGTCTACGATCTCGGCGACGAACTGCTGCTGGTCGCTACGGACCGGATCAGCGCCTACGACGTGGTCCTCCCCACGCCGATTCCCGGCAAAGGGGAAATGCTCACCCGGTTGTCCGAATTCTGGTTCGGACAGCTTGATCGGATCACCCCGCACCATCTGATCGAGGTCGTCCGGGATCGCGCCCCGGTGGGGCTGGAGGCGCACCTGCCGGAACTCACTGGGCGCACGATCCGATGTCGGAAAACCAAGGTCGTTCCGATCGAATGCGTCGTCCGCGGCTATCTGGCCGGCAGCGGCTGGAGCGAATACCGGAAGACGGGCGCCGTCTGCGGGATCACGCTTCCGAAAGGACTGCGCCAATGCGAAAAACTCCCTGAACCGATCTTCACGCCCGCAACAAAGGAGGAGGTCGGGCACGATCAGAACATTTCGTTCGAGCAGGCCTGCGAGTTGGTCGGCGCCGACGTGATGACGACGCTGCGCGACCGCAGCCTGGCAATCTACCTCCACGCCGCCGAATTCGCCGCGTCGCGCGGCATCATCATCGCCGACACCAAGTTCGAATTCGGACAGCGCGGCGGCGAACTGATTCTCATCGACGAAGTGCTCACGCCGGATTCCTCGCGCTTCTGGCCGGCTGACCGGTATGAGCCGGGACGCGACCAGGACAGCTTCGACAAGCAGTACGTCCGCAACTACCTGACGACGCTCGTCGAGCAAGGCCGGTGGGACAAAACGCCCCCCGGTCCGACGCTGCCCGAGGAGATCGTACGCAACACCGCACTGAAGTACGCCGAAGCCGTCGACCGGATCGCGGGTCGCTGATCGTGAACGCAGGGGCGCGTCCCGGGACGTCCGCCTCTACTGCGAGCGCCGTTCCGGTTGAAGCTCGAAGATCGACTGCGTCTTCAGGATCGTCAGATCATCCGGGAAGGAGTGATACGCGTAGACGTGGAACTCGTGGTCCCGCGCCTCGTAGTCGACGTAGGTGAAAGGCGCGACACCGTCGTTATCCAGATCCGGGAACGTCACGAACAGGCCCTTGCGCTGCGCGTGACGCACCAGATCCCGATGCGTGGACGGGAACACCTGCGGCGTCAACCGCTCGACCTGGCTCGACAGAATGTACGTCAGCCCGTTGTCAAGCGTTTGCGTGTGATCACGCTCGCCGCGGAATCGGAAGCTGGTCGAAAGCCCCCCTTTCGGCAGGATTTCGTTGTGCGGGCAGACCAACTCGGTGACGAACCCGCCCTCGAACTGAAATGTCACGAGGTGCGCAAGCCCGAGCGCCCAGATTTCCGCCGAATACCGCCGCTGCTGGAGGCGCGCGATCTTATTAATCTGAAAGAGCTCCGGATGAAGCGTCCGCTCATACAGATAAAAATGAAGGTCATCTACACGTAGTTGAGTCTGTCCGCGTTCCACTTTTTTGCACTCGCATCCTAGGTTAGAGGCCGTCGTCGGCATCCCTGCCGCCGTACTCACCAATTATAGGGGACTTTGAACGAGTTGCCACAAAAATATGCCCTTCCGACAGAAAAATGCCTCAGATTTCGGAAGGCTTTCCGGAACTCACACGGCGGCCTTAAAGGGGGGCATTACAGGAAGTAGGTGCTTTGTCGGGTAATCGCCCCCATCATCATTGTTGATTTATTCTCCCTGGAGCGTCCGATGATCCCGTCCCCCTAAGTAGGGGGGTGAATGCCGGTCTCATTTCGCTGCGTTTGCATCAGACCGACGCGGATTCCCTGGGAGCGGCTGATTCAATTTGACGATGGGAGGTCGGTTGATCGGTCTGCTGGTCTGGACCAATAATGTTCGGGGCGAGCGATCATGATCCGATTCATACCACGGCGGAAACGCCTCCGGGAGTCGACGGAAGGGGCAACGATCAAGGCGGGAGGATCGAGATGGTCCGAGGAATTGCGGGAATCTGCGGGTCGCTGGCGTTGGGGTTGCTGAGCGCAGACGCGGTCCGGGGGGCGGCAAGGCCAGAGGAGGCGCCGTCGAGGATTCAGGCTTACGCCGCAGATCCGCGAGCCGCGGTGATTCAGGCAAGCCGCGTGCTGCGAGAGGCCGGTCAGTTGGATGACGCCTTCCTGCTGCTGGAGCGCGAACGCACGCGCGGCGGTCCGGATGAAGCGCTGGACCTGGAGTACTACACCGTCAAGGAGGTTCGCGGCGAACTGACGCCGGACGAGGCCGCCGTCCTTTCGGCGCTGAAGGCGCAGGCGCGGGCGGAGTCGGAACTGGCGATCGGCGAGATTCACCTGGGACTGCTGAGGGCTCGCGCCCGTCTTGCGCAGGGGCGCGTTGATGATGCCGTTACGGCCGCGAACGCCGCGCTGGACAAGCTCGCCGCGCTTCCGACGGATGCCGACCGGGATGCGCTTCGCGCGTCCCTCGAGGCGGTGATGGCTCAGGCGCGTTCGCGGCGGGCCGCGGTGGCGGCAGGCCCGGCCCGTCGTTCGACACCGCACACGATGTCGGATCTGGGGACGAACGACGGAACACCCGCTGACGGGACGCTGTCGCAAACCGCCGCGCAGAACGTAGCCGCCGTGACATCGGAAACCCCGCTTGCCGCTCCCGACGCCGACACAAGTCTGGAGGTGGGCATCGGGCTGCGCAGCGGACCTGTCCGGGTTGACGCGCAGTTCGCCGCATACGAGCAATCGCGCCTGGCCCGCTGGGGCGAGGATCCGGCGATCTGGAACCGCGTGGTCACGTACCCGCCGGACTGGGCGGACCTGACGCGCATGCGCGCCGCGTGGGCGGACGGGCTGCTTTATCGCGGCCCCGAATTTGTTGGCGAGGACGGTCAGACCAAATACACGGCGATTTACAACACAGCGGACCTGACCGCGGATGTCCCGCACTTCAATTCCGCACCGGTGCTCGACCTTCACGCGATGATGCAGGCGCATGCGGATCGCGTCGCGCTGCGTCAAAGCAGCGACGTCTTCACGGGGTCGGTCGCCGATCTTGCAGCGGGCATCCCGCTGCTGAGCTTCTTCGGCGGCGTAGACGAGTACCACGTCCCGCCGATGAGCACGGGAACGCAGGTTCAGCCCCAGGACATTCAAAGGATGATCGACGAAGTGCTCCGCGAGAGATAACCGCGGAGAGATACGGCTGGGGGGCACGGGGCGAAAAGCGGTGGGGCGGTCTGATTGCTCAGGCCGCCCCACATGCACTTAAGACGCTGTTTCAAAACCGAGCCGCGCCCGTTAGGAAGCGTGCCTTTCGGGCCTTCACGCGGGTTTTGGATCCGCGTGTAAGTCCGCTCATCCGCCGGACGCCGCCTCGTCGGACCGGCGTCACCGACAGCAAGCCTTACGGCTGCTGCTTCGTCATATCCATCACCTGCACCCCTTCGGGCGCCTTGAAGACGAAGCGATCCGCGGCGATGCTCGCCCCGATCTTGATGTCAGTCGTCAGCGTCGTGCTGAAGGGCTTGCCTTTGTCGTCGAGAGCGACGGCCTTGAGGTTCATGCCGGTCTTCTTGCTGAAGTACATGCGCATCGCGCCACCGCCGGGCATCGGGCTGGCGCCGGCCGACTTCGGCGTGGACTCGATGACGTAGCAGTCCTCGTCGCCGACCTTCTCATCCGGGAGCACTTTCAATTCCGCCTGCTCCCGCAACGTCTTAAACATGCCGGTGACGTCGCCAGCGGCCTTCGGATCGTAGGCCATCTTCACGGCCGACTTCTGCCCCATCATTTCGGAAACGCTGTAAAGGAACTCGCCGTCGCAGATCGTCGTGCTGACGTTGTCCATCTTCATTTCCTGTCCACCGTAGTTGGTCGTCATCGAGGTTTTCGAGTCCGCGCGCATGAACACCTTGTCGCCCTTGCGCATCCACTCCATCGTGGACTCGGATTTGGAGGTTGTGCGGTTGCCGTCGCCGGTGTCCATGTTCATGTCCACCGTGACCTTCGCCGTGTAACTGGTCACCTTCGCATACGTCTCCGTCAGCTTCTTCTCGATCTCCTCGATCGTTTCGGCGCGGGACGCCCCGCCGATCAGCCCCGCGATCACCAACGCATACCCTGCCAATCTTGTGCGCAACATTGCTGAAATCCCCATGTGAACCTGGTTGATCCACCCGATCCTGATCAGGCGGAAGCGGAGCATCCTAGCGAGTTCGCATCCGAGGTGAAAGCGCCAAACCGGCATCATCGTCATCGTGGCGATAACGGTCCCGCAGGAGCGAAACAGGGGCGGGGAGACTTTCTTAGCGGCGGATTTACGCTTCCGCGCTTGAATTGAGCGAATCAAGTGTCTACGCTTATCGCAGAAGGGCGCCGGCCCCGCACCTGGGCGCCTCAGATGGGGGGAGGCCAAGGGTGGGAAGAAGCATCGTTCCAGGGTTTGCACGCGGGTTCGACAGGGTCCGCCCAACACCGTTACCGGGGTTCGAGACGACCGTTCCGCAGTACGTTCAACCGCGCTGACTCGCACCGGAGCGACGCATGAGCCGCGTCCTGTTCCTGCAATGCTACCGCCGACCGCCGGGCGAACCGGTCGGGCCGCGCTACGAGGCATCCCTCGGGGTGCTTTCGGCGATGCTCAAGGCGGACGGGCATACGACGCGGCTGATTCCCGTCACGCACTTCGACGCCGCCGCGCTGGGTGCGGCGCTGAAGGAGGCCTGCCCCGACGTCGTCCTCGTCCACATCGACGGAACCGCCGTCGATCTGGCGCGGCGGACACTCGGCGCGCTCGCCGAGACCAGTCCGCCTCCGATCGTCGCCGCAGGAACGTTCGCCACGCTGATGCCCTCGACGGCGCTGAGCATGCCCGCCGTCAACGCCGTCATTGTCGGCGAGGTCGAGGAAGCGTTCCGCGGCTGGGTCCGCTCGGGGCTGTGCGGATCCGCGTCGGACATCCGCGTCCCCGGCGTCATGCTTCGCAGCGAGGGGCGTCCGGCGACCTTCCGCCCCGCCCCCCTGATCGACGACCTTGACGTGCTTCCCCCGGCGGACCGGTCGATCTTCGGATATCCGCCGTCGCACACCTGCTTCGACGTCGTGACAAGCCGGGGGTGTCCGATGCGCTGCGCCTACTGCACAAACGACGCGCTGCGTGGGCTGCATGATGACCCCCCCGGGTTCGTCCGCCGCCGATCGCCGGACCACGTCTGCGACGAGATCGACGAGTTGTGCATGAACTTCCCCGAGACGCAGCGCCTGCGTTTCCCGGATCACGCCTTCGCCCTCGACTACGCCTGGCTGGAATCGTTCGCCGACGTCTACGCCCACCGATGCGGACTGCCGTTTTCCTGTCACCTCCGCGCCAACAGCGTGGACGAGCCGACGGTCGAGGCGCTCGACGCGGCCGGGTGCGACGAGGCCGAGATTGAGATCGTCAGCGGCAGCAACTTCATCCGCAACGAAATCCTCGAGATGGACACCAGCGCCCGCCAGATCGAGCGCGCCTTCGAACTGCTCGGCGACCGTGGAATCCGCACGCGCAGCATCAACTACGTCGGCGCGCCTTACAGCAGCGAGATCACCGAGTCCGACACCGTCCGTCTCAACCGCCGTCTCAAACCGGATTTCGTTCAGGTCAGGGTCTACTATCCCTTTCCAAACACCAAGGCAGCCGGCATCGCGGAGGAGATGGGCTGGATGAGCAACCGCGGCGAGGTGTGCTTCGCGGAGGATCGAAGCGTGCTGGATATGCCGACCCTCCCCGCGAAGACGATCGCCCGCGTCGCCCGGAGGATGGCGCAGGAGATCAGCGAACCCCCTCGCCAGGGGTGGAGGGCGGCGTTGGGACGCCTGCCGATTTTCCCGGGATGGCGCCTGTCGGACGTGCTGGGACCCTGGCTCGACCCGCGCGGCGGCGACGCCATCGCGCCGCGGCGCTGATCGCTGCGCGCGGCCGCCCACCGCCGCTTAAAAAGCTGAAACACCGAGATTGTACACGAGGTGCGCCCCTGCCGCCGCGCCGTAGCCTCGGTACCAGTACACCGCGCCAAGATAAACGCCGGCGATCGACCGGAACAGAAACACGCGACTGCCCAGCATCCCTGCGACATCCGGGAGGTGGTGGTAGGCGGAGAACATCACTCCGCCGGCGACGATCGCAATCAGCGCGACCTTCCCCCGGGGCAACCGCAGCAACGACGCGCCCAGCCCGACGACCAGCGTCACCAGCAGCACGCGGAACACGAATTCCTCATAAATCGCCGCTCCGACGCGCTGCGCGATCTGCATCGCCCAGGGCTGCACCGCCGGACCTTCCGCGGAAAGCAGCGTCGCCCGGTTGATGACCCACAGCGGAAGCGCCCACGCCGCCGCCTCGACGTGCAGCGTGAGAACCTGCGTCGCCCCCGTCTTCCACGGCCGTCCCCGCACCACCTGCGCCAGCAGCAGCACGCCGACCACGATGACGCCGGGCAACCACCACGCCTGAGGAGAGACGCTCCGCGAGAAGCGCCGAAAATCTCCGAACATCGCCTCGTCCGTCGGATGTACGCGCGTCACCACGGCGTGGAAGAGCAGCCACGGCAGCAGCGCAACCAGATCCGTCAGGGGTTGAACGAAAAGACCCCGCTCCGGACCGGGCGCGGGTGGCGCGGCGGTCGAATCCGTTCGACGTTGCTGCATGACGCAGGTATCTTGCCCCCTCGTCATGTCGCAAGCAACACGCCGACCCGCACCGCGCCGTCCTCGCAACAGCGCCCCGCCGCTCGACGGTGCATCCGCTTCCAGCGCCCGGTTGACGCTCGACGGAATGTTTGAAACCTTGAAAAACGCGCTCGGGCGTCAGGGGTGGTGGCCGGTCAGCCGCGACGCCGCGACGCCTGCTCAGGCCCGCCTCGAGATCGTGCTCGGGGCGGTGCTGACGCAGAACACGGCGTGGGAGAACGTCCGGCGCGCGCTGGCGGCGCTCTACCGGGCGGAACTCGTGGACCTCGCCGCGCTCGACGCGATCGACGAACCCCACCTCGCCGAGATCATCCGCTCCTCGGGAACCTTCCGCGTCAAGGCGCGGCGCATCAAGGCATTCGTTCGGACGGTTCAAGATGAGTTCGCAGGCTCCCTGGATGCCTTGCTGGGTCTGCCCCTCCCGCAGGCGCGGGCGGCGCTGCTGCGCATCCACGGCGTCGGCCCTGAGACCGCCGATGCGATCCTGCTTTATGCAGGCAAGCATGCGACCTTCGTCATCGACGCGTACACCCGGCGCGTCCTCGTCCGGCACCAACTGGCGACCCGCCGGGACGGTTACGACGACCTGCAAGCCCGTTTTCACGAGGAGGCGCCCGCGGACCTCGATGTGTACCGCGAGTATCACGCCTTGATCGTCGAACTGAGCAAGCGGCATTGCCGTGCGAAGGCCCGCTGCGAAGGATGTCCGCTGGAAGGCTTTCCGCACGATCCGTCCGCGTGACGGCGCGATCCGGCGTTCGTGGAAAACGGCGCGGTTTGCATTCGACCGCGCGCTACGCGCCGCCGACGGCGACTTCGCCGCGCCAGTCCTGCGGCGGCGGCTGCGAACGAAACCGGGCGATCCTTGCCCGGTAGAACGCGACGACTCCGTCCGTCGGAGTTGCCTCCGCCAGCGCGATGAGCGTGCGTTCCGCTACATCCCAGTCTCGCCGCTGAAACGCAAGCAGCGCCTCAGCCAGCACTTCCACGGCGCCGAGATCGGCTGGTGAAGTTGACGCTTCGTCGAGAAGTTCGAACGCCTCTACCGGCGCGAACCGGCCTTCCACCGTGAGCAGGCCGACGCAGCGGAACCGGAATGCGCCGCCCGCGTCGCGATGAGTTGCCGCGTCCACGAGCACGTTAGTCCCGAGCGCCTTGTTCGCCCGCTCGAGCCGCGCCGCGACGTTGACCGGATCGCCGATCGACGTGTAATCCTTCTTGCGCTCCGTGCCGAAGTCTCCGACCGCGGCGTCGCCGGTGGCGATGCCGATGCGCAGGCGCCACGCCGGCAGATCCGAGCGGATCGCACGCATGCGTTGAAGGCAGGTCAGCGCCGCGCGGCACGCCCGCGCCGGCGCGTCCGGACAAGGCAGCAGCGGGGCGTTGAAGAAAGCGAAGACCCCGTCGCCGACAAATTTGTTCACCAGCGCCTGCTCGGCGATCAACACGTCGCTGACCGTCGCCAGGTAAGGTTGCAGCCAGCGTCGCGCCGCATCCGGACCGAGGCGCTCGCCGATCCGCGTCGAGTCCGCCAGGTCGCTGAAGAAACACGTCACATTGCGGCGCGCCGGCTCAAACGCACCTTCCCGCGCCCGCGCGGCGATCCCGGCGGCGACCGCCGGCGACGTGTACTGTCCGAGAACGCGCGTCATTGCCCGCCGCGCCCGTTCCTCCGTCGCCTGCCGGTACGCAAGGACCGAAACCCACGCCGCCCCCGCCACCGCGCAGGCCGGCCCCCAACTGAAGACAATCAGGTTCCACCGCAACATCAGCCACGCGACGATGGCGCACGCCGCGGCGATCAGGCCCGCGCCCCCGACGCTCGCGACGATCCGCCCTCGCGATCCTGCGATCGTCGCGAGCACGCCGGCCATCGCCAGCAGCGCCGACTGCGCCCGGTGCGAAAGCGGAGTCAGGAACCGCCCGGTCAGCAGCGCATTGAGGGCATGCGCATGCGCCACCACGCCCGGACAGCGATCGTCCACCGGCGTGGGAACAAAATCCCCCACGCCGCTGCCGACCAGACCGACAAGGCAGATCCCACCCTCCAGGACCGGCCGCAACTCGGACTCGATGACCGCGATCTCCTCGCGAACGCTCGCCTGCATTTCCTCGAACGCACGAGCGCCTTCCGAAGTGAAATGCACCTCGTACGCGGCGACCTCGGCGCACTCAGAGGGCGTCTCGGTCCCGCCGCCTTCATCGCGGCAGGACGGGCGGATCATGTCCAACCACTCCAGCGCCTGCGCTTCCACGTCGGACATCTCCGCCGTCAACGCGGCGATCCGCCCGTCGATCCGCTCACGCTCGTCCTGAGAGTCCGCCAGCCTCCTTTCCCGCCGGCGCGCATTACGCTCTCGAACACGTGCCGCGTACGCCCCGAAAACCTTCGGGGTGCCCTGCATCGCGGCCTCGACGACTTTCGAAAGCATCCACTGCCGCCGCACGTCGTTCGCTTCCAGCGCCTCCCGGCGGTCCACCCAGCGCAGGACGCTCGACGCCGGAACCTGCCGGAAGGTGTTCTCCCACCGCTGGGGCGCGCCGGAACGCCCGGCCGCGGCCCAGGGGATCAGCGCTTCGCCTCCGGATACCAGCGGGATCCGCAAGGCGTCGTCCCCTTCACCGGGCGCGACGTGGCCGCAACGCGGCAACACCAGCGATCCGCGCTCAATTCGCGCTTCCGCCAGATCGATTCCGCACACCCGCGCCGCTGTCTGCAAGGAAAGCGCCGCGACCAGCCGATCGTCCGAGATCGCCGCGAGAGGGATGCTGCGCAGGACCGGATCCGTGCCCTGAGGATGAACGACGACGCCGCCCGCATCACGCGCCGCGTCCGCCAGCACCGGAATCGGTGGCGCCAGTTCGCCAAGACGAGGCACGACGCTGAGCACAGACGCATGCGCCGCCGGCCACCGGGTCAGCAACCGCCGCTTCGCCGTCTCGCGATCAAACGCGCGACGCAACTCGTCCATATCCGCCGAGTTGACGGGTGCAGCCGAGCCCCCCGGGACCGACGCAAGAAACTCCGAAAGTCCGCCTTGTGGCTCGCGGTTGAGAAAGGCTTCGCTGAGACATCGTGCGGCGAGCTTCTTCGCTTCCGCCGCCGGAAACGGACCGCCTTCGCGCCAACCCGTCACGCGTTCCAGATCCTCCGGCGTAAGCGAGAAGTCGCCGATCAGCGCTTCCGCCGCCTCCGCAACGATCGTCGGCATCGCCGCGCCCTCCGGCATTTCACGGGGTGTCCGCGCCGCGGCCTCGGCACGCACCCCGATGATCACGTTGCCCGCGCGGCGCATCGCCGCCGCCAGCTCGAGGTCGTCCGGAATGATCGCCCCGGTAACCTCAAGCCCCGCGAGGTTGTCCGCCGAATACGGATCGACAACCGTCGGCGGCTCGACGCGCAGTTCCTGCGGCGCCGTGAAGGTAAGATCAAGCACGATCTGCGTCGCGCCGTGGGCGGCCAGGGCGTCGATCAGCCCGGCCAGCGTTCGCCGCGGCCAAGGCCACCGCCCGACGCGCTCCAGCGTCGCATCGTCGATCCCCACGACGACGATCCGCGGGTCAGTTTCAACCGCACACCCCGCGCGCACCAGCGCGTCGTACCCCGCGGCGTCGAGCCGATCCAGCGTGCCCGACGCATGAAGCAGAACGCCGACCAGCGTCGTCGCTCCGCCCACCGCCCACGCTCCGATGCGCGGCGCTCCCGCACGCCGTTCCGCCGGATTCGTCGATCGAAATGCGCGCGACAACCCTTGCCTCCGCAGACTCCGCAGACGTCGATATCGACAAAAAAAAGCCGCGGGAGGGGCCGGACGGTCCGGTCCCTCCCGCGTTTATCGCATCCGGCACAGGCGCGGACAAGCCGCTCCGCCGGTGAAACCCGCTCCGCGCGGTCGCCTAACGCATCATGTGCCAGAACCAGTGATCCGCATCCTCAGCGGATTCCGGCTGCTCGAACTTCATTGAAGGCCCCGGCTCCTCCGGCGCATCTAGCGACGCCGAGACCACCCCTGCGTTCGTCACCGCGTACACCTGGGCGCCGATGAACACGCCCCGCGTGAACGACGGCCACCACGTCCAGAGGTCGTCGTCCTGCCGCGTGTCCAGCCGCAGCGCCTCCGCGAAACCGTTTTCCGAAGACACGCGGTAGACCACCACGCCCTGGAACTCGTCCCGGTACATCGGCGCGTCCCACATCGGCGGAGATCCGCTCCCGTCATCCCCGATCACCACGTCTTCATCGAACGCGACGATCGTCGGGATCGTCACCGGCAGCGCCACGACGCCGCCTTCGGCGAAGTACGTGAACGCCTTCGGATTGTACAACGCCTCCGACCACGCTCCGTCCGCCAGCACCGCCTGATGCTTAAGCTGCGGCGCGGCGAAGTCCGTCACGTCAAAGATCGAAAGCTGCACACCCCACATCCACGAACCGTCGTCCGGAATATGTTGGCCCACCGTCAGCAGGTGATGCTCGTCCATCGGAACGATGAACGTCGAGAACCCCGGAACCTTCAGTTCGCCCACGACCTTCGGATCGGCCGGATCGGAAAGGTCCAGCGTGAACAACGGGTCCACCTGCTCAAACGTCACCAGGTACCCTCGATTGCCGATGAACCGCGCCGACTGGATCGTCTCCCCCGGCGCCAGGTTCTCGAGTTTGCCCACGACCTCCAACGCCTCCCCGTTTTGCGCAAGCACATAAACGTGATTGCCCGTTGAGAACCCGTTTTCGTCAAACGTCGAGGTCGTCGTCGCCACGCGCAGCCGGCCCTCGTGCTCGCCCAGCGAGTACGAGTTCAGCACGCGCCCGTCGACCACGCCCACCCCGGCTAACTCGACGCCGGTTTCGGTATACGCGAACTTGTAAATGTCCGTCGTCTCACGCTCGTCGCCCCAGAACGTCCACTGCGTGTCCGTCAGGTAGAAGGCGTCCAGCGAGGCGTAGGTCAGTCCGGGGGTGGCCATCACGCCGATCGCGTGAAACTGCGCGGGCGCGTCCACGTCGAGACTGATGACGCTGACCATCCCGTAACCGTCAGGGTCCGCCGGACGGAACACGCGGTCGTACGTCAGCAGTTCGCCGGTGATCGTCTTGCCGGAGGCGTCGGTGCATTCAAAGTTCGGCAGCACATCCGCCGCCTTCAGCGCCAGCGATTTCATCCGCGACCCGCCCACCGGGAAGACTTTCCCCAGGTCGTGCGGGTAGATCGCCAGCGCCAGGTGCATCCGCCGCCCGATCATCCGCGCGGATACGAGGTTCCCCTCGAACCGCGTCGTCGAAAGAACGCGCGGCGCCGCCCGGTCCGTCACGTCAATCACGGTGGCGATCACGCTCGGACCCGTCGGCTCCACCGCGTCGCCACCCTCGGCCGCGCCGCCGCTGGCCGATCCGTCAGCCATGAAATGCACGCTTGGATAAAACCGGCTCCACTCCTGCGTGAGTGTCACGACCGTGTCACCGACGAGGAACATGTCCTGCCCCCCGCCTTCCAGCTCCACACGGCTGACTTCTGTGACCTGCGCGTCCCCCACGCTGACGATCCGCAACAGGCCGGAATCCAGGATGTAAAGATGCGACCCGTCCGTCTTGACCACGTCCGGTTCGTCCACGCCTTCCTCTTGGATCGTCGTTCCGGAGTGTCCCAACCCGTCGGCGTCGCCCTGCATTCCCCCGTCCGCCGCCGGTCCCTCGGCGCCCGGAGGCGCTCCCGCCCCCGCCCCGCCGCTTGCGTCATCCGACGAATCCTCCAGCGCCACGTCGCCCGAGAACCGCTCCGTCCGCGACGCCTCCTGCCGGAAGTAGTTCACCAGCTCGTTGTCCGACTGAAACCGCCGAAGCTGCGCCGCGCCCGTCTCGGTCGAATCCTCCGGTGGATCCCAGATCGCCGACCCGTCTCCGCATCCGACCAACCCGAGCAGCGCGCATCCGAGCACCCATCGTCTCATACGAAAATCCTCCTCATGATGAAAAACTCGGCGGATATGTCTTGTTCGGCAGACGCGACTCTAACCCGCATACTTCGGCCCGCGTCACTTTCGCCACCTTGATTCTACCTTGTCGCCCCTCGCCAAGCGCCATCGGCGAAGTCAGTGTGAAACGAAAAAATGCAGCCGAGAGCATCATGCATGCGTAAGCATTTCCCGTCTCACCCCTACGTTCTCGCCCCCACCAACTGGCCGGTCAACCCGCCTTCAGCACGCCGACGCCGCTATGCATGCGCGGTCCCGGCGGTTGATCGGCGATGAGGCGCGCCTCGCGTTCGAGCATCCACGACCAGCGATCGTCCACGCTCGTGTGCCGAGCGCTGCCTTTCCCGCGACCGCGCGGACGGTCGGAGACCCCGGCGTCGCTCTCATTATGCGGCAGTTCGCGGGCGAGGTTCAGGAAGCTCAGATAATGCCCGGCTTCGGACGCCCACAATCCGCGGTATACGCGGGCGAGGGCCCGGTCGGTGCAGGCGTCGGCAAGCAGGGCGAAGCGCTCGCAGGAGCGGGCCTCGATCAAGGCGCTGACGAGCAGACGATCGACGAGTTCGTCCGGACCGTCGCCGTAGCGGACGAGGTCGCGTAGGGCGGCGGCGTAAGGGTTGGCGTGGGTCCGCGTCAGGCGTCCGCCGCGTCGCGCCAACAATCGCACGACCAGCGCCAGGTGCTCAACCTCGTCGCGCGCGACGGCGGTCATCGCCGCAACCCAGTTCTCCGGCGGGTTCGGTTCGGGCCAGCGGTTGAGCAGTTCGAGCGCGTTGGCGGCGGCTTTTTTCTCAAGATGCGCATGATCGTTCAGCAGCGCGAGCGGCGCCTCGAGCACGCCGTCGGCCCACGCGCGAGGCGTCCGGTAGAGCAGCGGCAGGTCGTCGATTACGGCGATCGGCATCAGGGTTTCCGTGCTGGTTACCGCCGGTCCGTCGGCGCGGGTCGCGTCCCCATCCACCGGACAGCATGACGGGGAGTCGGCGCAACGGCAAACTCAGGCGGATCCCCGAAACAGGACCGCGCTGTCAGGGTGCGGGAAGATACCGAGGGACCATCGCCGAATCCGTCGCCCGCCTGACGAATCGCCTGGCATGCACCGTGTGATTCGTCAGGCGGACCGGGAAGCCCGTGAATCAGGGAACCCGAATCGGGCCGCCGTGCGCATGTATTTGACGCGTATACGCGCCGCCCTTGTGACCTTCGATCAGGATCTCGAAGTCGCCCACTTCCACTGTCCCGCCGCCGTCGTTGTCGCAGGCGAAGCGGATCGTGTTCTCGTTGTTCCTGAACAGGGAGGCGTCGAAGACGTATTCGCCGCCGGGGTTGCGGATGCCTTCCGCGACCAGGCGGTCATTGACGTAGGCCTTCAGGCCGCTGGCGTTCTGCGGCAGGTTCAGCGCGCCGATGCGCAGCCTTGGCGCATGCACCTCGTTGCCTGGTCGATAGAGGCGCTTGACCACCGGACCGAGTTCCTCGGTGATCGTGGCGTCAACGCCGCCGCCGTCCGCGGTGAGCCGCAGCAGGCCTCTGAAGCGGGCGCTGAGTCCGCCGTTGCCGCTGAACCAGACGAGCTTTTGCGCGTTGGTGTAGACCCACTGTGAGTGGGCAATGAAGTATTCCTCCGCCACGCCCCAGATCGGCAGGGGGAGCACGTCGGGCATGTCGGTGGGGTTGGGCGGCGGCGTGCCGTCGCAGTAGAGCACCTGGATGTTCGTGTGCCCGTAGCGCACGAGCGTGTCGTACAGCCGCCGGGCGTCGTCGTAGAAATGGGTCACGCGCTGACCGTCGGGCGCGCGGTCGTCGCCGACGACGATGAGGATGGTATTGGCGGCGGTGTCCTCAAGGGTGGCGTTGCCGCTGTCGGTGGGGCGGGCGTAATACTGCGGCCGGTCCACGGGACGATAGTTGGACGGATACCCGTCGAAGGAAGAATACGCGGTGCGCATGTTCGACACCGGCACCGGGTTCAGCACCTCCCACCAGGCGTGGGCGAAGAACAGACGCGGGGTCTTCGGGTCGGCGTCCAGCCAAGGCGAATTGGTCTCGTCCGCGTCGCGTCCGAAGGCCAGCCGGTTCCAGGCCGACGACGCCATGACGACGAACGGGCTCATTCCGGAATCGTCGAGATCGTCCACGAACCCGCCGCTGAAGCACTGGTTCAGGGTGAGCAGGTATCGACCACTATAGGTATCACGCACAGGATAGAGCCAATTTCCATTCGTGATAAGCAGACGAGGAAGCTCGTCATCATACAGGCGGTTGATGCCCCAGCCGTACCACGAGTAACAGGGCAGGTAGGAGTTCCAGCCGAAGCTGCCCTGGCTGACGGTTTCACCTTTGAGCACCCGCCACGGACGGGCCACCGGCTGACGCACGTAGGGCTGGCCGGTGATGAGCATGTCGCCCATCTCGACGTCCGGCGCGGAGCGCTTCGCGGCGTGTGACGTCGGGAGGCCCCAATATGGCTGGTATACCGCCGTAAACGCCGCATCGCCGTTCATGTCCACGGCCAAGGCCCGCGGGGTGACGCTGTCGTACGGGCTATTGCTCACGACCTCGAGCCGGGAACTGGATTTCTGCCGGCCGTACGGGTCGAGCCAGATCAGCGCCGTGGACGGGAACTTATCAGGATAATCGAAGTGGCCCACGCCCGGAGCGGTGGTCAGCAGGGCAAACTCCTGTTTCCAGTTGCGCTGGAGGAAAGACTGCGGGCCGCTGTTCGTGCAGACCAAGGAATGCCCCCCGGCGTTCATCAGGTTGATCTTCGTTTCCCACTTCCGGCTGCCGTTGAAACCCGAGTACTTAACGACATCAAGGAGGTATTCGTCGCCGGCGGCCGTGCGCGGCGAACGTCCGGCGACGACGAGGTCGCCGAAATCGATGGCCAGCGGACCCTGCTGGTGGGGGTGTTTCGCGGGGGCGGTCCATTGGATATCACCCGTGGTGCGCAGATGGACGACGAGGTACTCCTGCTGACCGTCAAAGCGCTCGAACGTGGTCACGGCGTATACGTTTCCGGTCACGTCGTGGACCGCCAGCGCGGGGCCGATGGCGACGGATTCGTAGTGCGTCTCGGGGACGTATGTTTTCAGCCAGCGGCGGCTGCCGTCCGAAAGTTGAATAGCCATGACCCAGACCGCCGGCCGTCCGGAGTCGATATAGGTTCCGGCGACGAATCCGAGGCCCCACTGCGCATCCGGACTCTGGTCGATATTGAACGTGGTCGGCACCGCGCCGGGCAGTCCGAGATCGCCGAAACCCAACTCCCAGACCATCCCGCCGGTCGCCGCGTCGTACCGTCGTACGGAATACAGTGGACTTCCCGGTCCGCTGAGTGTGACGTAAACCGATTCATGGCGGGGGAAGATTTGTGTCCAATTGTAGTAATCATAATAAAACGAGTAATCCGCACTCCAGATCAAATCGCCGGTGTCGCCGGCACGTTTCTGAAGTTGGATGGTTCGCCATCCCGACTGGTACTCAATGTTCCGTCCCTGGTAGACGTCATTCGTATCAGGATCCACTGCAATCGGAATAACTCCGACCCATGATGTGTACGGGTATTGGTCTGATTCAATCCAGAGGGTGTTACCAGATTCGCCGTCGATCTTTCGTGTGGCCACGGTAGTGTAGTAGCATCGACCGGGCGTCACGCCGTCGAAGACGTTGCCGTCGGGGTCCACGGCGAGGCTGAAGTAGTTCATCCATGCTTCCGGGCTGCTGCACCCGTCGACATACCAGGTCGTGGTCCACTCCTGTGCCGCCAGGGGGGCGGTCAGCAGTCCCCATCCGATGAAACCCGCATAAATCCAGCGAGCTACTTTCATGACCCTTCTCCGCGGAGCACCCGCTCTCGTACGCCGCTTGGGAAGGCGTCGGCCTCACAGCCAGCTCTCGGCCCTTCCCTTAATCACTTGATATCGCGGTTGACGTTAAATCCTTACACGCAATTTCGGGATTTGAGCCGAAAATTTGATCCGAGGGTCAGAATCCACGTGAAATCGGGGTTCCGTGAAATCGGGGGTTCGATGCCGTTCCCTTGACACGGGAGGGGCTTTCTTGACACAGGAAAGGTCAATGCATAGTATTCTGATCTAGCTAATTCCCGCAACGGGTTCAGGCCGGCCGGAGGTTGTGCCGTGGCGGAAGCGGCGCGATTCACACTTCTGCAGCGCATCCGGGATCCTTCCGACTATTCGGCATGGCGGGAGTTTGACCGGATCTACCGGCCCAAGATGGTCGGGTATGCCGTGTCCCGTGGCGTGCAGCCTTCGGACGCCGAAGACATCGCCCAGCAGGCCAGCGAGGGGGTTCTGCGGGGACTGGCCAACTTCGAACACCGGCGGATGGGCAGCTTCTGGGCTTGGCTGCGCATCATCGTCGAGCGGCGCGTACAGGATCATTTCCGCAAGCGGCACGAAATCCAGGCGACGTCCATGTTTCTGGAGGCTCAGCCCTCTGACGACCCTTCGCTGACGGCGTTGTGGGATTGGCAGCGGCGCACAGAGCTGCTTCGGTACTGCGTGATGCGGGTGCGGAATGAAGTGGCGCCTTCTACCTTCGCAGCCTTCTGCGCTCTCGCCGTCGAAGGAAGGTGCGCCGACGCCGTGGCGAGCGACCTGGGTATAAACATCAGCCAGGTGTACGTCGCCAAGCATCGCGTGATACGGCGCATCCGGGAACTCTTCAATGAACTGAGCGACGGCACTCTGATCGAGGTGACCTGATGAATCCATGTCCCGACGCGGCAACCTGGGAAACCCTTGCGAAGGATGAGCTCGACGACGATCGTTCCGGTCCCTTGTGGGTGCATCTGGACCACTGCGCCGACTGTCGCGCGCGGTTCGGTTGGGCTGAAGCGTTTTTTTGCGGTTCGGTCTGGTTTCCCTACTTGACGCTGCGGATTGCCGTGTGAAGGGCATCGGCCTGCTCCTTTAGTTCGTCCGCCGGACCGCCGACTTCGACGGTGAGGATCCGCCGCGCGTCAACAAAAACGGCAACCCAGTATCCGGTCTTGCGAGCACCGTCGCCGAGTTCGAACTGAAAAAGCATTCCGGCGAGTCCGGACTCCGGGTGAATCTCCTCCTTCACGGGGCGTTTCAACCGAATCCGGTTCGACATGAATGAAAGATGACGCCTCTCCTCATCGAGCGACCCGGTTTCGGCTCTTGACCCGCCCGGCGGGAGGGGGTATCATCCGAGGCGCAGGCGCTGGGCGTGAAGGCGTGAAAGTGAAACGTGAAACACGCGTGCCGGATGAAGACCAGCCGCCGCCGATGAGCGGCGCATCCTGAAACATGAGCGGTTTTCGCGGAAAATCCTGCTGGTTGACGCGCGTGTTGGCGACGGTGCTGATCGTCGGAGCGGCGTTTCCGGCGGCGGTCTGGCATCATCATGAAGCCGTCCCTGCGTGCGACTCCCGCCCCGTCGCGGCGACCGACGCCTGTCACCCCGAGCGATCGACGCCTGCGCCGCACTCGCACGACGATCAGGGGTCTTGCCACCTGTGCCTCGCCGCGCACCTTGTCGCCGCGGCATCCCCGACCGGCGATCCGGTCACGTTTGAGACGCCCGAAGCCGCCGTCGAGCTTCCGGTCTTGCGGACTCCCGCGTCCCGTGTTCTCGGTTCGTTGCAGGCCCGCGCCCCGCCGGCCTGACTTCTCTCTTCAATTGCGTGTCGTAGCCGCGCCGATGCCGCGCCTTGAAGCACGCGGAGTGCGCTGATTCCCGTGAGGGGTTACGCATCTTCAGTTGCGCCGGGATGTCCGGCTGGTGCGACCGGCGAACGTCCGCCGCGACACGTCAATCCGTAACACGTCGTTTTCTCGTTACGTGATCCACTGTCTGCGCGACGGCGCACGCAGCGCCGGGCGAGGCCGGAGATCGAAGAAAACTTTCATACTCGCGCCCGGTCCGCTTCGGAGGGTCGGCGCGCCGGAGGTTTGAACATGAAACGCACAGGCGTCAGAGCGCCCGCACCGCGGCGCGGCGCGTTCACGCTGATCGAGCTGCTGGTCGTGATCGCCATCATCGCCCTCCTGATCTCGATCCTGCTGCCGTCGCTGCGCGGCGCGCGGGAGCAGGCGAAGGCGGCGGCGTGCGCGGCGCATCTGCACGGCCTCGGCATCGCCGTCCGGATGTACGCCGACGCCTACGACGGCCGGCTCCCCGGTGCGGGACTGACGCACGGCGGATCCGGGAGCGACGAGCATAAGTCGTGGGTGAACACGCTCGCGGAGGAATACGGAAAAAACCGCGACATCGCGCGGTGTCCGGCCGACAAGAGCGAAATCTGGGACGCGCCGCTGGTCGTCAGCGGCGAGAGCTTCCTGCGGCGCACCAGCTTCGCCAGCAACGGATACACCGCTTACCAGATCGGCGGTCGCGGGCCTTATGACCTCCTCGACCGCATCACCCGCCCCGGCTCGACGATCTTCTGGGCGGAACTCGCGGAGCAAGGCGACTTCGCGGTCAGCGACCACGTGCATCCGGAAAACTGGTGGTTCGGCGACTCGGAGGAGCTGGCGGGACGGGAGATCGAGATTCGGCGGCATAAGGACAAAGCCAATTACGGCTTCCTCGATGGACACGTGGACCGGCTGCGCTTCAACGAGACGTATCTCGTGAAGCCGGAGACGTTCCCCGTCGAGTTCCTCGTCAACAAGTACGACCCGCTGATCGGGCGCTGAAAGATCAGGGGTTCAGATCGTAGGGCGGGCTTGGCCCGCCGTGGGTTTCAAAGGTTCCGAGAGGAAAGGGGACAACAATGAGACGACGAAAAATGTGGGGGGTTCTGTTGTTGGGCGCGGCGGCGCCTGCGGCGCTGGCGCAGCATGAGCACGAGGGAGACGTCGAAGTCGGCGCAACGGCTGAGGGTAGGCTCGGGGCGATCTTCGAGCAGGATGCGCCGTCCGTCCTTTATCCCTTCGCCGCGTTCGGGCTTGAGGGCTGGCTGGGGGACGAGCCGGGCTTCGGGGCAATCGAGAAAGCGGAGGAGGATCTTCTCCCGCTCGCGGAGGGCTGCGAGGTCTGGCTGCGCGTGGACGCACTGGACGACGCGCTGCGCGTGTTCGACGGGGGATTGAACGAAATACATGTTGGCGGGGCGCTCCTGCTCGGCGGGCACGACCTGCATGAGCACGCCCTCTGGTTCATCGACGCGGACAGTCCGCAATACGACGCGGATCAGGAGGCGTGGTCCGGGACGTTCACGCTCCTCGATGAAGGCGCGACCGATTACGCGGACTCCGCGCCGATCGTGATCGCTTTCACCCCGGCGTGCAGACCGGGGCAGACGCTGACCGTGACCTGCCGCGGTGGAGACAAGATCGTGGCGAAGCTCAAGGGCGGCCGCACCGACGCGGAACTGACCGCGCGTCTCGACGGCGACGCGAACACCGACACGGAGCTTCACGTCAACGACCGCGGCAAGGGCAGGGCGAAGTTCAAGAGGGTTGCCGATGGGCCGCACCAGGTTGAAGTCGTGGAATGCGGAACCACCGGCAACACCGTCTGTCCGTAACGTCACCGAACCGCGCGCGTGCGCAAGCGGGCGCGATCCGAACCGCGCGCGTCTGCAAGCGGGTTCAAACGTGCGGCGACGCAGGAGCAACGAACTGACGGAGGGGGGAGGTCGGCCCGGCGGGGCGCGGTTCGCCGCGCTCCGCCGCGGTCCGACGCTCGCCGGATAAGGAATCAACCACGTTCACCCCGATTTCAAGGAGTTTCACGATGTCTGCATGCACAGGATTCCGTCTCACATGTCTGACCATCTGGCTGGTTGCTCCGGTCGCGATGGCGCAGCACGCCGGAGACATCTTTGTTGGTCGAAGCGCAGCCGATCAGTTGAAGAACGCCGGGTTTCCGGTCAGCCTGAATCTGATCTACCTGCCGCCCTCCGACGGCATTCTTCACGGCTGGGCGGACAATACCCCCGGGTTCGACCGCGTTATCACGGACGACCCCGACCGTGACCTCTTCCGGATGCGCAGCGGCGCGAACATCTTCCTCGTCATCGACGCGATCGACCCCGCTTTCCGCGTCATCGACGGAAGCTTCAACGTCTTCGACGACCCCGGCGAGGCCGCGCGCCTCGGCAACGAGAACCTGCATACGCACCTCATCTGGCACATCGACGACCGCGACGCGGATTTCGACCCGGAGCAGTGCCTCTGGGATGCGACTTTCATCCTTCACGACGACAACGGGCGGCACAGCGACTCCGCGCCCTTCACGATGAGCTTCACGAACGTGCCCTTGCGCGAAGCCGACGGCGACTTCGAGCCTGACGGCGATGTGGATCTCGACGATTACCGAGCGCTGTCAGTGTGCCTGTCGGGGCCAGCCGCGCGTCCCGCGCCGAACGACCCCGAGGTGACGACGTGCGAGACGGCGTGCGTCAACGCCTTCGACTTCGACGCGGACCGCGACGTGGACCTGCGCGACGCAGCGGAAATGCAGAACCGGTTCGGGAGTTAGGTATTCACGCTCGCATCGGTTCAGCATGACCGAGCCGCGACCGTGAGGGAGCGCCGGGCGTGCATGATCATGTGCGGTGAATCAGGCGAAGCGGGACCGGGGCACGCCCAGAAACTCCAGCGCCGTGCCCGCAAGCAGCCGCGCTTTCGTCGCCGAGTCGAAGTCGGACATTGACGCGATCATCGCTCCCGGCACGTCCTCACCCAGCGGGAAGGGATAATCTGACCCGAGCGCGATGCGCTCCGCCCCCAGCAACCGCACCAGATAACGCAGCATCTCGGCGTCATGCGTGAGCGAATCCACGTAGAAACGCGCCGGCAGGATACCGCCGCGGTCGTCGGGTCGGGCAAGGTACGCGCGCGGGGAGACGGCGTTGTCCGCCGCGCACAAGTCCGGGCGGGCGCGGAATCCGTGGTCGATCCGCCCCACTGTGCCGGGGAATGACCCACCCGCGTGCGCGAACGCGATCCGCAGCGCCGGCAGGCGCTCCAGCACGCCGCCGAAAATCACCGAGCAGATCGCCAGGCAGGTCTCCGCCGGCATGCCCACCAGCCACGGCGTCCAGTATTTGCTCA